>NZ_CP099400.1:0-300000 GCF_024721175.1 Rhizobium sp. Pop5 | reverse complement strand
CCGGAGCCAGCATGGCCTCAACGGTGACGCCGGCCTCATAGCGTTGCGCCAGGCGCTCGGCCTCCGCCGCATCGGTCATCGAGCCGACGACCGCGAAGGAGAGAGCCTGCGTCGGCCGGGATCGAAACGCCACGTAGGCACCGTTGCGGGAAACGCCGTTTGTGTAGAGCAGTTCGTCGCCGCCGATTTCCTCGATTATATCGGGGGTCGAACTCACCAACCAGTAGCTGGCATCGGGATAACGCTCGCCCCATAGCCAGGCCGGGTCAGGCAGGAAGCGGATGCGCTTGCCTGACGTATCGAACTCGATCCGGCCGCCCGCATCATATTCGCGCTCGCCAAGGATGACATGGCCGAACACCAGGAAGCGGCAAGGCTTGCCCTCGACCTCGACGGTCCATTGCATCGCCGCATCCTCGCCGGAAGCGGCGGCTGCAACGGTGATTGTGCGATCGGCGCAACGATAGATCCAGCGGCAATCGCTGAGCCCCATTTCGAAGGCCGACGGCACCGCCAGAAGCTGCCAGCCTGCGCCGAGATCGGCCATGATGCGCAGCCCGCAGGCGCGCATCAGATTGTAGGGGTCGCGGGATACGGAAAAGAGCTTGTGAAAGGAGGTATTGCCGATCGTCAGCTGCGCGGCGAAAATGCCCTGCATCCAGCAGGTCGCGGCAAGCGTGGAATCATCGAGCAGCATGTTCTGGCCGCTGCGCACGATCGCTCCGTGGCGGCGCGCCACCAGGAGCTCCTTTTCGCTGAGAACGATGTGGCGGTTTAACGCACCATCCGGCACGAAAAAGGAAAGAAGCTTTCCGCCGGCGCGTTCTTCCAGGCTCCGTTCCGGATAAAGCCGGGCGATCGCCTTTTTATCGAACGGCTCGGCCGCGAGCAGGGCGGCATCCTGCAGCAGGCTGCGAACCGGTGCAGCTTCATCGACATCGCCACCGGCACCTTCCGTGGTCGCAAGCCCATCAAGCCGCGAAAGGTCGGCATCGTTCGACGCTTCGGGATGATCGGCGACGAACAGCGCAAAGAAGGTCGCGCTCGCGCCGTCTGCCGAAACCGAGAACGTTTTCGATTGAATGGCGGGACATGCCGTCTCCTGCTGCCGCCGTTCGCTCGGCAGGCTGGCACCGAAAGGACCGACCAGCAGGTCGCCGATGCGGTCTTTCGCCTGCACCAGCTGGATCGCATCCGTGGCATAGGCAGCTGCGCCGTCGAGGCAGCCTTGCGCGAGCCAGGGATTACGGCCCCCCGCCTGCTTGAGATTTTGCCGGTTCATCACGACAGCACCGAATGTCTTATGATCGGCGATGTGGTGATCGACATATTGCGAGGCATAGGCTTCGCTGTTCATCAGGAAGCCGCGGTCGCCGATGCCGACATCCTGGACCAGCACCAAGTCGGCCGGAAGCGCCCCCTTCTTCAGATGCCGGATCGAGGCGCGCCAGAACCACGCCGTTTCGGAAGGATGAAGCTCGAGGCGGACGTTATAGCCGATATCGCCTGTTTTGCCGCTCCAGGAGAAGCTCGTTGCATCCCGCCCGAAGCTGCCATTGGCGCGCGGGCCGACGATCTCGACGACCTCAGGCGCAGCACCGCCGATGCGCAGATAAAGGCGGCCAATGCCGCCAAAGAGGGGCGAGCCCTGGATCTGATTGATCTGTACCGATCCCTTGTCGTCGGCATATTCGATGGCAAACAGCGTGCCGTTCGGCAAGGCCGAAATCGACAGGCCGGAACCGTTGCTGATCGTGAACAAGCCAAGCTCTTCACGTCGGGGCATTTGCAAACTGCGCTTCAGGTCCAGGGCCATTGAAATCTCGTCGATTGGCTTCAAGGGGAATTGGAGGATGACGCAAAAAGATTGAGAGAAATCCTACCGGCGATCGGCAATCTGTCACAGGTGACGAACTCAAATTAGAACGTACCAAACACTGCTCTAAAGCGAAACTGATTCAACCAAAGCGAAGCGGAAAGCAAAATATATCACTTTGATTTCCCTCATTAGAATTTTAGGTGGAATTTCCGCCTGAGAAGGCCAGGGATCGCAGGGCGACCAGTCAACGGGCGGCTGACCATCAGCACCTAAGGCCAGGCTAGTCTCGCAACCTGAACATCGCCGTGAAATCGGTCCCGGGGCCTGAATAACTACCGCCATTTCTCGATGAGAAGTCCCGACCGTCCTTGAACGGGATCGGTATCGGGCAGGAGTACTGACGAGATTTTCGTCAGCATTTCGCTTGAAGCAGCCGAAGTCTGAATGTCTGCATGCTGTCCCTTGGGATATGCGCCGATTACCTGAAAGTCCGACGTGCAGCCGAGATTTTGGTGCCCGGTCCCGGCAGGAAGTACCAAGCAGTCTCCCGCTGCCACCTGCAGCGGTTGACCGCCGGGGCCGCCGATCAAGAGTGTGGCGCTACCACGCGCAATTCCCAGCACTTCATGGGCACCGGAGTGGTAATGCTGATAGTCGAAGACACCATTTGTCCAGATACCAGTCCAACCATTTGCCGCGAAGCGACCTTCGAAATCACGAGGTCCACCGTCGGCAAAAACATCCCGGTAAAGCAATACGGGAAGGCGCGGGTTGTTCGGAACCCAGCCGCTCTCTTGGAAAATAATCGTCTCGGTATTCATGCTGAAATCCCCCCGTAGGCAATGATGGCCGCGACACGATAGTCTGCGAGCCACCTGTGCTGGTGAACGAGTTCGATACGTTTCCCATTGAACTCATATCCGATGATGGCTTCACAAGGCTAAACCTTGGCGGCCGCCAGCGGTTCCTTCACACGATGAAGCCTCGCTATGACGGTTGTTTTCAACAAGACGCTTTTTGCTTGGCGAATTGGCGTGACTCTAGGTAAGACCCTCTCATTTGAGAGAGGGCAACATGCGAAAATTATTATCGATTCTGTTCAGCTCAGTCATTGTGGCGGGAACAGCGCACGCTCAAGCGAGAGTCCAGGCCACCCACAGCAACCACTTGATCGAGAGCTATCGCGCGTATATCGGCGATGCTGATCTTTACAATTCAAACGGGGATCGGCTTACCCAGCCGTGGCAGATCATCCGACAAGACCGGGCGAATTTTCATAAGTACCATGTGCGCGATTCTGACGATCAATCAGACTCGTTCTTCGCCGATCCGGCAAATCGCCAAGCTCTGGAGCAGATGCTTCAGAACGGAACGATGACGCGAGAGGCCGCCAATATGATCGTGCGTGGAAACGTATGGATTGACGTTGATATCTACGGTGGCCAAGGAACCGGTCGATGGATCGACGTTTCTGTATCTGATTGATATCTCCGGCAACAGGTAGCCGCTCTATGCCGCCGGCCGCCTGGCGAAGGGCACGGAGAGCAGGGCGCAGCCGGTCAGGACGGCGACGACCATCCAGGCTTCGTTGATGGCCTGAACGCTTGCCGCCGTCTGGACCAGCGGATCGAGCATTGCCGTCGTATCCGCATCGAAGCTGCCGCTATGTCCCGATATGGCCTGGAGAGGCGCACCGACGAATGCCGCGGCCGCGGCGTCGCCGGCCTGGAGACGAGCCCAGAGGTTCTGCCCCAGCGGCTCCGAGCGCGTATAGATGATGGTGTCGATCAGGGCGATGCCGATTGCCCCGCCAAGGTTGCGCATCAGGTTGAAAAGACCGCTGGCATCGGGAATACGATCCGGCGGAAGCGTGCCGAGCGCCAGCCGCGTCGGCGGCAGCAGGCAGAACATGATGGCGACGCCGCGCACGATCTGCGGCCAGAACATCGCATCGTAATCAGAACGGGGATCCTGAAACGCGCTCATTCCGACGCCGATCGCAAACAGGGTAAAACCGGCAGCCGACAGCAGCCGCGCATCCATGCGCTTCTCCAGCGCCACCGCGATCGGCGCGGTAATCAGCTGAGCGATGCCGGTGACCAGCATAGTGACGCCAATCTCAAGGGCGTTATGTCCCCTGATAAAAGCGAGAAAGACCGGCATGAGATAGACCGAGCCGAAAAGGCCTATGCCGAGGACGAAGCTCAAAATTGAGCCGACGAGAAAGTTCCGGTCGCCGAAATTGCCGAGATCGACGATAGGCCGGCGCCGGCGAAGCGTTCGTGCTATGAAGGCGCCTCCCGACGCAAGGCAGGTCGCAAGCAGGCTCAGGACATAGGTCGAGATCCAGCCGCTCGTCGGCGCCTCCTTCAGGCTGAGTTCCAGCGCCGTCAACGCGGCCGCCATCAGCAGCAGCGACAGGGCGTCGAGATGCCGGAGTTCGGTCGGATCGATCGCCTGCCGCGGCAGGAAACGCGCCGCGACAAGGGCCGAGGCAATACCCGGAAGGATATTGATCAGAAACAGCCAGTGCCAGGAGTAGGTCTCGGTCAGCCAGCCGCCGACGATCGGCCCGACGGTCGGCGCAAGCACCGCGAGCACGCCGCCGATCGTCGTCGCCAGCGCCTGCCGCTCGTTGGGAAAGAGGATGAACACGGCTGAAAATACCGAGGGGATCAGGGTCCCTCCGGAAAAACCCTGAAGCACCCGCCAGGCCACCAGTTCCGCAAAGCTGCTGCTGGCCGCGCAGCCGGCGGAGGCAGCAACGAAGAGGCCCACGGCAACCACGAACAGCCACCGCATCGTGAGAAGCCGCGTCAGCAGGCCGGTCAGCGGGATCGCGATAACTTCGGCAATCAGATAGGCCGTCTGTATCCAGCTCATCTGATCGGGATCGATATCGAGCGCCGACTGAATGGTCGGTAGCGACGTCGCCACCACCTGGACGTCGAGGATCGCCATGAACATGCCGACGCACATGGCCAGAAAGCCGAGCCAGACAATGGCGGGCGCTTCGTGACGTCGGGCAGGCTCCGTTCGTTCCAGCATACGATGATCCCGCGAGCGCGGCATTTCCGCCCCGATGCGAATATTCAAGATCGATCGGCTGCCCGAGGGGAAGGGCAGGCCGCGACCTCGTCGATGCCGACACCATAATTCGGATGAGGACGGCAGCGATAGGGTCTGCCGACACAAATCCATCACCAACGCGACCGAGCCCGACCGGGGAGGCCAGCTTCAGCCTTTCCGCGAATGGTCCGGGCGTTCTAAGCGCCCAGGTCCGTTTGCGTTGCCTGGTACGATTAGCCGCGGAAGAGCGACAAGGGGCGCAGCAGAAATTTGCGATCGGTAATTGACGGGTCAGCAGGAAACTGACTATCAATATTAAATCAATTTGATTGACTCCAAGAATAATAACGAGGGGATCGTTGAAATGAGATCGAGCAAGCGCGTTTTCCGCGACATTTCCGTGCATTCAGGCTGGGCGACGGCAACCGCCCTGACTGCGCTCGCCGCATTCGGGACGGGCAAGGCGGCCGCAGAGTCGGTGCTGACGATGCATATCGAGGAGCAGACCAGCTGGGTACAGAACTTCAATCCGTTCGACCTTGCCGGCCGCCGGCAAAGCACGATGGATTTCATCTACGAGCCGCTGGTCATCTTCAATGCGGAGCAGGGCGGCAAGCCGGTGTTTCGCCTGGCGACCGACTATAAGTTCTCGGAGGATATGAAATCGGTCACCTATACGCTGCGACCAGGTTTGAAATGGTCGGACGGACAACCGCTGACCGCAGCCGACGTGAAATACACGATCGACCTGATGCTGAAGAACGCAGCACTCGATACCGTCGGCGTTGGCGAGACCGTTGCCTCCGTCGAGGCGCCGTCGGCAACCGAGGTCAAGATCGACCTCAAGGCCGTGAACTCCGACTTTCCGGAAACGCTTGTGGATCTCGCCGTCGTTCCCGAACATATCTGGAAGGATGTTTCCGATCCGGTCGCCTTCAAGAACGAGAAGCCTGTGGGGTCCGGTCCGATGACGGAGCTGCGCCGCTTCACCCCTCAGGTCTATGAGCAGTGCCGCAATCCGAACTACTGGGATGCTGCCTCGCTGCATGTCGATTGCCTCAGGCTTCCGCAGATCTCGGGCAACGATCAGATGCTTGCCATTCTCCCGGAAGGCAACATGGACTGGATCGGATCCTTCATTCCACAGATCGACAAGACCTTCGTCGGGCTCGACTCCGACCATAACGGCTACTGGCAGCCGCCGGCCGAAACCGTCGCTTTCCAGATGAACTTCAAGAGCGGCAATGACGGCAACCTCGAAGCCTACAAGGACCTGAACTTCCGCCATGCCTTCAGTCTCGCCATGGACCGCAAGTCCATGGTCGATATCGCCGGTTTCGGCTATCCCGTCGTCAACGAGCATGCGACCGGCCTGCCACCGCGTTTCGAGACCTGGCGCAACAAGGACGCAGAAGGCGACAAGGACGCCTTCATGGGCTTCGATACCGAGAAGGCCAACAAGGTTCTCGACGATGCCGGCTACAAGAAGGGCGCCGACGGTTTCCGTACGACACCGAGCGGCAAACCGATCGCCTTCCCGATCATCGTTCCGAACGGCTGGACGGACTGGATCGATGCGGTGCAGATCGCCGTCGAAGGACTGCGTGCCGCCGGCATCAATGCGTCCGTCGCTACCCCGGAATATGAACAATGGCGCAAGCAGCTCATCGACGGCAGCTTCGAGGTCGTCATGAACTCCCGCGCCGACGGCGCAACACCGTTCCGCGGCTATTACCAGAACCTGTCGACCGCCTATGGGGGGCGCATCACCGGCGCGCCGTCGCGTTATTCGAACCCGAAGCTGGATGCGCTCTTCGATCAGTATCTGAAGGCGACGTCGGACGACGATCACAAGAAGATCTTCAACGACATCCAGATGCTGGTCGCCGAAGATTTCCCCGTCGTGCCCGTCTTCAACGGGCCGACCTGGTATCAGTTCTCCAGCAAGCGCTTCACCGGCTGGGTCACCGACAAGGATCCCGTCATGAACCCCGAGGATCATGACAACAACCGCATGCGTCTGATGCATCTGCTGCGCCTTAAGCCGGCCAGCTGAATCTGACGAGGGAGCGGAAATGCGCGTTTCGAGCCGGCGCCTCGGCGTCTATGCGGTCGCCCTGGTGTTCGCCATCGTTGTGAACTTCGTTCTTCCCCGGCTGATGCCGGGGAGTCCCGTCGATGCCATGGTTGCCCAGCTCGGCCCGCGGGCGACACCCGCCGCCATCGAGGCGATCAAGGCGCGCTTTGGCGCGGTCGATCAGCCGATGCTTTGGCAATTCGTCGATTATATCAAAGGGCTTGCGACCCTCGATCTCGGCGTCTCCGTCAAATATTACCCCCAGACCGTCGTCCAGGTCCTTGGACGCTCGACGATCTGGACCGTTTTCCTGGTGACGACCGCGATCATCTTCTCGCTTTGCGTCGGCGTCGTGCTGGGTGCGGTTTCGGCCTGGCGGCGCGGCGGGCGCTTCGACACGATCGTCTCGCCGCTTTCGGTGATCATGATTTCGGTGCCGCCCGTCATCGTCGCGCTGACGACGCTTTTCGTCTTCGCGGTTTCGCTGCGCTGGTTTCCTGTGGGCTATGCCTACGACCCCAATCTCGATCCCGCCTTCAACTTCACTTTTGCAGGCAGCGTCTTCGTCCATGCGATCCTGCCGGTGCTGACGCTTTCGCCGTTCCTGATCGGCGAATTCCAGACGACGATGCGCTCGTCGATGATCTCGGTGCTCGGCGAGGATTACGTGACCATGGGCCGCGCCAAGGGGCTCAGCCACCTCACGGTCATGTTCGGCTACGGCGCGCGCAATGCCATGCTTCCCGTCTTGACGAACCTGGCGCTGATGCTCGGCGCCGTCTTCGGCGGCTCGATCGTCACCGAGATCGTTTTCAACTATCCCGGACTGGGACTGACGCTCTATACCGCGAGTGTCGCCCGCGACTACCCAGTCATCCAGGGCCAGTTGCTGCTGATGACGCTCGCAACGCTCGGAGCCAACTTCCTCGTCGACATCATCTACGGCCTTGTCGATCCCAGATTGCGGGAGGCGGTCTAATGGGTTTCGGATTACGGTCTGTTCTCAGCCAGAAGAAAGCGTTGGCCGGCCTCGTCATTATTATTGCCCTGTGGCTGATGGCGCTGTTTGCGCCTGTTATCGCGCCCGGTGAGCCTGGAGCGCGTGTCGGACGCTCGCACCAACCGCCGTCGATCGAACATGTCATGGGCACCACGAAGATGGGCCGGGACGTCTATCGCCAGTTCGTCTGGGGCGCCCGCAGCTCTCTCTCCGTCGGTTTTGCCACGGGCATTGCCATCACCGTTCTCGGCACGGCGATCGGGCTCATCGCCGGCTATGCCGGAGGCAAGACCGATGCGGCGCTCGATCTCGCGACGAATGCAGTACTTGTTGTCCCGAACATGCCGCTTCTGATCCTGCTCGCCTCGTTTGCCGGCACCGTGGGGCCGATGACGATCATGACGATCATCGCGTTGACATCCTGGCCCTGGGGCGCCCGCATGACGCGGTCGCAGACGATGGCGCTTCGCAATCGTGATTTCGTCACTGCTTCCAAGATGATCGGCGAGCCGGCCTGGCGCATCATCTTCGTGGAAATCCTGCCGAACCTGACGACGCTGATCGGCATCAATCTCGTTGGCAGCATCATCTATGCGATCGTCGCCCAGACGACACTCGAATATCTCGGCTTCGGCGACCCGCTGAAAGTCTCCTGGGGCACAATGCTCTACAACGCCCAGAATTCTTCGGCGATCATGGTCGGCGCATGGTGGGATATCGGCGTGCCGGCGCTTGGCATCGCGCTGACGGGGCTTGGCCTTGCGCTTCTCAACTTCACCTTCGACGAAATCGCCAACCCGCAGCTTCGCTCCGGCCCGGCGCTGACGCGCTGGTTCCGCCTCACCCGCGCCCGCAATAGGGAACTGGAGCTGGGCCGATGACCGACAATCTGCTTGAGATCGAAAAGCTCAACGTCGATTACCTCGTCGACAAGGGAGAATTCCGCGCCGTCAAAGACGTCTCCTTCACTATCGGCCGCGGCGAGATATTCGGGCTCGCAGGCGAATCCGGCTGCGGCAAGAGCACGATCGCCTATGCCATCACCCGTCTTTCCAAGGCTCCGGCCTGGATCAGCGGCGGCAGCATCCGGCTGGACGGCCAAGATCTGCTCAAGCTGCCCGAACGCGAGCTGCAGAGAATTCGCTGGAAGCGCATCGGCATGGTCTTCCAGAGCGCGATGAATTCGCTGAACCCGCTGATGCGGGTCGAGGCGCAGTTCCATGACGTCCTGCGTCGGCACACTGGTTGCTCGCACGAGGAATCCCGGGCTCGCGCCGAAGACATGTTCCGCCTCGTCGGCATTCCTACCCATCGCATCAGCGATTACCCGCACCAATTCTCCGGCGGCATGCGCCAGCGCATCGTCATCGCCATCTGCCTGGCGCTGAGGCCCGAACTCATCATCATGGACGAGCCGACGACGGCGCTCGACGTCGTCGTGCAGCGAGAGATTCTCGAGCAGGTTGTCGATCTGCAGCGAACCTACGGCTTCTCGGTGCTCTTCATCACCCATGACCTGCATCTTATGGCGCAGCTCTGCCAGCGCATCGGCGTCATGCTGAAGGGCGAACTGGTCGAAGTGGGTGATGTCGGCCAGGTCGCCCATGCGCCGAAGCACGAATATACGCGGAAGCTCTGGAACGCCATTCCGCAGCTTCCCGGCAATCCGCATCTATCGGGAGTCGTGGCATGAAAGCGCAGGCTAATCCCGTCATCTCCGAAGCCGTGATCCGGCTCGAGGACATCACGCGCAATTTCGGCCCGGTACGCGCGCTGAAAGGCGTGTCCTTCTCACTCTTTCCCGGTCGGGCCCTGGCGCTCGTCGGCGAATCCGGCTGCGGCAAGACAACCTGCGCCCGTATCATCGCTCGCTTGGACAAGCCGACGGCAGGCAGGCTGTTTTTCCACGGGCAGGAACTCACCGCCCGTGGCGAGGCGAAGGACGAACATCGATACCGCCGCGAGGTACAGATGGTCTTCCAGGATCCGTTCTCCTCTCTCAACCCGGCTTTCACCGTCAGCCATCACCTGGCGCGGCCGCTGCAATTGCACCGGCAGGGCAGCTCCAGGGCCGATCTTGTCGAAGAGATTGCCCGCCTGCTGGCAAGCGTCGGGCTGGAACCCGGCCTGACCCGGCAGAAATTCCCGCACGAGCTTTCAGGAGGGCAGCGCCAGCGCGTCAACATCGCTCGCGCCCTTGCTGTCGCACCAAGCGTGCTGGTCGCCGACGAACCGACCTCGATGCTCGATGTTTCCATCCGCAAGGACATTCTTGATCTGCTCGCCAGAGTGAAGCGTGAAAACGATCTCGCCATGCTCTACATCACTCACGATATCGCGACGGCAGCGCATGTGGCCGAGGAGATCGTCGTCATGTTTGCCGGCCAGATGGTCGAATGGGGGAACACCGAGAGGGTTCTTTCCAATCCCAGCCATCCCTACACCCGGCTGCTGCTTTCGGCCGTTCCTGACGGCAGCAGGCCGTTCGTCACCGGCGGAAGCGCGCGTTTTCTCGAACAGGCGGAAAAGGTGCGTTCGCTGAGCCGCCCTGAATCAACGGTCGTCGAACAGGTTGGTCCCAACCACTTCATACGCGCACTCGGCGTTTCCAACGCCGGAACGCTCAAAAACTGATTTCAACAGGCAACCTTCAAAAGGCCTGACCTTCAAGAGGAAAGAGTGACCATGTCCACACCGCGACCGAAAGCCCTGCGGCTTGAAACCCTTTGGAACCCGCCGGCCGACGGCAAGGAATTTTCCTACGTCCTGCGCCTCAAGAACCTCGGCACCGAGCCGCTTTCGAATTTCTCCCTCTGCGTCAGCGGTCCGGGCCGCGTCGATCCCGCCGGCCGCGTCGAAGGCGCCACCATCTCGCAGCGGCTCTCGAATTTCACCGAATTCCAGCCGCCGGCCAATTTCGTTCTCGGTGCGGGCGAGACCTGGACGATATCCGTCTACGCGCTGAGCTGGCAGTTCCGCCACTGGACGGACGGCGCGACGAGCGCCTATCTCGCGCTTTCCGACGGCAGCACGATCGTGCTCTCTATCGAGCCGACGCGATCTTCGGTCAGCAACGCGCCACTGAAGCGCGGCGCCGAGATCTATCCCGTTCCCGCCAATGCCCCGGTTCAGGTATCAATCATTCCCTGGCCGAACCGCGTGGCCGTCACTTCCCGCCGGCCGCTGCCGGCCGGTTTTGCGCCACAGGCTCAGAGCGCCGAAGGGGAGGCCGCTGCTCAGGGCTTCGCGGCGTTGGTGAACCATCTCTTCGCCGTCGAAGGCATCATGCGCAGCGAAGCGGAAGGCGCGGTTCCGGTTGCCCTGAAGGATGCCGCTGGGTTTGCCCTGGAAGCCTACCGGCTGAGCTTCGATGAGGAAATGATCACCATCGAGGCGAGCGGCAAGACCGGCTTCCTCTACGGCCTCGTAACACTCGGCCAGATCTGGCGCGGCGTAAGGCTGCATCCCGGAGTTTTCCAGTTTCCCGGTTCCGGCGAGATCGTCGACGAGCCGTCGATGGGCTGGCGCGGGCTCCATCTCGACGTCGCCCGCCAGTTCTATGCCGCGGCCGAGGTCAAGAAGTTGATTGCTGTGCTGGCCTGGAACAAGCTCAACCGATTCCACTGGCATCTTTCCGATGACGAAGCCTGGCGCGTCGAGATCGACGCTTATCCAGCCCTGACCGAGATCGGCGCATGGCGCGGCCACGGTCTTGCCGTGCCGCCGCTGCTCGGTTCGAGCCCCGCCCGGACGGGCGGCTATTACACCAAGGCCGCCATCCGCGACATCGTCGCCTATGCAAAGGGTTTCGGCGTGGAAATCGTGCCGGAGATCGATATGCCCGGGCATTGCTACGCCATGCAGCAGGCCATACCGGAGCTGCGCGATCCCCAGGAAAACGGAAGCTACTATTCAGTTCAGGGCTTTCCCGACAATTGCATCAATCCGGCCCGTGAAAGAACCTACGAAATCGTCGAGACGATCCTTTCAGAGCTGATCGAACTCTTTCCGTTCAAGACGATCCATCTTGGTGCCGACGAGGTCCCCCTTGGCGCATGGTCCGGCTCACCGGAAGCGCTTGCGCGCCTGCGTGCCGTTGCCGGGGACCAAGTTGCCGATGCGCATGCCAAGCGGCTGAACGTCGTCACCAACACGCATGGCGCCGACGATATTCACGGCTCAGGTGCGGCTATCCTGCAGGCAGAATTCCTGGAGCGCGTCCAGCGCTTCCTGGCGAGCAAGGGCTGCATCACCGGCGGCTGGGAGGAAGCGGCCCACGGCGACGTCATCGACAAGTCGAAGAGCTATCTTTGCAGCTGGCGCAATGTCGAAGTTTCGGCCGAGCTCGCCGAGCGCGGCTACCAGATGGTCGTCTGCCCTGGACAGGTCTATTACCTCGACATGGCGCTCAGGCCCAACTGGGACGAACCCGGCGCCAGCTGGGCAGGTACCTCCGATGCGGAAAAGCTCTACAGTTTCGATCCCATCGGCAGCTGGACAGCGAGCCAGAAGGAGAAACTCCTCGGCATCCAGGCCTGCATCTGGTCCGAGCCGATGACGGATCGCGCCGTGTTCGACCGCCTCGTCTTCCCGCGCCTTTCCGCCCTTGCCGAAACCGGCTGGACGAAGCCGTCGTCCAAGTCGTGGGAGCGGTTCAAGGCGCTCGCGGGGTTGATGCCGCTGCTCTACGGATTGCAGGAGTCGTAAGCCGAGGATTGGGATCGAGGAAGCCCTTTGCGGCGGAGAGGCGCGCCCTCGGCATCACGCAAAATCCAGGCGTGACCATGGCTGAAGACGGTGAATAAGCCGTCTTCACGAGTCATTCGATCGCTATGGCCGAATGCCGCGAAGCCTGAAGGAAAATACCGAGGATCTGAAGATCAACAGCATTCCAGGCGCGACTCTGGTCTGCATTCTCACCAGCGCTTTTCGTTAAATGGGGATGTGCAACCCATACCAGTAGTATCAGATTTCTATCCTCGCCGCTCGCTGCTATAAAAGACTAGTAGTAGCAATGGCGAGGCGATGCCTAATTACCGGATCGAGTTCTTCAACACTGTCGCGGCGAAACGGTGCTACGCATCTCATCTGCCACGGCACCGGTCTCGCCAGATCTTTGCAGCCCAAGCTGAAGCGCCCAGTGCCGCCACTCCTCATGTGTTCGTGAGGTAGCGCCATGGGCAGAGAGTCATCAGCAGCCGCGCCTCCTCGCGACAGCCCACTTTGGCACAGGATGGTTCCATTGCGGAGCAACCAGCGCCGGCTGTTTTGGCCAGCGCTTTTGATATCCGTTTTGCTTCTTGCAGGCATCGCTGTTTTTATTCGTGAAGTCCGCCATGCCGAAGATCCGATCCGGCCTTTCGAATATCGAACTCTCAGTAAGACTGCCCGCTTGTCGAGCGCTGCCGTCCACCCCGCTACGGTGGCTTCTCCTCTTCCACCCATATCCCTCTCGCGGCATCTGATCGAGCTCCCGAAGCTCGAGTTGACAAGCCAGTTTCTGCGCATGTGGCTGGTCTCAGGGCCAAATATCTGCGGCGCTCTTCGTGAGGGTGGCATCGAGATGAGCGAATGGAAAGCCGCATCGATGCGCAATCGCAACTATGAATGCTACTTCCAGCGCATCTACGAACGGACCGAGGTGCGCCCCTTGAGTTCGACTTTCGTCAGGGTTCGCGGAAATGAAATGGGCGATATCGTTGAAATCGGTGCCAAGTTGGTTGGGCCGGAGACAGATGCCGAGGGGCGCCTCTCCCCCGCCGTCCTGCGCATTTTCGAGCTCATTGTGAAGCAGGCGTGCTGGCCTGATTTCGAGGATACGCTCGCGTCGATCCAAAACCTTCGCGATGTCGAACACGAACGGTTCGGCTCCTATCTCAGCTTCACGCGCGAAGCCGGCAGCGAAAATAACTTCAATTTCGCTCTTGGCCTGAAGGCGACTTCGGGTCCGCAGATGCGAACCAGAACCTATTTTTCGAAAGACCGCTGGCTGGCCGCGCCAAATCCCCTCAATGCTCCTGGGAGCTTCGTGCTCAGGGACAGTTTGAGCACGTCCATATCAGCCCGTTGCGCTCAATGACGGGCTGCCTCGAATCCATCGGCTGAACCGGATTCAACCGAGCGGCTTTTGCAGGACGTCGAACCTGGGATTCGTCTCGGAGAAGATCGGCAGGGCGGCGGCGCCGAGGATCGCCGTATCCTTGCCGGTCATGCCGATCATGACGCGAGGAGCGGTGCGCTTCTGGCCGGGATCGATCGGGGTGTGCAGCGGCTCCAGCCGCTCCGCAAGCCGGAGCATCAACGATGTGGATATGCTGCCGCCGAGCACGATGGTCTGCGGATCGAAGGCAAGCTCCAGAAAATCGACGGTCTGGCGCAGCGGCTGCACGGCCTGATCGAGCCAGGCGTCCAGACCCTCGCCGCCCTTGGCGATCAGCGCATCGAGATCGTCTGGCAAAAGCTCCTCGGCGTTGGCGATGCCCATGAATTCGTAGGCGACGGTCGGCGAGATGTAGCGATCCAGACAGCCGCGTTTGCCGCAGCTGCAAAGCTTGCCCTGCGGTTCGACGATGATGTGCCCGATCTCGCCGGCATTGTTGCGGCTGCCTTTGTAGAGGTGGCCGTCGAGGAACATCCCGGCGCCGATGCCGCCTCCGCCTGCGAGAAAAAGATAGACGAAGCTGGCAAAACCGCGGGCGACGCCATGAAGGCGCTCGCCGATCGCTGCCGCCGTCGCATCGTTCTCAACCAGCACAGGTACCTTCACCCGCTGTTCTAATTCATGCCCCACAGGAAAATCCTGCCAGCCGGGCAGGTTCTGTGGGCTGAGAGAAGTGGTGCCGCCGTCGGCATAGCGGCCGGGCAGGGCCATTCCGACGCCGAGCAGCCTGTTCCGGTCGAATGCGAAGGCCTGTTGAAGATCTTCGACGATGGATTGCAGCACCGGCATGGCGGTTAGAGGATCGGCATGCTCGACATGGCGCTCGATGCGCGCGCAGACGACGCCGGAAAGATCGGTCAGGACTCCGCTTGCGCGCTGGCGGCCAAGTTCCAGGCCGATCGAATAGGCGCCGCTCGGATTGATGCTGTAGGGGATGATCGGCTGGCCGCGTGCCAGCTTTTGCGCCTTGGCCGCGACGAGAAGGTGCGACCTCTCCAGCTCCTCGACGATATTGGACACGGTCTGCGCCGTCAGCGCGGTCATCCGGGCGATCGCGGCGCGAGACAGAGGGCCGTTCGTGCGGACAGCCTCGATCACCACACGCCGGTTGTGAGACTTGGCCTGTTCGAGGTTCGTGCCGGAGATCGCCTTCATGTCGCCTTCAAAGGAAATGGTCCATCACCCTTGTCACAAGACGGACTCGGATGAAAGCCACATTCTTCGCCGCGTCTTACTCGCCGGCGGCCTCGATCCGATAGACCTTGCGCCTTTGCAGGAAGCCGAGGATCGCGATCCCGGACAATCCGGTAACGGCGCTCAGGATAGCGGTTCCGGAATAACCTGCCGCAGATGTGCCTGCGGCAAGACCAGCGCGCCGATCCCGGCGCTCGCAAAGATATTGACGGAGATGAGTGCGCTGCCGAGCCCCGGCCTGTCAGCGATGAGATCCTGCAGATAGGTGATCGGAATGCTGATGATCGCCGCCGCGCCGATACCCGCAATCAAGGTGAGCGCGTAAAGATGCCATGGCTCGGAGGCAAAACCGAGAAGGCCGAGAAATACAGCATAGATGATGGTGCCGGCGGCAAGCGCCGTCATCTGTCCGGTCTTCCGCGCAATCCGCGACCAGACGATGATGAAGATGACCTCGAGCAATGCAACGATGCCGACGAGGATGCCGACATCGCTGAGCCGCCCATGCGCCGCACCCGTCGCGATCAGCGGCAGAAGGGCGTCGTTGAGATGCAGCGTGCTGGTGATGAGCGCCACCCCGAGGATATGCGCAGAGATTCGGGGCGATACCACCTGACGAAGCGCGCCGAGATAGCTGAGATGGTGAGCTGCGGCCATCTCCGTTCCCGTCCGCTTCGGCAGGGCAAAGACGATGATGCCCTGGCAGATCAGACACGAGATGCCGGCAAAGAGATAGGCTGGCAGCATGCTCGACGCGCCCGAAAGCACGAGGCCCGTAATGCCGGGGATCAGCACCCAGGAAAGCGAGATCATGGCGCGCACGCCGGAGTTGGCCGTCACCATGTCGTTCCGGTTCATGCCCTGCATCGCCGCACGCGCATTGGCAAAGAGTAGCGAGTTCAACGCCCCGTAGATCGGCAGGGGCAGCAATCCGCTGATGATGAAGATCGCCGCACTCGGAAAAGTATAGACGATGCCGTAGCCGACGATGCCGAAGAGACAGGCACCGATCATCGCCGATCGATATTCGCCGAGCCGGTCGGCGAGATTGCCGAGCAGGACGCTGACGACGACGTTCACGGCCGCCGATGCAAAGGTCAGGACGGAATAGAGGCTATCGCTCAGCCCCAGTTCACGGATACCCACGATTGAACGATAAGGAGCCGTCATCGCTCCCGCCATTCCGAAGGTGAAAATGGCGATCATGCTGGCGCGGATCGCCGGATTGCGGAAGACATCGGGAAAGAGGCGGCTCATGCGGTCACGTGGACTTCAGTAATGTTCCGATTGAGAGAAGGTACGTGCAAGCTCAGCCTGGCCGGCCGTGAGACCGCAGTCGACAGGCAGGCAGACGCCGGTGATCGCTGCAGCCAGCGGGCCGGCAAGGAAGCCGACGGCATTCGCGACGTCCTTGGGATCGACCACGCGCTGCAGCGGATACCAGCGGCGCGCCTCCTCGAAAACGTTCGGATTGGCGGCGGCGCGCACTTCCCAGGCCTGCGTTTTCACGGTCCCGGGCGCGACCGCATTGGAGCGGATGCCGAACTTGCCGTATTCCACGGCGACCAACCGGGTGAAGTGCAGCAG
This sequence comes from Rhizobium sp. Pop5, assembly GCF_024721175.1. Lineage (NCBI taxonomy): Bacteria > Pseudomonadati > Pseudomonadota > Alphaproteobacteria > Hyphomicrobiales > Rhizobiaceae > Rhizobium > Rhizobium sp. Pop5. The sequence goes on along the minus strand of NZ_CP099400.1, from coordinate 283,094 downwards.
GCCTGCCTTGGCGGCGCTATAGGCCGGGTGTCCGAAGACATTCATGCCGTTGACCGAGGCGATGTTGACGACGGACCCTTTCGAAGCCTTCAGCATGGGCTCGAAGGCGCGGAAACATAAGAATGCCGCTTCGAGATTGAGCGCATTGTCCGCCCGCCAGATCTCCGGCGTCGTGTCGTGGAGGCTGGTCGCGCGGGCGGCACCGGCATTGTTGACGAGGGTTCGAACCACGCCGGCATCTGCAGCGCGTTTCGCCAATTCGGCAATGCTTGCCTCGTTGGTCACGTCACATCCGACGGCGACGAAACGATTGCCCGGCCCGAGCTTCGAAGCCGCGGCGGCGGCAGCCGTCACATCGATGTCGGCGAGCAGCACGACATCGTGGTCATCGGCAAGCCGGGCGGCGATCGCCGCGCCGATATCGCCTGCAGCACCCGTCACGATGGCTGCCGATTGGGTCATTTGCTGTCGCTCCCGTTCATAGGATTCAATCTCCAAGCAATTGCCGGTCGTCGCCGTCCCGGTGAAGGACGAGCTGCTGCTTGATGCGCCGAAGCGTCGTCGTCGCCTTGGGCTGAACGGCGTAGGCGACCAGGCTCGAGAGAATATCGACCATCGCGATATAGGCGATGCGCGTGGACGTCGGGCGGTAGATGTTGTTGCCTTCCGGAAGATCGATCGGCACCACGATCTCGGCGGCCTTGGCGACGGGGCTGTCCGTCTGGGTCAAAGCGATCGTCTTCACCTTGGTGTCGCGGGCAAGCTCGAAGGCCCGCACCAGCTCCATATTGCGCCCTGAGAAGGACGAGCCGATCACCACGTCGCCCGGCCTGGCCGCCGCCGCCATCATCAACTGCATGCTGTGGTCGGAACTTGCGGTAATGCGCAGACCGAGACGAAAGAGGCGGTTCTGCAACTCGTCGGCGATCATCGACGAATTGCCCCCGGAGCCGAAGGCATAGATCATATCGGCCTTGGCGATAAGCGAAACGGCGGCCTCGATCGCGGCAAGATCGAGCGACCGATGCAGGAGGAAGAGTGCGTTCTGGGCCTTGGTGATGATATCCTGGGCGACATCGGCCGGATCGGTGCTCTTCGATTCCGGTTTCAAATAGCGCACGCCTATATGCGCCGTCCTGGCAAGCTGCACCTTGAAGTCGGAAAAGCTTTCGCAGCCCAGCCGGCGGCAAAAGCGTGTGACGGTCGGCGGCGAAACCTTCGCGCGTTCCGCAAGCTCGATGATCGAGGCATTCACGGCAAATTCGAAATCATTGACGATGATCTCGGCGATGCGGCTCTCGGAGGGGGAGAGCCGGCCTTTGTCTTCCTGCAATGTCGAAAAAATATCCAAACCCGTCCCCCCGATGGCTCCATCAACTCTTCTTCTTATAGGCCACGCAGTCGATCTCAACCTTGCAATCGACCATCATCGATGATTGCACGCAGGCACGCGCCGGCGGATGCTCGCCGAAATACTCCTGATAAATCTTGTTGAAGGTCCAGAAATCACGGGGGTCGTCGAGCCAGACGCCGACGCGCACGACATCCTCAACGCCGTAGCCGGCCTCTTCGAGGATATCAAGAACATTTGCGATCGTCTTGTGGGTCTGGGCAATGATGTTGCCGTCGATGATCTCACCATCTTCCATCGCAACCTGTCCGGAAACATAGAGCCATCCGTCGGCTTCCACGGCGCGCGCAAAAGGCAGCGCCTTGCCGCCGGCGCCCGTTTGAACAGTGCCATAGCGCTTGATAGGCATTCCCAAGTCCTTGCAAATTATTTTCTTGATAAGTTGACAAGTGACCATAGAAAGCGGAATTTGACCAGTGAAAAACGTGTTTTATGAAAAGAATTTCAATCCGGGGCCAGCATGCGCGATCCTTTCAAGAATCCTTTCCCGCCCGACAGCGCCCGCCACGCGATCTGGGAAATGCTCGTTTCCCGCGATATCGATGCCTTTCTGGCTGCCGATTGGTCGATGGTGGAGCATGACTTCGTGGAAGAGGGCTTCATCGGCATCGACGGCCGCAAAGAAGTCAGCCCCGATAAGTGGCGTCTCGCTTTCCCGACGCTGGCAGCCTATCGCCAGGAGTGGCTGAGGCAGGCGAAGGATTTCGCCGAACAGAGTTTCGCGGAGGACCCGCGTACCGCGATTTTCACCACGACGACGCTCGAAGATATCGAGATCGAAGGCGACATGGCACTCGTGCGCAAAAAATTCGACGGCGGCATCACCAGGAGCGACAATACCCGCGACGTCCTGCAATGGCAGACGCTCTATTACTGCAGACTTCACGAGGGACGCTGGAAGATCTCAGGTTTCACCGGCTACCTGCCGAACCCGATGGGTTGAAGCGGAGCCGCTAAGAAGAAGGCCACTTTCTTGCGCATTTTCACGGCAGCATTGGCGACCGAAACCAACACATTCTCCCCGATCTGCGTGGATCGCCGCGCATTCGAAGCCTCGCTTTACGCCCCGCCCGGCCAGCACCCCGAAACGCCGACGCTCTGCACCGCGCCGATCACCGTCGGACGGCGCGTCGCCCGGGAAAAAGGCTGGGAGCTGATCGAGGGAACCGCCACCTGGGCTGACCCCGCAGGCCTCGTCAACCGGACGACCTACGAAGAACTGCGTGACGAAATCCTCGGCCAGCTCACAGCGGCAATGCCTGTCGATGCCGTCGTCATGGGCCTGCACGGCGCCATGGTGGCCGCCGGTTATGAGGATACGGAAGGCGATCTTCTCCAGCGCATCCGCGAGATCGTCGGGCCTGACGTCCTTATCTGCGCCGAGCTCGATCCGCACAGCCATTTGACCGCAAAGCGCGTCGCGGCGCTCGATTTCGCCGTCTATTTCAAGGAATTCCCGCATACGGACTTCGTCGATCGCGCCGAGGACCTCTGGCGCATCGCTGTGGAAACGCTCGAAGGCCGGGTCAAGCCCGTCATGTCAGTGTTCGATTGCCGCATGATCGACGTCTTCCCGACATCACGCGAACCCATGCGCTCCTTCGTCGACAAGATCATGCAGATCGAGAATGACGATCCTGAGATTCTGTCGATCTCCGTCATCCACGGCTTCATGGTCGGCGACGTTCCCGAAATGGGAACAAAGCTGCTTGTCGTGACGGATAACAAGCCGGAAAAGGGCGCGACCCTGGCGCGTGAACTCGGCCTCGAACTTTTTTCCAAGCGCGGCACCTTCATGGTCCCGCAGATCGACGAGAAGGAAGCAGTCTCGCGCGCGATCGCCGCAAAGGCATGGCCCGTCGTCATCGCCGACGTCTGGGACAATCCGGGCGGGGGCACTGCCGGCGATGCGACCGTCGTCCTCGGCGAGCTGATCGCCCGCGGCGTCAGAAGTGCCGCAATCGGCACCATCTGGGATCCGATGGCCGTGCAGATTTGTTTTGCGGCAGGCGAGGGGGCGGAAATTCCGCTGCGTTTCGGCGCCAAATCGGCGCCCGGCACCGGCAATCCCATCGACGGCACCGTCAAGGTCGTCAAGCTGGTTAGGAATGCCGAGATGCAGTTCGGTGAAAGCCTGGCACCCTTCGGCGATGCCGCGCACATCGTGCTCGATGGCATCGACATCATCCTGAATTCCACGCGCGCCCAGAGCTTCGATCCGAGCCTCTTTTCCGTGATGGGCATCGATCCCACGAAGCAGAAGATCCTGGTGATCAAATCCACCAATCACTTCTTCGCGTCCTTCTCGAAGATTGCGGCGGAAATTCTTTACTGCTCGGCGGGAACGCCCTATCCCAATAATCCGGCGACGACGCCTTACCGGCGGGCGCCGAAGACCATTTGGCCGATCGTGGCCGACCCACATGGGATAGAACGCGGAGCCGCCTAGATGCATGACAACAGGTTCGCCGTCGTCGCCAAGGCAGGTGATAAGATCGCCGATCTCTCGACGCCGCGGCCTGTCATCGACGAGGCCCGTGTGGCTGCAAACATCGCCCGCGTCCAATCCTATATGGATCAGCACGGGCTGAACTTTCGCCCGCATATCAAGACGCACAAGATCCCGGCCCTTGCCGTCGCGCAGGTCGCCGCAGGCGCCAAGGGCATCAATTGCCAGAAGGTGACGGAAGCCGAGGTCTTCGCCAAAGCCGGCTTCGGGGACATCCTCATCACCTTCAATATCCTCGGACAACAGAAGCTCGAGCGGCTGGCCAGGCTGAACGAGAAGATTTCGGCCTTGAAAGTCGTTGCCGACAGCGAAGTGACGGTCGACGGGCTCGCCGCGCATTTTTCCGGACACAAGCCGCTGATGGTGCTCGTGGAATGCGACACCGGTGCCGGCCGCTGCGGCGTGCAGACGCCGGAGGAAGCGGCCTCGCTCGCCAAGCGCATCGCCGCCGCCGATGGCCTCACCTTCGGCGGCATCGTGACCTACCCGAAGCCGCAATCGGCCGCCGCCGTGGAAGCCTTCATCGCAGAAACGGTGAGCCGCCTGAAATCGGACGGCATAACCTGCCCGATCGTCAGCAATGGCGGAACGCCGAGCCTCTTCGAGGCGCATCTCGTCAAATCGGCGACGGAACACCGGGCCGGCACCTATATCTACAACGACCGCCAGATGGTGCGCATGGGCCATTGCACCGAGGATGATTGCGCCATGCATGTCCTGGCGACCGTCGTGTCGCGGCCGAACGCCGACCGCGCCGTCATCGATGCCGGCTCGAAGGCGCTGACTTCGGATCTTCAGGGCTTCAGCGATTACGGGCTGATCGTCGGGTATCCCGAGGCCCGCATCACCAGCCTCTCGGAAGAACACGGCGTGATCGATCTCTCAACCTGCACCGGCCCCCGGCCCCAGATCGGCGAGAAGCTCTTCATCATCCCGAACCACACCTGCGTGGTTTCCAACCTCTTCGACACGATGGTCTTCCATCGAGGCGGCGTCGTGACTCGCGTCGAAGAGGTCGCCGCTCGCGGTCTCGTCTGGTAGGGGGCGGCTGCGATTGAGGGCGAAAGACCCTGATCGCCGTAGGCTGCAGTTATCGGTGGATTGCCACCGATCTCGGTATCAGCAAGGATGCAGTCGCTGATATCGAAAGACGTGCGCGGCGGATGACTTCGTTGGGCTAATATGGGACATAGGCTTTACGAGCCAGTGTCCGCTTTGTGGCCGGAAGCGGTCAGGCAGATTCGGCGTCCGCATGGCAGAAGCGGATGGTCGGGTCGACACACTTTTAGTCTCATCTGACCCAGAGCGGACTCTCGGCGCGTGGTGCCTCTGACGAAAGGCGGACATTGTTGAGAGTGAGTGTAGGCCTGCGCGATGTCAGCAACGCAACACTCGGCTGTTCGAAGGTCAGCGGCCCATGCATGACCGCGACGCGAGCGCCGACTGACCATTGAGCCGCGTCGGCGATCGCAATCGTAGAGGTCGCCCAATTCGCGATTGCGTCGAGGTTGGCATCTGAGTTTGGGATAGCGAAAGACCTGGTTAGCTCTTGTGAACGCTATCGACTTCGAACGCCGTCTCCTGGGGTGGCGAGGTGAAGCCGCCCTTGATCCCCTTGCTCATCGCCGGCTTCAAGATTCCATCGCGAAACGCCTCCCAGCTCGCCTTGGAGTCGTGAATAGCAACGATCGTCCAGCCCCCCGCGGATGGTCCCGCGGCATGGAAGGTTTGCCCCTTCGGCAGAGCGCCGCCCGCCGGGTGCACGGCAGCGATCGAAGCCTCGTATTGTGACTTCGTCCCACCTGCAAAATGGTGAACTATCCCGTAAGGCATCTCTTCCTCCATTGTGACGTTTGAGTGGTTCCTTTCTATAGGCCATCGTAAGTGTTTTAGCGACCCCTAATCTACGCGAGTCATCGAGCAGCTGTGGGTAAAGTGACGTTGGTGGGTTTCCACGGGAATGCGGAATGCGCGAAAGTGGGGACGAGCCAGCTTGTCGACCATGAAATACATCCGACCAGGGAAGGCCGCCAACGCTCCCCTTCTAGCGCAACCGCGGCCCCCAGAACGTCGTGCCTGCAACGTCTGCTTTCAGGAATTGGCAGAGCTAGTTTCCATGGCCGACATGCGGGCGCGTTCCCGCCAGACATTCACCTTAATCCAAATGTACCGAATGCTAACCTTGATTAGGTGAGTTCGTTGGCTGAGCACATCCAGGTAGAGTGTCTTCTCACCGGATTGAAGGCCGTGATAAAAGGAGCCCATGGGCATCAAGAACTATCTAATCGAAGGCGGCTCGGGTACTGGAAAGACGTCTGTCGCTACCGAACTGGAGCGGCGGGGCTACCATGTCGTCCATGGTGACCGCGTTTTGGCCTATGTCGGCGACCCCGAGACAGGCCAGGCGCTCGCGGGACCACCCGAAGGGGCAGACCGCATCGCTTGGGGATACGCTCACTGGATCTGGCCTGTCGACAAGGTCCGAGCTATAGCTGCCGACACCACCCATCCTGCTACGTTCTTTTGTGGCGGTTCGCGCAATTTCCACAAATTCCTGCACCTGTTCGATAAGGTTTTCGTGCTCGACATCGACGTTGAGACGTTGAACCGACGATTGGATGGGCGGCCGAATGAGCCGGGCTTCGAGCCGGCTGAGCGGGCCCTGGTACTCCGCTACCATCGTACCCGGGAATATCTTCCTGCCGGCAGTACTATCGACACGGCGAATACCGTCCCAAGTGTCGTCGACGACATCCTCGCTAAACTCACCTGAACCAGTCTCGTCAAGCCGCCGTCGGGTTGATCACGTTCATATCGATTTCCGTCAGTTCCACGCGCCGCTCGAAGGCAATGCCGGCTTCGTCGAAGAGATGGCAATCGGCGGCATTGATGCCGGTCGAAACAGGCGCATCCGGACGGATGCCGACGCTGCCGGGAAGCATGGCGCAGAAATTCTCACCCTCACCGTTGAGCGATGCGTAGGCGACAGTATTGGCTCCAAGGCGCTCGATGACCGTCGGCGTCACGGTAAAGACGATATCGCCACCGCCGAGCTGGATATGCTCCGGCCGGATGCCGAGCGTCAAAGATTTGCCGATCATGCCCTCGCGCGGTGTCACCGGCAGAACGGCGGTCTGGCCCTGATAATCCACCTCGACGCCGTTGGCGCCGACGCCCTTGCAGGTTACCGGCAGGAAATTCATTTTCGGATTGCCGATGAAGCCCGCGACGAACTGGTTCGCGGGCTTGTGATAAAGCTCGAGCGGCGCGCCCGTCTGGGAGATGTTGCCGGCGTCAAGCACGACGATCCGGTCGGCCATCGTCATGGCCTCGACCTGGTCGTGCGTCACATAGATCATCGTCGCCTTCAACTGCCTGTGCAGCTTGGCGAGCTCGATGCGCATATCGGCGCGCAGGGCCGCATCGAGGTTGGAGAGCGGCTCGTCGAACAGGAATATCTTGGGTTCGCGCACGATGGCGCGGCCGATCGCGACACGCTGGCGCTGGCCGCCCGAAAGCATGCCAGGTTTCTGCTGCAGCCGCTGCTCGAGATGCAGGATGCGCGCGGCATTTTCGACTTTGGCCTTGAGCTTTGCCTCTTCCATCTTCTCGACACGGAGCGGGAAGGCGATGTTCTCGAAAACAGTCATGTGCGGGTAGAGCGCGTAGGACTGGAACACCATGGCGATGCCGCGCTTGACCGGCGGCAGGTCATTGACCCTGACGCCATTGATGACGATATCGCCGGCCGTCGTCGCGTCAAGACCGGCGATCATGCGCAAGAGCGTGGACTTGCCGCAGCCGGACGGGCCGACGAAAACGACGAACTCGCCATTCCTCACTTCGAGCTGCACGCCCTTCAGGACTTCATAGTCGCCGTAGAACTTCTGAACTTTGTTGAGAAGAAGCTGTCCCAAAAATCTCTCTCCGCCGGCGGCCTTCGTCGCATGTTCGATCAGGGGAGGGATCGCGGCTTATGCCGCGATCCCAAGAGCCCAAAAAGGGCTTACTTGAACGCCTCGATTTCGCCGGCTGCCTTTTTGAGCGCGGCTTCCGGCTCGGCCTTGCCCGTTACCACCGACTGGATCATCTCGATCACCGAGTTCTGGAAACCCTTATAGTCGGTGAAGAGCGGCTCGGGGCCACCGTAGCTGATGCCCTCGATGAGCGGCTTCCAGTAAGGGTCCTTGGCGACGAATTCGTCGACCTTTGCCGAAGGACGCAGCGGGGTGAGGCCGGCGCCGCCCTGCAATTCGTATTCCGACTGGACCTCGGGCGAGGTGATGAACTTGGCGAACTCAGTCGCCTTGTCCTCGACACCAGAACCCTTGAAGATCGCAAGGCTGTCGGTGATCAGAAGCGTTCCCGGGCCTTTGGCGTCGGGGCCAAGCGGCAGCGTCGTGATGCCCCAGCTGATCTGCGTCTTCTTCAGGCGGTCGGCCGCACCCGATCCTGCCTGGATCATGGCGACCTTGCCGTCGAGGAAGATGGCGCGGACTTCGTTCTGCTCGTAGGCCGTCGGGCCTTCCTCGGCATAGGCCGAAATGTCCTTATACGCCTTCAGCGCGGCGAGGATCTGAGGGCTGTCGAGCGTAACCTTGCCATCGGCATCGATCACGCTGCCATTATTGGTGTAAACCCAATGCATGAACTGGTGCATCGTGTTGTCGAAGGTCTTGGCGGAGAGACCAAAGCCCGGGATGCCGGTCTTTTCCTTGATGGTCTTGGCCATCTCGATTTCTTCGGCCCAGGTCTTCGGCGGCTTCTCAGGATCGAGGCCGGCCTGCTTGAAGAGGTCCTTGTTCCAGTAGAGCGCCTTGGTGGAAAAGGCGATCGGAACGCCCCACTGCGTGCCCTCGAAGGTCACCGTGTCGACGATGTGGGGATAGTAGCCCTTCTTCTCGTCATCGGTCATCGGCACCTTGACGATAAGATCGTTCTGCGCGAATTCCTTCAGCGTGCGCGAGCCGACATAGGCCATGGCGACCGGGGTGCCGGCGGCTGCGAGCGTCGTTGCCTTGTCCTGGCACTGCGCCCAGCCGACGACCTCAGGGGCGATCTTCCAGCCAGCGTTCTTTTCTTCCCACTGCTTGATGTATTTGGTGTGGACCGGGTCGATCGTGTCGCCGCAATAGATCCAGCTGATTTCCTTGTCGGCCGCATGGGCAGTGACCGCGGTCAGTGCGGTCGAACCGAGCAAGGCGAGCGCCATAAGGCCTGTCTTGATTGTTATACTCACGTCGTGACTCCCGTTCTTGTGTTAGCTGTTCACTCGTCTTTTGGTCTTATTGTTTCACCGCACCGGCGGTCAGCCCGCCGACGAGGTAGCGCTGAAGGAAGAAGATGACGACCATCGCCGGCGCAATACCGACGAAGGAAGCCGCCATGAGTTCGTTCCAGATGACCTCCTGCTTGCCGAAGTAAGCAAAGAGACCCACCGGCAAAGGCATGTATTCGGTCTTCGAGTTGAAGGTCAGCGCGAAGATGAATTGCTGGGCGTAAGCGCCGATGAAGGTGGTGATGGCGACGACGATGATCCCCGGCATCGCAATAGGCAGGATGACACGGCGAAGCGTGTAGAAATGGCTGGCGCCATCCATATAGGCCGCTTCGTTGAGCTCTTGCGGAATGCGGATCATATAGGTGCGCAGCAGCCAGATCGCCGAAGGGATCAGGAAGGCGACACCCGGCACGATCATCGCGAGATAGGTGTTGAGCACGCCCATGCTGCGCATCAAGCGGAAGAGCGGAATTAGAAGCACGGCGCCGGAGAACATGTTCACCGTCAGGAAGGCGCCGAGCAGAATCCCCATGCCCTTGAATTCGAACTTGGCGAAGGCATAGGCCGCGGGAATAACGAGGCAGAGCACGATCACCGTAACGATGATCGAGATGAAGAACGAGTTGAAGATATAGCGCCCGAAACCCGGCACGCTGATCCACATCGTCCGGTAGGCCTCGAACGAGCCGTTCTCCGGCCAGAAGCGATAGGGCGAGGAGAAGAGCTGGCTGAGGGGCTTCAGCGAAACCATGAAACCTTCGAAGAAAGGCGCCAGCACGAAGAACAGGAACAGGGCGATGCCGCAATAGATCAGGATGATTTCCCACCAGCGGTAACGGTCGATCATGGCAGCACTGCTCATGCGCGCTTCTCCGGGTTGAGGCGGCGGGTGACGCGGAAATAGGCAAAGCAGAAGAGCGACAGGAAGATGCAGATCAGCACAGCGCGCGCGGCCCCTTCACCGTATTTCTTCGAGCCGATGGCGGTGTGGTAGGTATCGATGATCATTGTCGTGGTCTCGCCGCTCGGGCCGCCCTGCGTGAGAATCCAGATGATGTCGAAGGAGTTGAAGGTGGCGATCAGCGACAGCATGGACATGGTGATGATCGCAGGCACCATCAGCGGCAGGGTGATGCGGCGGAAGCGGTACCAGCGGCCGGCGCCGTCGGTCCAGGCGGCCTCGTAGAGATCCTTCGGAATGGACTGGATCGCCGCCAGGAAATAGATCGTCACCAGCGGTACGCCGATCCAGACGTCGGTGACGATCGTCGCCCAGAAGGCGGTGCTGCCATAGGCGAGGAAGGCGACCGGACCGTCGACCAGGCCAAGGCGCTGCAAAACGCCCGATATCATCCCGAACTGGCCGTTATACATCCAGCCCCACATGAAGATGCCGATCGCCATCGGCACGATCCATGGCGGCATGGTCAGGAGCCGGAACAACGAGCGGCCGGGCACGGCGGCATTCAGCATCGTCGCGCCGAAGGTGCCGATCACCATTTTCAGCGCGACCGAGAAGAACGTCCAGATGAAGGTGCGGAAGATGACCTCCGCAAACGTGGCGTTGAAGATCTTCTCGTAATTGACCCAGCCGACCCATTCCGTCGTCTTTTTCAGCGACGCATCGGTGAAGGAGAGAATGAACGTATCGACGAGGGGATAGGCGACGATCGCAAGGACATAGAGGACTGCCGGAAGAAGAAGGATCCAGGCGAAGATGAAGGCGCTTCTTTGGACACTCATCTTGCCGCCTTCCTCAAGCCGCTCTTGCGTGAAGGGCCTCGTCGAAGCGGTCCCAGATGGGGCGCAGGTCGACGACCGTTTTCCTCATCCTTGCTTCGTCCATCGCGAGCGCCAGAATGCCGGCTTCGAGCGCGTTCAGCGTGGAGACGGGAAGTTCGAGCCCGGTGCGCACGCTTTCGAGCAGATCACCCGCCATCTGTTCATCGGCGCCGTAATGCTGGGAGAGCTCGGTGGCGGCGTAAGTGTTCTCGACCACTTTGTTGCCGGTCAGCTGTTCGTGCACGTTGAGGTAGCCGCGAACGAAATCGCCTTCGGCCATACCGCGCGAACCCATGATGGCGAAACGGCGGAACTGGTCGGGCACATTGAGATTGGTATGGAAGTTCATGCCCACACCATTGGCATATTCGACGATCGCCACCTGATAATCGATGATGTCGGCATCGCTGTCGAAGACCTTGTCAGAGCCCATCCATCCGCTTGGCTTGCGATGGAAAAGCTCGAGATCGTTGATGCCTTCGCGCGCCGGGTCGTTCGCCGGGATGAAGCTCTTGCGGCCGCCGAAACTGGCGACGCGCTCCGGCCGCGCGCCAACGACGCCATTATAAAGGTCGAGGTCGTGGCAGCATTTCTCCAGCATGAAGCTGCCGGAATAGCGCTCGTAACGACGCCAGTCGCGCATGAAGAAAGCGCCGTGATAGGGCTCGATATGTTCGGAAGCTTCGATCGACACGATCTGACCGAGCTTGCCCTCGGCCTGGATGGCACGCAGATCCCGGTAAAGAGGAGAATAGCGCAGCACGAGACCGACCATCAGCCGCTCATGGCCGAATTTCGCCATCAGATGGGCAAGCTCGATGCTCTCGGCGATTGTCGTGACAATCGGCTTTTCGCAGAAGACCTTGAGACCGGCCTGAAGGCCCAATCTGATATGGTCGAGATGCATATGATTGGGAGAGCCGATCATCAGGAGATCGAGCTTCTCGGAGGCAAGAAGCTCTTCCGGCGAACCATAGGCCTTGCCGACCGAAATTCCCTTTTCCGTCAATCCGGGAAGCCCGGCGGGATCCGGGTCCACATAGCCTACGATGTCGAAGCTGCTGTCGATCGCCTTGAAGACGTAGCCGAGATAACCGAGCCGGAATCCTAGCCCTATGATTCCCACTTTCATGCCGATCAGGTTCCCATTTAGGTAATTTATTTTCTTTAAGTTGGGACAAAAAACGAAGGGCGTCAATAGAAAACGGGCCTCAAAGCATGAGTATGAAATTAATTTTCATAGATCGGTAGGCGGCTGCCGATTCCGCGTCTCGAACGGCAAATTGCGTCGGCAAATCGAAAAGGGCGGGCGTCGACGCCAGGGATCGGCGGATGCCGGCGTCTTCGCCGCAAGCTATGATTGCGCCGGCAGGCTCACGCAGAACTCGCGAAATGTTGACAAGAGTCGCGAGCTTACGTGTGTAGGATGGCGTGAGAACCCGAGGCAAGGGAGGAGCCATCATGACCCGTATGACAGCCAAGGATTTCCCTCAAGAACTTCTCGAACTCTACGACTATTACGCGCACGGAAAAATCACCAAGCGCGAATTTCTCGACCGGGCCGGCAAATTTGCGGTCGGCGGGGTGACGGCAGCCGCCATTCTTGCGTCTCTCAGCCCCGACTATGCGCTCGCGACCCAGGTGGAATTCACCGATCCCGATATATCAGCCGAGTACATCACCTATCCCTCGCCGAAAGGAAATGGAGATGTGCGCGGCTATCTCGTCCGCCCCGCGAAAGCTGCCGGCAAGGTCGCCGCCGTGGTGGTCGTGCACGAGAACAGAGGCCTGAACCCCTATATCGAGGATGTGGCGCGGCGCGTGGCAAAGGCGGGCTTCATTGCGCTTGCGCCCGACGGGCTCACCTCGGTCGGAGGCTATCCCGGCAATGACGAAAAGGGGCGGGAACTCCAGCAGAAGGTCGACCCGGAAAAGCTGATGAACGACTTCTTCGCTGCGGTCGAGTTCCTGATGTACAGCGACCTCACCACCGGCAAGGTCGGCATCACCGGCTTCTGCTACGGCGGCGGCGTCGCCAATGCCGCTGCGGTCGCCTATCCCGAGCTTGCCGCCGCCGTGCCTTTCTACGGCAGGCAGCCGCGCACCGAGGATGTGCCCAAGATCAAAGCACCGCTTCTCCTCCATTATGCCGGGTTGGACAAGGGGATCAACGAAGGCTGGCCTGCCTATGAGGCCGCGCTGAAAGCGTCCGGGAAAACCTACGAGGCCTATATCTACCCCGACGTCAATCACGGCTTCCACAACGATTCCACGCCGCGCTATGACGAAGCGGCCGCCAAGCTCGCCTGGCAGCGAACGGTGGACTGGTTTAAGAAATACCTCGCCTGAGACGACCGTGGCTGAAGATCACACGATGGGAAGGCGCTCCCGCCGCCCGGTAGCGTGGCGCAGCTATTGCGAACCGTCGACTTTGCGTCTTCCCCGACTGACGATCATGCCGCCGACGATCAGAACAATGCCGGCCGCGTTCGCCGAGAACGATGCTGGGACGGCGCGCGCATAGTCGAACGCCACCCCCGTTACCATCTGCCCGCCGATGATCAGCAGAGCCGAATTGACCGCGCCTATTCGCGCAATCGCCCAGCTGCCGGCTGCCACGAAGATAACGCCGATGGGACCACCCAAATAGATATACCAGGGCGCCTCGGCTGCGCCGGCAGGAAGCAGGCCTCCGACGAAAAGACCGAGGCAGGTAAGGACGACAAAACCGACGGCGTGGTTCCAGAAAGATGCGATCAGCGGCGTCGTGGAGATGCTCAACCGTCCATTGAGCTGACGGCTGAGACCGACGAGCATGCCGCCCAGGCAAGCGAGGAGAACGAAGACCGTCATGCCGCACCTCGCCCGAACAGGATGATGAGCGCGGCCCCCATGATGACCAAGCCCAGCGCCACGACATCTCGTGTGTCGGGACGCCGCTTCTGCAGGCCGAACAGTCCCCAACTGTCGGCCGCAACGCTGAAAGCGACCTGGCCACCCAACCCCAAGGCCAAAGTGCCGGAGAGCCCGAGTGGTGAATTGACCGCAGTCGAGGTCAGAATGACCGTTGCCGCGCCGGATATTCCGCCGAAATAGGCCCACAAGGGCGCGCTGGAGGCCTTCCCCAGCTTTGGCGTGCCGCGCCGGCGGATCAGCAGGAGAAGAATGATGGCTGCGATGATGCCTGTGCCGTGGGCGGTCCATGACGAGAAGAGGGGATTTCCATAACGCGCCAGCTCCCCGTTGAGGTGCACCATGAACGTCAGGAGCCCACCCGTGGCAAAAGCTCCGGCAAAGTAGATCGGATGCGGATTTCGTGCTCTTTCGATGGTCATTGGAGATCCCGTTAAAGAATCGCTTTGCGACGGATATTATTGCCACTAAGGCCAATCATCGGCATTTTCAGCAAGATAATGACGGTCGCCCATCTGCCTGTTGTCGGCGCTCGGCGTCATGCGGGACGCCGCAACCGATGTGTCGCGACAGTTGTGACGGCATGCTTCTTCAACATCTGCGATCCATGCGCAACAGTGATTGTCGCAAGTCGCTTCCGCTTTTGGCAATTGTGCGGTAGCCTCTCTTTTCGTTTGCATTGAGCGAAGATTTTTCGCTCGACCCCAAAGACGCCGGCGAAGTTTCGACCGTCCAGAGTTTCGGAACAGTTTGCGTCAGCCGTGATAAGGCAAAAAATGCGATGTGAACGGAACCATGATGCCTGCACTTGGGTTTCGAACCTTAGCGTTCAAAAGGAGGAGCACTATGCCCACGGTTGCTGCGACACCCATCACGCCGCCCGATCAGCATGTCGTCACCGCCCGCGAAGCCATCGAGCCGCTTTACGAAAAGCTTGAGCTTCAAACGGAGTCGCTCGTTCTCTCCGCAGCGCTGGAAGCAGGATGGTCTCCGGACGAGGCAATGGAAGCGCTGGCGGCGCTCAGACTGCAGGACGCACTTTCCATCCTCGGACCAACGGTCTAGCCGATTCTTTCGAGAACAAATCGACGCTTCGGCAAATCCGAGAGATCGGGTGGCAGGAACCTTAAGATCGTGGTGCAGTGCTACAACGTGCGTGTTCGCCCGAAAGACCGCAACAACAGATTGAGAGAGACGGCAACCTTGTCGATGTCGCGAATGTCCCGCGAATATTGACCGGTGTAGAGTTTTACAATCATGCTGTCGCGAGCAGAGCCGCTGAGCTCGAAATACAGGTGCAGGTAATAGTCTTCGTTGTCGCCGCCGCGACTAATACTCCTTCGTCGTTGAGTGACCTGTCCGAGCTCCGCTTCGAAGGGGGCGAAGCCGGCGAGTTTCAGCATGACCGATTTGGATTGAAATCGTGCCATGTTGGGGACAGCGACGACCGCCTTATCCAATGCCAAACTGACGACTTGGCCGGGGACATCGTTTACAACAGCGGGCTCATCGAGCTTGAACGCATGAAACAGGCGCCGCGGTTTCTCAAAGCAGATGAGTGATGCGATGAGCAGGACGACGATATTGATACCTGACCACCAGGCCGCAACCGGCGAAAACAGGCCTTGTACATGCGAGGTTTCCGGGACGAGGTTCACCAGCAGACCAAGGACCGTGATCATGATCATGCTTGCGATCCAGGCGAGGCTGTAGCGGTCGAACTGGTTTAACTCGTTTCCACTGCCCTTTGGCGTCACCTTGAACGGCTTGCCAAACGGTCTCACGAGGCTGGAGACCACTGTCGGCAACATGCGGAATGTCGCAAAGGTCCCGACGGCGCTGGAAACTACAGGCAGATAGCGCGTCGGCGTGATCCATAGCATAAGCAGGAAATACGCCGCCAGCAGCGGCACCTGATGAGACACGTAATCGGCTACATCAGTGAAATAGAGCGGCAGTAGGCCGAACCAGAGATAGACGATGGGGACGAGCAATATCATGAAGCGGACCAGATACTGCACCAGCCAGGACGCTGGCAGGAACATGATCCGTTGAAAGAGCGTCAATCCGGGGCCGCGCAGCGGGCCATTATACAGGTAAAGGGTTTGAATACCTCCCTGGCACCACCGTTCGCGCTGCACAAAATAACCGGTCAGGTTTTCGGCGGCCAGTCCCATCGATAGCCGCTCGTTCAGGTAGCGGGTCTTGTAGCCTTTGTTGAGCATCGAAAGAGTTGTCAGCAGGTCTTCTGTAATCGACTCCGTGGGAAAACCGCCTATTGCGTCGATGGACTTGCGGCGGGCAATCGAGCATGATCCGCAGCAGAAACTGACGTCCCAGGCGTCTCGACTGGGCGCGATCTCGTCGAAGAACAAGCGCTGCTCGTCCGGCCAGATATTCTCCAGGCCCAGATTTGATTGCACCGGATCGACATTGAAGAAATGTTGAGGTGTCTGGACGATGCCGATGCTGTCGTCGGAAAAGAAGGGCAACGTCCGGCGAAGGAAATGTCGATAGGGAACAAAATCGGCGTCGAAGACCGCAATAAACTCGCCCGAGCTGACCTTCAGCCCATTGTTCATATTGCCCGCCTTGGCGTGCTTGTTGTCGGCGCGCGTGACGTGGATGACGTTCTTCTCTTCGCAATAGGCCCTCAGCCAATCCCGGCGCTGATCGTCAAGCACATACACATTCAGTTTGTGGGGGGGATAATCCAGCGAGCGGGCGCCGATGATGGTTCGCTCGAGCACATCGAGCGGCTCGTTATAGGTTGGAATGAAAACATCGACAGTCGGCAGCTCATGCTGCTCTCGCGCAAAGAAAACCCGAGCCAGCCTGTCCGCTTCTGCGCTCCTGTCGACGTAGCGGCTCATCAATACCAGAAAAAGGATGACTTCGACGCACGCCAGTATCTCGACGATGAAGAGGATCCAGACCCAGTAGAAACTCGCGCCGTCGTTGGGATAGGGAAGCACCGTCTCCGTCAAGCGCCAGAACATATATCGCAATGCGACTACTGCCACAAACGCGCAGGTTACCGCCCGTGTCCAGGTGTGTTGGCGCGACCAATTGAACGGCCCCAGGAAAAAGAAGGCCAAAACGAAAAGGGTCGGAACCAGCGCTACAAGATACTGAACCACAGGCTTTTGACCCAGTTGGACACGTCGATGCCGTGCTTGGAAAACCGTACCTGCACTGTGCGCCCCACTTGGCAGGAGTTCGCGAAGTCGTCGTTCATGAAGGATGGATCAAGGCGAACCCGAATGCGGGCATTGCGCTGGGTCGACGGCGGCAGACTGGCGGCAAAGGAATCGGTCTCGACCAAAGCCGAACTGCCTCTGACAGAAACGACCGTGCCCTTGAAGACATCGCTGCGGCCGAACAAGCGCACCTGCGCGACAAGTCCCGGATAGATCTCGTCATAATTGACCTCGGGAACAAGGATATCCACAAACAACTCTCGACAGTCGAGGAGGCGCATCAGCTCGTCGTTCAGCACAACGTTGGAACCGCTGACGATACTCCTCGTCCAGACAACGCCGTCGAAGGGCGCTACCGCGGTTGCGGATTCAAGACTGCTGATGCGGTCTGCCTCTTTGACCAGCTGCTTTTGAACTTCCGTGGCTCGTGTCTCATTTTCCGCTATGCGCGAGTTCAAGTCGTTGATGCGAACGAGGACCTCGTCCTCGCGCTGTCGCGAATAGGGCACGTCATTCTGTCCGTCGCCGAAGACAAAGATACCCTTGCGGACCGCATCGAGCCTTTGTTGCAATTGATCGACAGTCATATTGCTGATTTTGACCTCACCGTCGGTCGCGGCTCCAGCGGCGCGCGCGGCCTCTACCAGCTTCTGTGTAAGAATACCTTTCGACTCGAGCTCCATCCGGCGGTTCAGGTCGACCTGCGCGACCAGATCCTGAGCTTGCGACACTTCGACTTTTTTCCGCAGGATTTCGACTTCGCGTTCGAGATTGGCAATGGTGGTCTGCTTGTAGACTTCCAATCTGGCAGACAATTCCTCGCGAAGCGCGGAGAGTTCCTCCCGTTCCTTTTTAAGTGCCACGACGCGGTCGAGCGCCGTGTTGCGATCTGCCTCGAGGGAAGCGAGGATCGCGCGATTGACGCGCGTATTTCTGATTTCTGCGAGGGATTGTCCCGCTTTGACCGGACTGCCGACCTTGAGCGGGTCTTCCGCAATCGTGCCGTCGATTGGAGCATTAACGACCGCAAACCGCGCATTGACCGTGCCATCAAGGCTCGTAAAGCCGGTAATCGTCGGCAATGAGACGACAGTCACGACTGCCAGCAACAGCAACCCGACAACGATGCGTGTGATGCGATGGTTCCAGATCATGTCGGCATCCGAAGGTATCGCTTCCGCAGCCATCCGTCTCTGCCGAGCAGACGCAAACGGATGCAACTAATTCTTGCATACTTTAGCGCATGGAAATTTATAGACAAGTGATGGTCGCACCTGCGACAGAAAACAATTCGGCTCTGGATGAAATGCCGCCGACGGAGGCGTGGCCGTATCGATGGTGCAGGCGTATGGTCAAGCCATCTCCGGCGCACCGACTGACGTGGTGGGGTGATGGAAATCGCTGCACCGCGCCTGGTAACGCCGCCATCTCATCTAGGCAGCATAATTCCACGCGATCTTTTTCCAGAGCATGATGCCGAAAAGCGTGAGCGGTTTTCTCATGACATCATGCTCTCGCTCTTTCATTGAGAACAGGATTCAGATTTTAGGCTTGGTCGGCCTAAAATCATCCTGTTCTAATGCGGTCGAAGCTTTTTGGTCGCGATCAGCATGACGAGATCTTCGGAGGCATCTGCGAGCTCCAATGCCAATTCCGCAGCCGACCATCCACGTTTCTGCAAGCCGACGAGCATTTCCACCATCGCGACTTCGACCTCTCGTCTGCAGCTCGAAATCGGCTTCAATTCGATTTGTTTCTCATCACATGCAGTAGTCATCTTAGCCTCCGTTCTGCCATAGAAATGGCAGCGTCACAAAATTCGCCAATGGGTGGATATGGTAAGGGTTGCGTGCAAGCCTCGGCCTCGTTACGCATCGACACAGACGGCCTCGGCCTGCGCGCAACCCCTTCGCGTCCTTATTTGCCGATGTTCGGCCTCAGGAGCGTCTCGCACGTAGGTGAGCAGAGGGAGCCCGCACGATTGGCGATAGGAATTTCCTGGCGCCAGAGGGTTATGAGAGAAGAATTCCTGTCGTAAGCCGATGCTCGCGCAAAGCGCGCACGAATATTGCCCCGATAGTTCACGACCTATCCTCCTCTGCTTGCATATTTTGTTGTGAATTAGTGTCGTTTCACGTTGAGAGTGCTTTGAAACTGCATTGCACTGGCAAGTGAGTATTTGGGCTTTCAGAACGTCCTTCGGAACTAACCCTTGCTCATTTAAATACAGGAACAGGACGCTATTGTCGTTATCGCCGCATCCTGAAAATTATCGGTCCGTCCATTTCTGCTCGCAGGAGAATATGATAAGTAGATTATACACGTAGAGCTTCAGTCGATTCGGTTCTATCGGATGGGGTTGCGCGGACGTTTCAGTCCGCGAAAACGGATTTTATGCTTCAGTTTCAAAAGCCCGAATCGGCTTACGCGCTGGAGGAATTGGATGGTTACGGAGTCTGGAGATGACCCCGCTGCTGGAAAGGGATGGCCGGCCCACCTGGAGCGGCGGCGCTGGCCGCGCGAACCGTCCCCCCAGAAAGAACATCGGGTGGACGCTCCACCGGCGCTGGTGCCCTTGCGATTTTCGACACATGACCTGCCACTGAGAGAACAGTTCCAGTCCTGGCGATCACATATGGCGCCGCTTGTGGATGTTCATCTGCCGGATGGAAAATCAGAGGGCGACGGGTTCCTTGCGGAGCAGACCGGTTGGCATCTCGGCGATATTCTGATCGTTCAGCAGCGCGCGCAGGCATGCAGCTATATTCGCGACCAGGCCATGCTGCGGTCGAGCCCGATCGATCATTGGAAC
This sequence comes from Rhizobium sp. Pop5, assembly GCF_024721175.1. Classification (NCBI taxonomy): domain Bacteria; kingdom Pseudomonadati; phylum Pseudomonadota; class Alphaproteobacteria; order Hyphomicrobiales; family Rhizobiaceae; genus Rhizobium; species Rhizobium sp. Pop5. Next base: position 263,186 of record NZ_CP099400.1, on the reverse strand, counting down.
GTCGGCGTACTGCGCAGCGGCCGGGCCTGGACCGAGGCCAATCGGCATGTAACGGAGACCGGCCCGGGTGAGTTATTTTTCAGGTCCCTTGGTTATCCTTACCGCGGGCGGATGACCGATACCGTCGCTGTGCTCGTCTTCTTACCCTATGAACTGTTGACCCGTGATGCGAGTCTTCTGCAGAGCGCCAACAACATCGCCCTCTCCGGTAGCCTGGCTGAATTGCTCGTCAGCTATATCAACGGACTGGAAGCGAACCTGGGCAATTTGACGGTGGAGGAGGTGTCGCGGGTCATACGGACGATCGGCGATATGGTCGTTGCATGCGCCGCATCGTCGACAAGTTTGGATCGCGGTCAGGAACAGACCAATATGGGGCTTATGGAGCGGGCGCATCGCTATATTCACCTCAATCTTCATTCAGATAGCCTGACGCCTGACGTCATGTGCCGTGCGCTGGGCATCTCGCGGACGCGACTCTACCAATTGTTCGAAACGAGCGGGGGCGTCTTCAATTACATTCGCAAACATCGATTGCTGCAGGCATATGCGGATCTTACCAACCCGACCGACAACCGGCCGATCTCGGAGATTGCCGAGGCCGCCGGCTTCGACGTTGCAGCCAATTTCACGCGCGCGTTCAGCCACGAATTCGGACTCAGCCCGCGTGAGGTCCGAAAGACAATAGCAACTGAACGCCCCGCCATGCCCGCAACACGTTCCATGCGACGTTCCGGGACAACGATCGGCGATTGGCTGACGCTCGCACGTTGATGTGGGAAAGCACCAAAAGCCATTGATATTGCCGCATATTTTTCAAAGAATTATACAGCGGTGTCTGCTGGAGACTTTCTAGTTCCATAAGATCGATTACGCCACAGCCGATGTAGCCGCGGTGGGTTCAAGGATGAAGTGCGACTTGCGAATGATACCAATGGGTTATCACTCGCAAGGAAGATGCAATGAAACGGACCTACTCCCATATTGATCTGGATGAACGACGCAAGATCGCCCGGTGGCGAATGACTGGCCTGAGCGTTGAGAGTATTGCCGAGAAGCTCGGCCGGCATCGTTCGACGATCTTTCGGGAGATCAAACGCAACACGTTTATCGACAACGATGTTCCGGATCTCAACGGCTACTACTGCGTCACAGCGCATGATATCGCTTGTGACCGGCGTACGAAGCTGCGGAAGCTGGCGCGCTTCTCTGACGTCAGACAATCTGTCATCGACCGGATCGTACACGGCTGGTCGCCACAGCAGATTGCAGGACGCATGCGCCTGGAACGCCATCCGATCTCTGTCAGCCACGAGACGATCTACAAGTTCGCATATTCGCCCGACGGGCACGCCATCAAGCTGTGGCGGCACCTACCGGAGCATCGTGCGCGACGCCGACCACGACATGCCAGACGCAAGCATGGTCAACGGTTTAGCCCGGAACTCAACATCTTGCGGCGCCCCGATGTCGTTGCCGAGCGCAAGCAGTTTGGGCATTGGGAATGCGACCTGATCCAGTTTCGGAAAAAGTTCGGCAAGGCCAATGTGACGTCGCTGGTCGAACGAGTCAGCCGCTTCGCGATCTTCCTGCGCAACAATGACCGTCAGTCCCGTCCTGTCATGGACGGCCTTGTTCAAGCACTGCAGGCCCTGCCCCACCTTGCTCGCCGTTCCATCACCTTCGACCGGGGGACGGAGTTCACTGACTGGCCGTATCTGCAAGCCAGCATCGGCGCCCAAACCTGGTTTTGTGATCCGCAATCGCCCTGGCAAAAAGGCACCGTCGAGAACACCAATGGCCGGGTCCGGAAATGGCTTTCGAGAGAGGTCGATCCACTGTCCGTGACCGACGCCGACCTGATCGACGTCTGCAATCGGCTCAATGATACGCCACGCAAATGTCTTGGCTATCGAACGCCCGCAGAGGTCTTCCGCAAGAAACTGCTCGCCCAGATGCGGTATGCAGGTTAGCTTGACCAAGCCCGCAAGTCGCGGTTCAGCATGAACTCACACGCAAAGTTAAAGTGTCCCGTTTCTGCAAAGTTGGAATGTCACCTTCCCCTGGTTTTGATGACCGACGCAGCGACGGTCGACCGGCTATTCAAAAAGAATGAGGCTTGCCGGAGTTGGCGGCATCGGTTTGACCATGACGCCGGCAAGGCCGGCCAGTCTTGCCATCTCGGTCAGCTCACTTTGCGTATAAGCCTGACCCGCCGGCGTGCCGGCCAGCATCTCCCAGGAGAACGCCGCGGGAAAAGGCGGCGACACACCATCTTCGTTCGGCACGAAGTCGACTGCGGCGATCCGACCATCCGCTGAAAGGCTTGCGATGATTTTTCGCAACAGCTCAGCACATGTCGGCAAGTCGAAGTGATGCAGGAAATTCGGCAGCAGAACGAGATCGTAGCCCGTACCCCACTCTACATCGAAGGCGCTGCCGGCGATCGTCCTGTACCGGTCAGCCACTCCGGCCTTTTCCGCATTCTGCCTCGACAATTCCAGCACGGCGGCCCAGTCGACGGCGACGATTTCCGCCGATGGAATGATTTTGGCAATTTCGATCCCGAAAACGCCAGGACCTGCCGCTATGTCCAAAACTTTTTTGGGAGGCTTAGGCCAGCTGGAGATTTCCCCAGCCAGTATTTTGGCGCTGAGACCGGTAAAGGAGCCCATACCGCGGGCAAACTTCAACCAGACGGGATTGTCTGCCGACATGTTCGCAAGTCCGACCGACCCGCCGTTCCGCACGACGGCGGCCGGGTCGCGCAGAAAATTATCCAATATTTCGGGTGCGGCGATGAATTCGACGGCAGAACCCATATAGGCCGGCGAATTGCGATCGAGGAACATCCTGGTCGAGGGCGTCATTCGGTATTCTTCGCCCCCCTTAGTCAGGAAACCGTGTACCACGAGGTAGTCGCACAGGATGCGCACTCCGCGTTCCGAGGCGCCTATTGCCGACGCCAGCAGCGCTGCTGTTTTGCCTTCGCCGATGTGAGTAAAGAGATCAAGCTCGATGGCCGCCCTGATCGCTGCCGTCTTTCGGCATGCAAAAAGCGCATCAACCACGAGTTCGGGCGACACGACGCCAGCATGGGCGTCCTCGGCGAATGTTTCCATGAGATCCCCCCAGAGCCTTCGAGCAGTCTTGTCTGAGCGGCAGAAATTATGCGGGTATTCACCTATTCTACAATACTTACCGCGCTAACCCTATCGGGTGGCCGCTTCAATGTCCAAGCTGTCTGCCCTACCAACTGCATGACGTGATGACAGCTCATGTCTTTGAGCGCAGGATTGAGCGTAAACTAGGCGCGCCAGGGCAGATAGCCGGCTGAAGCCGATCAGCGCCACCCTTGGCGACGATCGGTACGCGGTATGCCTATTCCAGGAAGTAGACCGAGCGGCGAAGGGACTTCTATCGCAACGACGCCAGCGCCGCCGCTCCTACCAGAGCTTCATATGCCGGTTGACGTCCTTGTAGAGCAGATAGCGGAATCGGCCGGGGCCGCCAGCGTAGCATGCCTGCGGGCAGAAAGCGCGCAGCCACATGAAGTCGCCGGCCTCGACCTCCACCCAATCCTGGTTCAGGCGATAGACGGCCTTGCCCTCCAGCACATAAAGCCCGTGCTCCATGACATGGGTTTCCATGAAGGGGATTACGGCGCCCGGCTCCAGGGTCACGATCGTGACATGCATGTCGTAGCGGAGGTCAGCAGGATCGATGAACCGCGTCGTTCCCCAGCGCCCCTCGGTGTCGGGCATTGCCGAGATGGGATGGTCATCCTCATGTGTGAAGATCGCTGGCGGCGACTCCAGCCCCTCGACTTCCTGGAACGCCTTTCTGATCCAGTGGAAGATCGCAGCGGTCGAACCATTGTTTTTCAGGCGCCAGGCCGAACCAGCCGGAAGATAGGCGAAGGAACCTGGCCGCAGTGCATGGCTGACGCCATCAAGCACCACCGTCATACCGCCTTCGACGACGAAGAGCACCGCTTCTGCCCGCTTGTCGGACTCCGGCCGGTCGCTTCCGCCGCCTGGCTGAACTTCCATGATGTATTGCGAGAAGGTCTCGGAGAAGCCGGAAAGCGGCCGCGAGAGAACCCAAGCCCGCGTGCCCGTCCAATGCGGAAGGAAGCTGCTGACGATATCGGTCATGACGCCGCGGGGGATGACCGCGTAAGCCGTCGTGAAAACGGCCCTGCCTGAAAGCAGCTGACTCTGCGGCGGCAATCCGCCAAGCTTCGAATAATAGTCGCTGTTGTTCATGGTGCAGATTTCCGAGCATGTGGCTATGCATCTGCTTTATGCGCCGCCGGACGGTTAGGCAACTCCCAAGCGGGCGGAGGCTGAGCTACCGGTCAGCCATCACCAGATGACCCGGGCCGACCGCGCGATAGGAGGTGACCGGAGGCTGATAATCGACGGATCGCATCGGGCTCTTGATCTCGTCGTTCGCCACCATCCGCTTTTCGTGACGGCGATCCGGATCGGGCACCGGCACGGCCGAAATCAGCTTCTTCGTATAGGGATGCTGCGGATTTTCGAAGACCGCGGCGCGCGGACCGATCTCGACGATCTCGCCGAGATACATCACCGCCACCCGATGGCTGACGCGCTCGACCACCGCCATATCGTGCGAAATGAACAGGAAGGCGAGATTGAGGCTCTGCTGAAGATCGAGCATCAAATTAATGACTTGCGCCTTGATCGAAACATCGAGCGCCGAGACGCTTTCATCGGCAACAATGACCTTCGGCTGCAGGGCCAGTGCGCGGGCGATGCAGATGCGCTGCCGCTGGCCGCCGGAAAATTCATGCGGATAACGCGAAGCCATCTCAGGCGACAGGCCAACCTTGACGAGCAAGTCGGCCACGACCTCCTTTGCCTGTTTGGCATTGCCCATCCCGTGCTCGATATAGGGTTCGGCGATCGACGCGCCAACCGTCATGCGCGGATTGAGGCTGGCGAAAGGATCCTGGAAGATCATCTGCACGGATTTGCGCATCTCGCGCAGATCCTTCCTGTCGAGGCCGAGCACCTCCCTGCCCTCGACGAGCACGGAACCGGCCTGAGGTTCGATCAGGCGCATGATGGCGCGGCCGGTCGTCGATTTGCCGCAGCCGGATTCGCCGACGAGAGACAGCGTTTCACCGGCATGAAGATCGAAGGAGACGTTTTCGACCGCATGCACCCGGCTGGTCAGCCGATTGAAGAGGCCGGAGTGAATGTCGAAACGCTTGGTGAGGTTCCTCACCTGAAGCACCGGCTTTGCCGCCACCGTATCGGCGGCCTCGGCGGGCGTGTCCGATTCCCCCGTCGCCGTATTGACCACAGGAAAACGCAGCGGCCTTTGCCGGCCCTGCATCGAGCCGAGCACCGGCACGGCCGAAAGCAGTGCCCGCGTATAGGGATGTTTGCCGCGGTGGAAGATGTCGGCGGTGGCGCCGCTTTCGACCTGTTCGCCGCGATACATCACAACAGTCCTGTCGGCGATCTCGGCGACAACACCCATGTCATGGGTGATGAAGAGAACGGAGGTCCCCTCCTCATCCTGCAGCATCTTGATGAGATCGAGGATCTGGCCCTGGATCGTTACGTCGAGCGCTGTCGTCGGCTCGTCGGCAATCAAGAGTTTCGGCCGGCTGGCGAGCGCCATGGCGATCATCACCCGCTGGCGCATGCCGCCGGAAAAGCGATGCGGGTACTCGTCGAAGCGCGAGGCGGCCGAGGGGATGCGGACCTTTTCCAGCAGCCTGATCGTCTCGGCCCTGGCATCGGCCTTGCTCATATCGGAGTGGCAGAGCAGCGCTTCGGAAATCTGATCTCCAATGGTGAAGAGCGGATTGAGCGATGTCATCGGCTCCTGGAAGATCATCGCCACTTCGTTGCCGCGCACCTGCCGCATGGCATGTTCCGGCAAGGCCAGAAGATCGCGTCCGCCCAGCATGACGCGGCCCTGGATGCGGCTCGTATCCGCCTGCAACAGCCGCATGATCGAGAGCGATGTCACGCTCTTGCCCGAGCCGGATTCGCCGACGATCGCCACCGTCTCGGCCGGCGCCACCGTGAAGGACACGTCGCGCACGACAGGCTTCCAGGCGCCATCCACCAGGAACGACGTCGTCAACCCTTCGACGGAAAGGACGGGAGCGGTGGTCTCGATCGGCTGCGGCTGGGCGCTCGCCATGTCGGTTCCTCTTCGGTTCAATCCGGCCAGCGCAGCAGACCGTCGAAGCGATGCCGGCTGCGGTTCTCGATGGGTGTGGCGATGATCTCGTTGGAAGCGCGCGCCTTGTCGAGTTCCTCGCCGAGACGGCTTGCGACGATCACCTCCTGGCCCGGATGCAGGTTGCACGGATCGAGATAGAAGTAGCGGTGCTCGACTTCGTGATCACGCACGATGATCGGCGGGCTGCCCTTGGCCAGTGCATCGGCGAGATCCCAGGCGGTGATATGGGCCTGCTCTGGATCGATGATGAGACGCAGCCGATCGAGCGGATTGTTGGTCGGGTCGGGTTCGATCAGCGCAGTGACGCCGGGACGGCCGTCGAGCGACTTCTTCCAGAGATTGAGATAGCCGGTCTCGCGTTCGCGAATGCCGGCATGGTCGCGATTTTCCCACGCTTCCAGCGCCGCCATGACACCGAAGATGCTCTCCTTGCCGACCTTCATGCCACGGCCGATGCCCATGTTCTGCAGGAAGGCTTGACGCACCAGTTCCTTCTTGCCGACGACGATGCCCGAAGTCGGGCCGCCGAGGAATTTGTGGCCGGAATAGAGCGCGATATCGGCCCCCTGCTCCAGGAAAATCCTGAGGTCGTATTCCGAGGCCGCATCGACGATGACGGGCACGCCCCTGGCATGGGCGATCTCGGCGAATTCCTTGAGGTTCAAAAGGCCGTAATCGACGACGTGGTGGGAGACGACATAGACGGCGGCAGCAGTCCTGTCGGTGATGGCGTTTTCCATGTGGAAGCGATGGGTCGAGGTCGCCTGTCCCACAAGAACGACCTTGCCGCCGGCAAGCCGGATCGCCTGGTCGACGGGCGCGCCGTAGCTGACCACATGGCCCATCTGCACCAGGACTTCGTTCTTCTCGGACACGGAATCCGGCAGCTTCTCGATCGCTAGCAGATTGTCGCCGGTAATCGCGCCGGCGACGGCAAGCGAAATGCCAGCCGAGCAGGAGGCGGTGACGAAGCCTGCCTCGCCGCCCGTCAGCCTGGCGATGACGGCGCTTGCCTTGCGCTGCAGATCATTGATCTCGACGAAGTGCGGCAAGATCGACGCCATCGCCTCGATCGCTTCCGGCACGACGATGGAGGCGCCGAGGCTGGTCATCGTGCCCGATACGTTGATGACGGGGCGAAGGCCGATCGATGGTCTCATATCAGTAGGCATGAAATTCTCCGGAATTCTGGCTCTGGAAGCGGGATAAGATGGAACGCTGCTCCAAATAAGAAAGCTGTCGTCAGCCGTGCAAGGCGACGATGGCTTCGATTTCGACGGTGATGTTGCCCGGAAGCGACCCGAAGCCGACGGCCGAACGGGCATGTTCGCCGGCCGGCCCGAAGACTTCGATCAACAGATCCGAACAGCCGTTGATGACGCTCGGATGATCCTCGAAATCAGGCACGGCATTGACCATGCCGAGCAGCTTGACCACCCGTTTGACCCGGGAGAGATCGCCGAGCGCCTCATGCATGACCGAGAGCAGGTTGATGCCGGTCAGCCGCGCATGGCCATAAGCCTCTTCGACACCGACGCCGCCGGCGCCGACCTTGCCGGCATGCAGGAAGCCATCGGCTTCACGCGGGCCTTGGCCGGAGAGATAGAGCATGTTGCCTTCCAGCACATGCGTCACGAAATTGGCGATCGGCGGCGGTGGCGGCGGAAGCTCGATGCCGAGTGCAGCAAGCCGTTCATAGGGCGAGTTCTCAACCGTGTCTGCGGCGGGAAACTGATTCACGCTAACTCCTGTCATGCGAATTCGATTGACGAATGTCGTTTGGCCGATCTTTCGTCGGCGGATTAAAGGTCCTTGCGAAGTCTTGGATCGAGCATGTCCCTGAGGCCGTCGCCGACCATCTGCAGCGACAACACGGAAAGAATGATCGCGACACCCGGAAAGAGCGTCATCCAATCGGCCTGGCCGATATATTGCCGGCCTCCGGCGATCATCGTTCCCCAGGTCGGGATTTCGGGGCTGACGCCGAGGCCGAGGAAAGACAGGCCGGCTTCGGCCAACATGGCGCTCGCAAAGAGGAACGTGCCCTGCACGAGGATCGGCGACAGCAGATTGCGCAGCACATGCCGCGTCATGATGTGGAAGGTCGAGATACCAAGCGCCCTCGCCGCCTCGACATAAGGAAGCTCGCGAATAACCAGCGTCGAGGCGCGCACGATGCGGGCAAGGCGCGGCGCATAGACGATCGACAGCGCAATGATCACGGTGGTCAATGACGGGCCGAGGGCGGCGACGAGCGCGATCGCCAGCAGAATATCCGGGAATGCCATCATCGCGTCGATCAGCCGGGCGATCGGCGTATCAAGCTTCTGAAAGAAGCCGGCAAGCAGGCCGAGGGTCACGCCGATCAACGCCGACAGGGTCACGACGGCTGCACCGACCAGCAGCGACAGGCGGCCGGCGAAGATCGTACGCGAGAAGACGTCGCGGCCGAACTCGTCCGTGCCGAAGAAGAAGATCCCACTCGGCGGCTTCAGCCGGTTGACGATCGAAAGCTTGGACGGCGAATAGGGTGCCACGACAGGCGCGAAGGCCGCGAGCAGCACGAAAATCGTCAGGATCAGCAGGCCGCACGCGACCGTCTTGCGCTTCAAGAGGCGGCGTACGAATTTGCTGCCTTCGCTTTCGACCGGTTTGATTGCGATATCGGCCATCAGTAGCGCACCCTCGGATCAACCAGCAGGTAGAGCATGTCGATCGCAAAATTGATCAGCACATAGAGCGCGGCGATGACGAGCAGAGCCCCCTGGATGACGGGATAGTCGCGGCGCAACACCGCCGAAACGACGAGATTGCCGACTCCCGGCAGGCCGAAGACGGTCTCAGTAACGACGGCGCCCGAAATCAGCACCGCCGCCGTGAGCCCGATCACCGTCAGGATCGGGATCAGCGCATTCTTCAGCGCGTGCTTGAGGATGACCTTGCGCTCGATCAGCCCCTTGGCGCGCGCCGTGCGGATATAGTCGTCGCCGAGCACGTCCAGCATCGACGCGCGGGTGAAGCGCAGGATCAGCGCCGAGGAGACGATGCCGAGCGCGAAGGCCGGCAGCGTCAGATGGTACATGCGGTCCGCGAAGGTCGAGCCGGGGCCGCCATAGCCCGAGACTGGGAAGAGATTCAGCCTGACGGCGAAGAACTGCATCAGGATGAGGCCGAGCCAGAAGCTTGGAATGCTGGCGGCAAACATGGCGAGCGTCGTTGCCGCCTGGTCGATGAAGGAGCCACGGCGATAGGCGGCATAGATGCCGATCGGCAGGGCGATGACGGTGGCGATGGCGAGCGAGAACAGCGTCAGGAAGAAGGTCGGCTCGGCGCGGTCCAGCAGAGCCGAAGTGACCGGCATGTTGAGGAAGATCGACTGGCCGAGATCGCCCTTCAGCAGCTGGCCGATATAATAGACATATTGCAGGCCGAGCGACTGATCGAGGCCAAGCCGGGATCTGAGATCGGCAATATCCTGCGGCGTCGCATCCGGTCCGAGCATGACGGCGGCCGGATCTCCCGGTGTGACGCGCACGATGACAAAGACGATCGTGACGACGAGAAACATCACGACGATCATGCCGAACAGGCGCTGGAGGATGTAGCGGATCATGAATGGCCTGTTTTTGAGCCCTTGCAGATGCGACAGAAAAGAAGACCGGCACCGACCACGAAAAGCGGCGCCGGTGGCGGTGTTTACTTCTTGATCGAAGCGTTCCAGAAATACGGCCACGGAGCCGGATCGACGCCTTCAAGCTTGACCGACTTTGCCGAGACCGCGTTGAAATCACCGATCTTCATGAAGGGCGCATCCGCATAGATCGCCTTCTGGACATCGGCCCAGAGTGCCACGCGCTTCTTCGGATCGACTTCCGAAGTGAAGGCATCGACCGCAGCCTTGCGGGCCGGCGTATCCCACCATCCGGGCGAACTGGTCGAGAGCGAACCGATGAGGGCCGGCTCCGGCAGGAAGGGGCTGTGGGTGATGTAGATATCCCAGAGCTTCGGATCGGTGCGACGCTGCGTCAGCGTGGCCCAGTCCACCACCTGCATATCGACGGTGAAGCCGGCGAGCTTCAGATATTCGGCGGCGACCTGCGCCATCTTGTAATGGAATTCATACTGGCGGCTCGTCAGGATACGGATCGGCTCGCCATTGTAACCGGCTTTTTTGGCGGCGGCTGCCGCCCCTTCCGGATCGGCGACGTTATAGGCGCCCTCGGCACCGGCATCCGTCGACCAGGCAAAGGTCTTCGGATAGATCGAGCCGTCGAGCGCATAGAAATCCGTGCCGCCGAAGGCTGCGGCCAGCATGTCTTCCATGTTGAGCGCTTGGCGGATCGCCTTGCGAACCTCAACATTCCCGGCAACGCCTTCCTTCGTGTTGAACACGAAAACAGGATAACCGAAGGGCTTCAGCATGACCGGCTGCGAGGCGGTCGAAGCCTTCAGCTTATCGTAGGATTCCACGGGTATGGAATCGACATAATCATACTGGCCGGAAACGGCGGCCTCGACGCGGGTGTTCGGATCCGGCACCGGCACGAAGCGGATCTCGTCGAGATATTGATGACGGGCGCCGCCGTAACCATTGCCGTCGCCTTCGCGGGACTTATAGCCATCGAAACGGACGAGCTGGATATACTGGTCGGCCTTGCGCTCCTTCAGCATGTAGGGGCCGGTCCCGATGAATTCCTTCATCGGTTCGTCCTGCTTTTCGGAGGGGATGATGATCGCGGCCGAATTGTTGAAGGCGAGCAGCGAGGTCAGCGGTGCGTATGGCTGCTTCAGCGTGATCGTCACGGTCGCGGAATCGGTCGCCGCGATCTTGTCGATGAAGCCGGCCACCTGCTTGCCGCGCGAGGCGATCTTCATCCAGCGGGTGAGCGAGGCGACGACATCGTCCGACGTCATATCGCTATTGTCGTGGAACTTGATGCCGGTCCTGAGCTTGATCGTATAGGTTTTGCCGTCGGCGCTGATCTCGGGCAGGCTTTCGGCCAGCAGCGGCGTGACATTCCAGCTCCTGTCGAAGGTGTAGAGCGTTTCGAAAATATGCTGCGTGACGATGCCGACAAGATCGGCCGTCGACGACATCGGATCGAGCGTCGGCGGCTCGCCGATCGTCGCGACGTTGATAACCCCGCCCTTCTCCTGGGCAAGCAAGGTCGAAGGCAGGGCGACGAGCGCAGTGCCGAGCAGGAATGCGACCAATGTTTTCATGTGAGGCTCCCGGTTTAATTCCATAATTATGTAATTCATCTTTTTGTAACAGAATAGAAGCTGGAACTAACGTGTCAAGCATGAGCGGCCGATTATGCAGCCGCGGATGGCCCATTGTCGGAAAGGCACCATTTTCAGCTGCGCTGCCCTCTGCCCGAAGCCTGCGTGATATGCCAAGGTGAGACGATCGCCCTGCGGCAAGATTTCAAAGGAGGGAGATGCGGATGAGCATCGATTTCAACGACGGAAAATGGCTGAACGAACCGGCGAGCTGGCACGCCGACGAAACCGGCCTGACGATGACGACAAGCGAGAAGACCGATTTCTGGCGCGAAACCTATTACGGCTTCACCCGCGACAGCGGCCACTTCCTCGCCTTTCCCACCGGCGACAGCTTCACCGCACAGATCCGCATCCAGGGCGAATTCCGCAGGCTCTACGACCAGGCCGGCCTGATGGTGCGCATCGACGAGAAACGCTGGGTGAAAACAGGCGTGGAATTCACCGACGGCGAAGCCTTCCTCAGCACCGTCGTTACTGACGGCAGATCCGACTGGTCGGTGTCGCAGCCCTTCAAGGAACTCGAAGATTTCCGCATCCGTGTGACGGTCGCGAACGGAGCGATGCGGATCCAGGCCTCCCGCGACGGCAGCTTCTGGCCGCTGCTGCGGCTAGCGCCCTTCCCGGCCGCAGACCGCTATGAGGTCGGGCCGGCTGCGTGTACGCCGGAGCGTAGTGGGCTGAGGGTGCGGTTTTCGGAGTTTTCGATTGGGGCGGCGATTACGACGGATCTGCATGATTGGAGTTAGAAGTCCCCGGCTTCGCCACACGCATAGTTTACGTGAAACATCTGGCATCTGAACGTAAAAGATGAATAGCAGACACGTTTCGAGCATACTTAATCAAGTCTGCAACTGCCGAGTTTCGCTTAAATATATAGGTGTATTTTAGAAATACATTGCACCCACGGTTGCTGCTGCTATTCTTTTCGAAAGAGGAGAGGACAGCCGCATGGCGAAACGGCAACGACCGGCCCAGCCCCGAACGGAATCCGAGGGCAGCATTCAGGAGAACCTGGTCAAGACTCGAATCGGGGGCGATCTCTCGTCCTTCATGAAGGGCGATCCGGATCGTCCGAAGAAGGCCAGCAAGACCCCTGAGAGTTTCGATGTCGTCATCGAATTCAATCGCGATTTTCCCGGCGGCGCGACGGCGGCGCGCCAGCTCCTGTTCGAGGCCTATCTGCTCCACCTCGACAGGATCGGCGCGACGGATGAAAGCAACAATCTGCGGCGTTTCGGCATGTCGGCGCCGCTCGGCATGCCTGCGGTCTCCGATGATAGCAAGCTCGACCTCTCCCAGATCTTTTCGAACGGCAGCAGGATTGCCGCCAAATCGCTCTGGACCGACAGCTATGTTTTCGCCACCCTGACCCGGGAAGCGATCGGCCGGCTGGCGATCTGGACGATGGCCAAGGGCGACGACGAGAAGAGCGACGGCAAGCAGAGGGATATTCCGCTCGTCTACAAGATCTGGCACGATCACGAGATCTCCCGCTGCGTCTATGAATCCGTCCGGACGATCAAGTGCGATGCGGCTCAAGCCTCATTCGCTGCCAGCGGAAAGGGCATCGTCTGGGCCGTGGCCGATACCGGCATCGACAAGAACCATCCGCATTTCTCGACGCTGAAAACGCTCGAATTGCCGGATGGCCTCAGCCACTGGGATTTTACATCTGATAATCCCGATCCGGCTTCGGCACCGGCGACCGCGCTGACCGACGCCGCAGGCCACGGGACTCATGTCGCCGGCATCATTGCGGGCCGCACGTCTATATCGGAAGACCCGAAGACGGAGAGAGTAACGAAAATCTCGGTTACCTCGGAAATACGCAACGAGGATGATACCAGGTCTGAGGTGACCGATGAGCATCAGGGCGCGATCTCCGGCATGGCGCCGCATTGCAAGCTGATGAGCCTGAAGGTGCTCATCAATGAGAAGCAGGGGAAACTCAGCAACCTGCTGGCCGCCATCAACTACATCCAGCGTTCGAACGACTATGGGCGCAACATCAAGATCCACGGCATCAATCTCAGCCTGGGATATGTGTTCAATCCGGTCTGGTTCGCAGCCGGGCAAAGCCCGCTCTGCGTCGAAGTCAACAGGCTGGTGCGCTCGGGGGTCTGCGTCGTCGTTGCGGCCGGTAATGCCGGCTATGGTACAGTGGCGCAATTTTCCGGCGCGGTGGAGCGCGCGGCCCATAGCGGCACGATCATGGATCCCGGCAATGCCGCGCTCGCCATCACCGTCGGCTCGACGCATCGCGACATGCCGCATACCTACGGCGTCTCCTATTTCTCCTCGAAGGGGCCGACAGCGGACGGGCGCATGAAACCCGATCTCGTCGCCCCCGGCGAGCGCATCATTTCCTGCGCGCTCTATGACGCCGACAAGCCTGACGAGGCGCCGTTCCGGGAGGATACCGGCACGAGCATGGCGGCACCGCACGTCTCCGGTGCGATCGCCGCCTTTCTGTCGGTCCGGCGCGAATTTCTCGGCCAGCCCGAACGCGTCAAGGAAATCTTCGTCGGCGCTGCGACCGACCTCAAGCGGCGGCCGGAGTTTCAGGGCGCCGGGCTTCTCGATCTGATGCGAACGCTGCAAGCTGTGTAAGGAGGACGCATGGACACGCTTGGCCCCTCGCCATTCCTATGGCTCGAATTCGACAGGGACGGTGCGATCGATCCCACGTTGACGGGAAAGCTCGCCGCGCTGCTGAACCAGCCCGATATCACCGATCTCGTGGTGATGTCACATGGCTGGAAGAACACCAAGGACGACGCCCGAACGCTCTACGGAACGCTGTGGGCGAATGCCTGCAAGAAGCTTGCTGCGGACAAGGCGCGCCGCACTGTCGTCGCCGGCGTCGTCTGGCCGGCCAAGGCCTATCGCACCAATTTCGATGAGCAGACGCTGGTGACATCAGGCGGCGGCGCCCAGGCAGCCGGTGGAACGGTAGCGGAAATCAGGGATATCGATGACAAGGTTTTCGACGAGGTGCTGGCCGATTTCGAGGATCTCTTCGGCTCGGATGGCACTGCCACGGTCGAAAGAGCGCGCGCCGCGGCCAAGACCCTCGATGAAACGGCATCGCTCTTCCTCGTCAGGAAAGGCAACAAAGCGATTGGCTATCCCGGAGCCGATACGGAACTCAAGGCCGATGCCGAGCCCATCGCGCTCGCGACGGAGGATGCCAACAGCGCCAAGGTGCTGATGGAAGGGCTGGTCCCGCCGCCGACCTTCAATATCGAAAGCTCCGTCGGCAAGACGCAGGGTCTCGGCGACGTCGTCTCGGGCCTGATCTCCGGGCCGAGAGCAGCCGTCGCGCGGTTCCTGAACCAGTTGACCTACTACGAGATGAAGAACCGCGCCGGCATCGTCGGCGAGGCGTTGACCGAAAGCGTGCTGTCGAAACTCGTGTTGCAGCGGCAGATCCGACTGCATCTCGTCGGCCACAGTTTTGGCGCCCGGCTGGTTTCGGCGGCGGCGAACAAGCTCGCGCCCGTGACCAAGCTGGAATTCTTCTCGCTCACTTTGCTGCAGGGCGCCTTCTCGCATAATGGCTTTGCCAAAGAGATCAAGCCGGGCCTCGCCGGCGCCTTTCCTGATGTCGTGGGCAAGCCGACCGGGCCAATCTGCGTCACCCACACCCACAACGATCTTGCCTGCACGCTCGCCTATGCGCTGGCCTCGCGCCTGTCGCGCGATATCGCAAAGGGTATTGGCGATGCGAATGATGCGTTCGGCGCGATGGGGGCGAATGGTCCGCAGCACCTGAAGGCGGGACAGGCGGTCGCAGACGATACGGATGCCGTCTTCGCGCCGAAGCCAGGCAAGGTGAACACCTTCCTGGCTGACAAATACATCATCAAGACAGCCACCTCGGATGCTCACAACAACGTCGCGAACGAGGAGGTCGGCCGACTGCTGGCAACCATTGTCGGCTGATCGCCTTTGATAATTCGCCGCATGGCAGCGTTCGCAGAATTGTCATTTTCGGGGTGACATGCACCCCGTTCTCTGCAAAATAGAGCCTGATGAGAGACAGGGGCGTCCGTCGAAAGACGGGCTGAGAAGCACCCTTCGAACCTGAACCGGATCATGCCGGCGGAGGGAGTCGCTCGGGGTTGGGCTTTGCCCGCATGAACCGCCCCGTGCCTGCCCCCGCCTGAAAGGGGCAATATGCAGACCGAGACCACGCCGGGTACGATGCTGAAGACGATGCGGGAAAAGCCGCCGCTCGTTCAGTGCATCACGAATTACGTCGCCATGAACATCGCCGCGAACGTCCTGCTCGCCGCCGGCGCTTCGCCGGCCATGGTGCATGCCGCTGAGGAAGCCGGCGAATTCGCCGGGATCGCGAGCGCACTGACCATCAATATCGGCACGCTCTCGACGCAATGGATCGAAGGCATGCGGGCTGCGGCCAAGGCTGCGAACGCGGCTCGGAAACCCTGGGTGCTCGATCCGGTCGCCCACTACGCCACGGCCTTCCGCCGCAGTGCGGTCGCCGATCTCCTGGCGCTCAACCCCACCGTCATCCGCGGCAATGCTTCCGAAATCATCGCGCTTGCTGGCGGCGAGAGCCGTGGCCAGGGTGTCGACAGCCGCGATCCCGTCGAGCATGCAGAAGATTCGGCCCGACGGCTCGCGAGGCGGCAGCAGGCGGTCGTCGCCGTCACCGGCGCGGTAGATTTCGTGACCGATGGTGAGAAGGCGGTGCGTATTGCGGGCGGATCGGCCTTGATGCCGCAGGTCACCGCGCTCGGCTGCTCGCTCACCTGCCTCGTCGGCGCCTTCGCCGCGACCGCGCCCGAAGATATCTTCGGCGCGACGGTCGCAGCCCTCGCAACCTTCGCTGTCGCCGGTGAAGATGCGGCACTCGGTGCGGCCGGCCCCGGCTCCTTCTCCTGGCGCTTCCTCGATGCGCTGGCCGCGATCGATGCCGAAACGCTCGATGCCAGGGCAAGGATATCGCCCGCATGAAAAGTTTCGACCTTTCGCTCTATCTCGTGCTCGATCCCGATCTCTGCGCCGGGATCGGCATGGTCGAGACGGCGCGTCTTGCCGTTGCCGGTGGCGCAACGATGGTGCAGTTGCGCGACAAACATGCCGGCACCGCCGGGATGATCGAGACCGGCCGCGCCTTGAAACAAGCGCTAGCTGGAACCGGCGCCCTCCTCGTCGTCAACGACGACGTCGAGGCGGCGATTGCCATAGGCGCCGATGGCCTGCATATCGGCCAGGAGGATATGGATGCCCGTAAAGCGCGAATGATTATCGGCCCCGAAATGATCCTCGGCCTTTCGGTCGAAACCGAACTGCTTGCCGCAGCCGTCGATCCCGATCTCCTCGATTATACCGGCGTCGGACCTGTCTTTGCGACGCCGACCAAGGCCGATCACAAGCAGCCGATCGGTTTTGACGGCCTTGCGAAACTGGTAAAGGCTTCTCCGGTGCCATCTGTCGCCATCGGCGGGCTCAAGGCCGAACATGTGGCCGAAGTATTCGCAGCCGGCGCCAAGGGGCTTGCTGTCGTCTCTGCAATCTGCGGCACTTCGGACCCTAAGGCAGCCACGCGCCGCATCGCCGCCGAAATCCGAAAGGTCCGTCCATGATCCGCAACGTTCTCTCCATCGCCGGCTCCGATCCCTCGGGCGGCGCCGGCATCCAGGCCGATCTCAAGGCTCTTTCCGCCCGCGGCGTCTATGGCATGGCGGTGCTGACCGCATTGACGGCGCAGAACACACAAGGCGTCACCGGCGTGCATCTGGTCCCACCGCAATTCGTCGCCGATCAGATCAATGCCGTCTTTGCCGATGTGCGCGTCGACGCCGTCAAGATCGGCATGATTGCCAATGCGGGAATCGCCGAAGCCGTCGCCGCAGCGCTCTCCGACCGGCGCGGCATTCCCATTGTCATCGATCCCGTGATGATCGCCAAAGGGGGCGCGGCCCTGCTCGCGCCTGAGGCGATCGACGTGCTGACCCGCCGATTGCTGCCGATTGCAACCCTGCTGACCCCGAACCTGCCCGAAGCCGCCGCCCTGTTGCACCAGGCCGTCGCGACCAACCGAGCGGAAATGTCGGAACAGGCCGAGAGGCTTCGCACACTTGGCCCGGCCGCCGTACTGGTCAAGGGCGGCCACCTCGACAGCGATGAAAGCCCCGACGTGCTGGCCACGGCCGATGGCCTCCACTGGTTTGAAGCTCCGCGCGTGCCGACCAAGAACACGCACGGCACCGGCTGCACGCTCTCCAGCGCGCTGGCGGCCGAACTTGCCAAGGGTGCCCCGGTTCAGCGGGCCGTCGCCATCGCCAAGGAATACCTCGCCGGCGCTGTCGCAGCTGCCGGAAGTCTCAGCGTCGGCTCCGGCCATGGTCCGGTGCAGCATTTTCATGAACTTTGGAAACACGGCGAATAACCGGCTATCCGGTAATCCCGTCAAAAAGCGCAACAAGAAAACGGCCCGGCCCTCCCCGGGCCGTTTTCCGTTCGTCATCCACCTTGCGTTGAACGCCGGCTTCGGAGCGGGAGACCGCACCCGGCCCATTTGAAAAACCCTGTTGACAAGCTCGGCCAGATGGCCAAGTCTATAACATTAAAAGGGTATACATTCCGTAATAGCGGAATATTGGGAGGAATAACAGGTGCCAGACCTGCTTGTGAGCTTATATTCCACCAAGCTCGCCGAACTGAAACAAAAGGCCGACGATGTCGCTGCCTCCATCCGTCCGGCCCTTCCCCCGGAACTTCATCTCGTCGTCAACTGGGTTCGCGAACAGTTCAGCGAGAATTGGGCAAGTGAAGTCTCGGTCGCCTTCTCCCGCCAGCCAGTTGCCTGCCTGATCGCCGTGGAAGCGGGCAAACTGCTCGGCTTTGCCTGTTATGACACCACCGCGCGAGGTTTCTTCGGCCCAACGGGCGTCGCCCCGGAGGCGCGTGGCAAGGGTATCGGGCTCGCCCTCTTTTCCGCCTGCCTTCAGACCATGAAAACGTCAGGTCATGCCTATGCCTTCATCGGCGATGCCGGCCCGGTCGATTTCTACGCCAAAACGGCAGGCGCAATTGTCATCCCCGCCCCCGACAAGGGCATTTACGAAGGCATGCTGAGAAGCGCGCCGAAATGACCATCTGATACCGGAGTTACAGAATTGTCCTCGACCCCGCTCGCCCTTTTCGTCGGCCTTCCGAACCCCGTCATTTCGGATGATGAATTCGCCCTCTTCCGCGAGACAAATCCGCTCGGCCTCTTCGTCGGCCGGCGCAATCAACGCGAGCCGGAGCAGACGAAGCGCCTGATCGAACGATTCCGCGAAGCCGTCGGCCGCGATGATGCGCCTGTTTTCACCGACCAGGAAGGCGGCCGTGTGCAGCATCTCGATGCTGGCCCCTGGCCGCTCTTCCGCAGCTTCGGCCAATTCGCCGAACTTGCGCGCCGCGATTTCGATCTCGGCAAAAAAGCGCTGCGCCTTTCCTCCCGGGCCATGGGCGCGATGATGACGGAACTCGGCCTTTCCAGCGGCTGCTCGCCGGTTCTCGATCTCGTTTTCGAGACGACGAGCGCGGTCATCGGCGCCCGCTCCTTCGGCCCTGATCCCGACTTCATCGCAGCCCTCGGCCGCGAGGTGGTCGACGGCCTGCTCGAGACCGGCAACATGCCTGTCATGAAGCATATTCCCGGCCATGGCCGCGCGACGCTTGATTCCCACAAGGAGCGCCCGGTCGTCGACGCCAGCCGCGAGACGCTCGCCGCCACCGATTTCAAACCCTTCGTCGCGCTGAAGGACACGCCTTGGGCGATGGTCGCCCATGTCGTCTATTCGGCTTACGACGCCGAGCTGCCGGCGTCGATCTCGCCTGTTATGCACGACGTGATCCGCAAGGACATGGGCTATGAGGGCGTGCTGGTCTCCGACTGCATTTTCATGGAATCGCTCGCGGGCACCCTGCCGGAACGCGTCAGACAAGTGCTCGACGCCGGCTTCGACATCGCGCTCCACAGCCATGGCGACATTCCCGAAAGCGAAGCTGCCGCCAAGGCCGCCCGCCCGCTGACGGACGCCGCCCTGAAGCGCATCGCCGCCGGCCAGGCCCGTCTGGGCAATCTCAAGATCGATTATCGCGCCGCCCACCGGCAAGTCGAAGACATGTTTGCCAGCGTGTCGACCGCCTGACCGTCATATCTCACTCATAAGAAAAAGGGGAATAGAACATGAAAAAATATCTTCTTGCAGCCGCTGCACTGACGCTTCTTTCGGGATCCGCCATGGCGCAGACGATCCTGACCGCGAATATCGAACCGGCGACGACCTGGGTGCGCAACTTCAATCCGTTCAACCAGACCTCGTCGCGCCAGTCGACGCTCGACTTTATCTATGAACCTCTCGTCATCTTCAATCGCTTCGACAGCAACAAGCCGGTCTATCGTCTGGCCGAAAGCTTCAAGCTCTCCGACGATCTGAAGAGCATCGAATTCCAGCTGCGCCCGAACCTGAAATGGTCTGATGGCAAGCCGCTGACCGCAGCCGACGTCAAGTTCACCTATGATTACCTGAAGAAATTCCCGGCGCTCGACTTCGTCAGCATCTGGACCTTCGTCACCGATGTGCAAGCCGTCGACGCCCAGACGGTGCGCTTCACGCTGGCCAATCCGAGCTCGCTTGCCGCCGAGCAGATCTCGCAACTGCCAATCGTTCCCGAACATGTCTGGAAGGATGTCGCCGATCCCGTCACCTTCGCCAACGAAGACCCGGTCGGCAGCGGCCCGCTGACGGAAGTGCCGCGCTTCACCGGCCAGACTTACGACCAGTGCCGCAACCCGAACTACTGGGACAACGCGCATCTCAAGGTCGACTGCATGCGCTTTCCGCAGCTTGCCGACAACAACCAGATCCTGACGGCAACCGCCGACGGCACACTCGACTGGGGTGTCTCCTTCATTCCCGACATCGACAATGTCTATGTCTCCAAGGACTCGGCGCATTTCCACTATTGGTATTCGCCGAGCAGCATGGTCGCCTTCCTGTTCAACTTGGAAACAGCAAACGAGAACAACAAGAAGGCCTTCAACGACGTGAAGTTCCGCCGCGCCGTCGGCATGGCGCTCGACCGCAAGACGATGATCGACGTCGCCGGCTACGGCTACCCGACGCTGAACGAAGACCCCGGCTTGATGGGCGAGCTCTACAAGAGCTGGGCGGACCCTTCCATCAAGGCCGACTTCGGCAAGTACGCGACCTATGACGCCGGCGCCGCCAAGGTGCTGCTCGACGAGGCCGGCTACAAGGACAAGGATGGCGACGGCTTCCGCGACAATCCCGACGGCAGCAAGATCTCCTTCTCCATCATTGTTCCGAACTCCTGGACGGACTGGGTCGATACCGTCAACATCGCCGTCGAAGGCATGCAGGCGGTCGGGATCGACGCCAAGATCGAAACGCCCGAGGAAGCCGTCTGGACCGGCAACCTCATCGGCGGCAAGTTCGATGCGGCGATCAACAGCCTGCCGGCCTCTGCCTCGCCTTACTATCCCTACAAGCGTGCCTTCAGCGCTTCCGACAAGGGCAAGACCCGCTTCACCGCGCAGCGCTGGTTCAACCCCGAGGTCGAGAAACTCGTCACCGAGTTCACCCAGACCGCCGACCTTGCCAAGCAGAAGGAAGCGATGAACAAGGCGCAGCGCATCGTCGCTGAAAACATGCCGATGATTCCGGTCTTCAACAATCCGAACTGGTATCAGTACAACACCAAGCGCTTCACCGGCTGGTCGACCAAGGAAAATCCCTTCGTCAATCCGTCGATTTCGCGCACCAATCCGGCACGCCTGCTGAACCTGCTCGCCCTGGAACCGGTGAAATAAGCATCATGCTCTCGGGAGCGGTGTCAGAACATGATGCCGAAAAGTGTAAGCGGTTTTCGGATGACATCACGCTCATCTAAAAGCGCCGCTCCCGTCACGACGGAGTTCCCATGGCTTTTCTGCTTCGCCGCCTCGTCTTCTACATGGCAGCCTTCATCGCGGCAGCGACGATCAATTTCTTCCTGCCCCGGCTGATGCCGGGCGATCCCGTGCAGATCATGTTTTCGAGCGCCGGCACCGAATTGCCGCCGGAAAGCCTGCAGGCGTTGAAACTCACCTTCGGCTTCGTCGACGGCCCGCTCTGGCAGCAGTATCTCACCTATCTCGGCAGCATCTTCACCGGCGATCTCGGCCGCTCGGTCAAATATTTTCCGCTGCCGGTCACCTCCGTGCTCGGCCATGCTCTCGTCTGGACCATCGCCCTGATGGGCACAGCGACGATCGTGAGCTTCGCGCTCGGCACCTTCCTCGGCATCGTCGCCGCCTGGCGGCGCGGCAGCAGGTTCGATGTCGTCGTCTCCGTCGGCGCGATTTTCGCGACCTCGGTACCAGCAGTCGTCACCTCGCTGATCGTGCTCTTCATCTTCGGCTTCACGCTCGGCTGGTTTCCGAACGGTTATGCCGCCGACCCGTCGCTCGATCCGGCCTTCAGCCTGCAATATATCGGCAGTGTGGCCTATCACGGCATCCTGCCAATGGTGACCCTCTGCACCGTGCTGATCGGCGGCTTCACCGTCACCATGCGCAACAATATGATCAACCTGCTCGGCGAGGACTATATCGTCATGGCCCGCGCCAAAGGCCTCTCTGACCGGAACGTGATGCTCTGGTATGCGGCGCGCAACGCGCTGCTGCCGACCGTTTCCAGCCTTGCCATCGCCATCGGCACCATTCTCGGCGGCTCGCTGGTGACGGAGGTCGTCTATAACTATCCCGGCCTCGGCAACATTCTCTATCAGGCGATCCTCGCCCGCGACTATCCCGTCATCCAGGGCCAGCTCCTCATCATGACCGCGACCATGTTGATCGCCAATTTCATCGTCGACGTCAGCTATGTCTTGCTCGACCCGCGGCTGAAGGGAGCATGAGATGAAGACCCTGCTTCGAAACCGCAAGGCGCTCACCGGCCTCGCCATTATCGCCTTCATCCTCATCGTCGCGATCGCAGCCCCGCTATTGACGCAGTACGATCCCGCCGCCCGCACTGGACGACCCCACCAGGCGCCGTCACTCGACCATATTCTCGGCACGACGCGCATCGGTCAGGACGTCTTTGCCCGGCTGATCTATGGCGCCCGCACCTCGCTCGCCGTCGGCTTCGGCGCCGGCTTGCTGATCACGCTCGTCGGCACCGCGCTCGGCATCATTTCCGGCTATCGCGGCGGCAAGACGGATGAGGTGATCAGCTTCTTCACCAATATGGTGCTGGTCGTTCCGAACCTGCCGCTGCTCTTGGTGCTTGCCGCCTTCATCGGCCAGGCCAGCCCCGTCGTCATCGCCCTCATCCTCGGCGCCACCTCCTGGGCCTGGGGTGCGCGCGTCACGCGCGCCGAGACGCTTTCCGTCAAGCAGAAGGATTTCGTCAAATCGGCCGAAATGATGGGGGAGCCGCAATGGCGCATCATGACATCAGAGATCTTCCCCAACGTGATTTCGATCGTCGGCATCAATTTCATCGGCAGCGTCATCTTCGCTATCATCACCGAGGCGACGCTGGAATTTCTCGGCCTCGGCGATCCCAAAGCGATCTCCTGGGGCACGATGCTCTACAATGCGCAGAAGGCTTCCGCCCTTTCGGTCGGCGCATGGTGGGATATCCTCACGCCCTGCTTCGCGCTTGCCTTCCTCGGCATCGGCATGTCGCTGCTCAACTTCGCCGTCGACGAGATCGCCAATCCGCGTCTGCGCACCGGCAATCACCTGAAGCGCTGGTCGCTGCTCGTCCGTTCCGGGGAGGGCCGCCTGTGACCCAGCCGCTGCTTTCGGTGAGGAACCTCACCATCGATTATATCGGCGAAGAGAAGGATTTCCGCGCCGTCGACGACGTCAGCTTCGATGTCGCGCCCGGCGAAGTCTTTGGCCTTGCCGGCGAGTCCGGCTGCGGGAAGAGCACCATCGCCTTCGCCATCAGCCGACTGCACAAGCCGCCGGCACTGATCCGGAAGGAGAGCCGCATCCTGCTCGACGGCCGCGACGTGCTCGGCCTCGACCAGCAGGCGCTCAGCGCCTTCCGCTGGCGCGAAGTCGCCATGGTCTTCCAGAGCGCTATGAACTCGCTAAACCCGGTGCTGCGCATCGAAAGGCAATTCTATGACGTGCTGCGCGCCCACAAGAATATGGGCCGCGCGCAAGCCCGCGAGCGCACCGCCGAGATGCTGAAGCTCGTCGATATCGCGCCGGACCGCATGCGCGACTATCCGCACCAGTTTTCCGGCGGCATGCGCCAGCGCATCGTCATCGCCATCTGCATGGCGCTCGACCCGAAGCTCGTCGTCATGGACGAGCCGACGACGGCGCTCGATGTCGTCGTTCAGCGCGAGATCCTGCAGCGCATCAACGAGCTGCGCCGCAGCTTCGGCTTTTCCGTGCTGTTCATCACCCACGATCTCGGACTGATGGTGCAGTTCTGCGATCGCATCGGCATCATGCTCGCTGGCCAGCTCGTCGAGCAAAACAGCGCCGAGGCGATCTACCGGACACCGCAGCACACCTACACGAAAAGGCTCTGGGCCTCCTTCCCGTCGCTTCACGGAGGCGTGCTGCTATGAGCGAAACCATCCTCGCCCTCGACAAGGTGACCAAGACCTTCGGCCACGGCGCATCCGCCGTCCACGCCGCTCGCTCCATCTCCTTTTCGCTACGGGCCGGCCGGGCGCTCGCCCTCGTCGGCGAATCCGGCAGCGGCAAGACCACCTGCGCCCGCATGGCAATGCGCGAATATCAGCCGACATCAGGGCAGATCCTCTACAAGGGCCGCCCGGTCGAAGGCGCCAAGGCGGACGAGATCGCCCGCTATCGCCGTTCGATGCAGATGATCTTCCAGGACCCCTTCGCCTCGCTCAACCCGGCGCATACGATCGCTCACCATCTCAAGCGGCCGCTGAAGCTTCATCGCCCTGACATCAAGGGAACTGAGATCGACGCGACAATCCGTGAACTGCTCCAGCGCGTCAGGCTCGATCCCGATCTCGTCGCGCCGAAATATCCGCATGAACTCTCCGGCGGCCAGCGCCAGCGCGTCAACATCGCCCGCGCGCTCGCCGTCAAACCCGAGGTGATCGTCGCCGACGAGCCGACGTCGATGCTCGACGTCTCGGTGCGCCTCGGCGTGCTGAACCTGTTGAACGAGATGAAGCAGCAGATGAACCTCGGCCTGCTCTATATCACCCATGATATCGCCACCGCCCGTTACGTCGCCGAAGACATCGCCGTGATGTATGCCGGCCAGATCGTCGAATGGGGCAGCACCGCTCGGGTGATCGACAGTCCGCTGCATCCCTATACAAGACTGCTGCTCTCGGCGGTGCCCGATCCCGATATCCGCTTCGACGACCCGAAAGCCCGGCTGAGGCCCGACGAGGTAGAGGATATCCGCCGCCGTTCAGCCGCGCCGCAGGACGAAATCGTCGAAGTGGAGCCGGATCACTTCATGCGGATGGTATGAGGCCGGCTTGCTGGCCTCGTTCTTCGCCCTATGCTAGGGGACGGTCCCTTTCATGTGAGGCGAGACCGTCATGCTGCCCTGGATCCAGCTCGATTCCGCAACCATTCCCGGCGAAGGCGGCGAACTCAGGCTGAAGCAACGCGGCAGCGAATTCTCGATCATGCTCGGCGCCAACGAGTTGATGAACAGCCGCCTCAGCGGCTCGGAGGAAGCGCTTGCGACCCTTTCCTGGGAACGGATCAAGGCACATCCCAAGCCGAAGATCCTGATCGGCGGGCTCGGCATGGGCTTTACCCTGCGCGCCGCCCTCGCCGTCCTTCCCGAAGATGCAGGCGTCACCGTCGCCGAACTCGTGCCGGCCGTCGTCGCCTGGGCGCGCGGGCCGATGGCGGAGGTCTTCAAGGGCTGTCTCGACGATCCTCGTGCCGGCATTTATCAGGGCGATGTCGGCGAGGCGATCCGCGCCGGGAAGGGCGCCTATGACGCGATCCTACTCGATGTCGACAACGGCCCGGACGGGCTGACCCGCAAATCCAATGACCGGCTCTATGATTCTAACGGCCTTCGCGCCGCTCGCGACGCGCTGCGCCCCGGCGGCGTGCTCGCCGTCTGGTCGTCCGGTCCGGACCCCGATTTCACGCGACGCCTCAAGGACAGCGGCTTTTCCGTGGATGTAGCCAACACCCGCGCCAACGGCAAACGCGGCGGTGCCCGCCACGTCATTTGGCTGGCGCTCAAACCGACCCGCTGAAACGCGCCTAGCTGCCCGAAGCGATCCTCCGGGCCGCATTGATGGCGCGGCGGGCGCCGGCGCGCAGTTGCACGGTCTCGGCACCGGCGATGACCAGATCGAAGCCGTATTTCAGCAATTCGCCGGCCCGCTCGCCGTCGCCGGCATAGGCACAGGCGAACTTGCCATGCGCCCGGCAACGCGCGACGGCATGCTGCATGGCGCTGTCGATTTCCGCCGCGTTCGGCGCCACCTGATCGCCGTTCGACAGTGCGATCGAAAGATCGGAGGGGCCAATGAAAATGCCGTCGATGCCGGTCACGCCGAGGATGCCGTCGATCGCGTCGAGAGCGGCGCGGGTTTCGACCATGGCGATAGCGACGGTGAGGTCATTGGCGCTCCTGAGATAGTCGTCGGCCGAAAGGCCCATATGGTTCAGCGCCAAAGACGGTCCCCAGCTGCGCTCGCCGAGAGGCGGATATTTCGTGGTCCTGACGAGCGCCCTCGCATCTTCCGCCGAATTGATCATCGGCGCGATAATGCCGGAGGCCCCGGCATCGAGCAGACGCGAAGCGGATGCAAAATCACCGACGGGAATGCGCGCGATGGCCGGCTTGCCGGCAAGGCGCGTCTGAGCGACGGCATTTGCCGCCGCCGGCATGTCCCACATGCCGTGCTGCATATCCAGCACGACCGCGTCGAAAGCCTCCTGCGCCAGATGGTTGACGAGCATGGCGTCGGGAATGCCCACCCAGGCCGAGATCATGCCGCCCTGATGCTTCCTGATCCGGTCGGCAAAGCCGTCGATTTCACCTGCGCTCATGTCGTTCTCCTCAATTCGACAGGCCATCAACGGCCGGGTTGTTGCCAGATAGCAACAACATTCATCCTCTCCGGCGCAGCCGCGAGACAATGACCACCACAGCGATGCCCACCGCCGCCAGAATCGCTCCCCAAAGCACCCAGATCGTTTGGGCGATCATGAAAGACGAGGCTGGATAGGGGAAATAGCCGCTTCCCTGCCCGATCCAGATCAGTCCAAGGACGATCATAAGCAGTCCGATGACATAGCCGGTCGTTCGCATATTGAAGCCGCCTTCGCTGGAGATTCGCTTCACAATGTCGATCACTGTCGTTGCTGACAAGGCTTCTTCTGCCGGTAAATGGAGCTGGCGCTAAACGTTCCCTCGCACCTCATCGACCAGCCATGCGCTCAGCCTTTCGTTGTGAGCGCTTGGAGATCGCGCCGGTATCAGCCAGTAACCACGGTCGGGCGCCTCTAGTGGCGGGCCGGCCTCGACCAGCATGCGCGCCGATAGAAGCGTATCGACAAGCCCCATCCAGCCGAGCGCCACGCCCTGCTCGCTCAAGGCAGCCTGGACGACCAGCGAATAGGTATTAAAACTAATATCACCTTGCCCGGCATGCGCGTCCCGGACAGCGGAGAATTCGGTGAAATAGCGGCGCCAGTCGAACCAGGGCGGCGGCATCGGCGTGTCGAGATGGATCAGTCTCGCCTTGGCGAGCTGCCCCGGATTTTCGAACGGCCCGTTGCGGTCGAGAAAACGCTGCGTGCAGATAGGCACGACCTTTTCCGGCAGCAGAAGCGTTCCAACGGCGCTGAATTCCGCCCCCGACCCGAAAACGATCGCGGGATCCGCATCGTCGCGCAGACCGGCCTCGACCCTTTGCGTCGCGACGATCTGTATATCCGTTTCCGGATGCAGAAGGCGAAAGCTCTCCATACGCGGGATCAGCCAAAGCGCTGAAAAGGCATAGTCGGTTCTGAGCCTGATCACCGGCCTCTCGGCCTCGGCCCGGAAACTGCGGGCGAGTGCATCGATGTCGCCGACCGCCTTGGCGGCCACCTCCAGAAGCCGCTCGCCTTCAGCGGTCAGTTCGACGCCACGATGCTGGCGCCGCAGCAGGCTGACACCGAACTGTTCTTCGAGCCGGCGGATCTGATAGCTGACGGCAGGCTGGGTCAGCCCGAGACGCGCTGCCGCAGACGAAAAGCTCCCGAGTGCTGCGACCTCGACGAAGAGGCGCATCCATCCAAGTTCAGGCGGGCGCTCTGACATAAAAATCTCTTTGATCAGATATCAATAAAAGCCGACTTTACAGGCGAGATGATAGGCGCTTCAATAAAATCTTCAAATAGCAAAAGGCAATTCACATGGCCCGCCCGAATATTCTCATCCTGATGGTGGATCAGTTGAACGGGACCTTGTTTCCCGATGGTCCCGCCGATTTCCTGCATGCGCCGCATCTGAAATCATTGGCCGAGCGCTCGGTACGTTTCGCCAATACCTATACGGCGAGCCCACTCTGCGCGCCGGCGCGGGCCTCCTTCATGTCCGGACAATTGCCGAGCCGGACTCGCGTCTACGACAATGCTGCGGAATTCGCCTCCGACATCCCGACCTATGCGCATCATCTGCGCGCCGCCGGATATCAGACGGCGCTTTCCGGCAAGATGCATTTCGTCGGCCCCGATCAGCTTCACGGCTTCGAGGAGCGGCTGACGACGGACATTTATCCCGCCGACTTCGGCTGGACGCCCGACTATACCAAGCCAGGCGAACGCATCGACTGGTGGTATCACAATCTCGGTTCGGTGACCGGCGCAGGTGTGGCCGAAATCACCAACCAGATGGAATATGACGACGAGGTCGCCTATCACGCCACCCGCAAGCTCTTCGATCTCTCGCGTGGCCAGGACGGGCGCCCCTGGTGCCTGACCGTCAGCTTCACCCATCCGCACGACCCTTATGTTGCGCGCCGCAAATTCTGGGATCTCTATGAGGACTGCCCTGCCCTCGACCCCGGTGTCGCGCCAATCGCCTTCGAAGAGCAGGATCCGCACTCACAGCGCCTGATGAAGGCCTGCGACCATGAGGCCTTCGACATCAGCCGCGAGCAGATCAGGCGGGCAAGGCGGGGTTACTTCGCCAATATCTCCTATGTCGACGAGAAGATCGGCGAAATCCTCGGCATCCTGGAGCGGACCCGCATGGCCGAAAACACGATCATCCTCTTTGCTTCCGACCATGGCGATATGCTTGGCGATCGCGGCCTCTGGTTCAAGATGAACTTCTTCGAAGGCTCGGCCCGCGTTCCGCTGATGATCTCGGTCCCGGGCTGGCAGCCCAAGCGCATCGATCAGCCAGTCTCGACACTCGACGTGACGCCGACGCTCGCTGGCCTTGCCGGGATCGATATCGCCGCGTTGAAGCCATGGACCGAAGGTGAGGATCTCGCAGCGCTTGCCGAAGGCACCGGCAGCCGCGGACCCGTGCCGATGGAATATGCGGCCGAAGGTTCCGAAGCCCCGCTCATCTGCATCAGGGACGGTCGATACAAGCTATCGCTCTGCGAGAAGGACCCGCCGCTGCTGTTCGACCTCGAAGCCGATCCAGATGAACTAACTAATCTGGCGAGCGATCCCTCGCACGCCGAGACCTTGGCGCGGCTCACCGAACAGGCCAAACGGCGCTGGAACCTTGCCGATTTCGACGCGGCCGTGCGCGAAAGCCAGGCGCGCCGCTGGGTGGTTTACGCAGCGCTTCGCAACGGCGCCTATTATCCATGGGATTATCAGCCGCTGCAGAAAGCCTCGGAGCGTTACATGCGCAATCACATGGACCTGAACATACTCGAGGAAAGCCAGAGGTTCCCGCGCCAGGAGTGAGCCTGATCAAGCCGTCCTGCGCGCCGGCGCCTCGCACAGGAAATCCTCGATGAACTGTTTTTGCAGCAGGATGCCGTCCCATTCGTCGGCGAAGAAGGGCGAGTCGTAAATCAGCGTGAAAGGACCTGCGTAACCAGCCTGCTCGCACATCTCCAGGCACTTGCGGTAATCCTCGGCATCGAGGCCGGCAGCGCCGTAATCGGCCTTGGCGTGGCAGATTTCAGCGCGGTGCATGATATCGGCGAGGCCCTGATATTTTGCCGGCGCGGCCCAATTGCCAAGATCGCCGTTGAGCCCGACCTTGCCGTCCAGCCGGTCCAGCAGCCAGTTCATTTCGACCGGCGATGGCAGCAGGTCGAACCAATTCTCGACGACGACGCGCACGCCGCTGCCTTCCGCCTTTTCGGCGAGCCAGTTCAGGTGACGGGCGGCGCGGGCGAGGTTTTCCTCCGTCGGCTTCTGCTTGCCGGCAATGACCCGCATTCTCTGCGCGCCGAGGGCAGCGGCAATGCCGCTCCACTCTGCCATCCATTCGACGTCGCGTTGGGCCGTTTCGGCATGGCTGGGATCGCCGTCTTCGACGAGCAGCGTCTGGAACAGCACGTTCGACGCCGCCATCGCGTCGCGCAGTTCATGGAGATAGGCGGAGTCAAGGCTCGGCAGATGGAAGGAACAAATCTCCAGCCGGTGGATGCCGCGTACCGCGAGCGCCGCCGGCATGTCGATCAGCGCCGCGGCACCGGGACCGTAGGGCTCCTTCGGCGCAGCATTTTTGTCGGGATCGGGACTATAGGCATGGACGGCGCCAAGCAGCCGATGCAGCGACCAAGTCGAAACCGCGAAGCGTCCGTTCTGCAAAACCTGCATATGTCTTCCTCCAGGATCTCCTCATGCCATCAATGGCAACAAACTCCCGGCGGTTCAATTAAGAATTCAGGTAAAATCGCCGCGGATGAACGCCTCGGCGGCAAGGCTTGTCCCGAGCAGCGCCTCGTCGCGGCGGGCCGTCGCCGAAAGCAGCAGTGCGACCGGCATGCCGGCCTCCCCGGCGCCGCAAGGAATGGAGACGCCACACCAATCGAGGAAATTGCCGAGCGCGGTGTTGCGCAGTGTCTTGTTGTTCGTTGCGAAAAACAGATCGTCATCCTGTTCCAGCGGTCCTATCGGCGGAGCGACATGGGCGACCGTGGGAAAAGCGATCAGCCGGTTGCCGACAAGGCGCTCAGTGTCGGCGATAAGGCGGTTGCGGGCATCGAGGATCGCGATATAGTCAGGCAGCGTTGTCTTGCTTCCCAAGCGGGTGCGCATGACGACCCGGCGGTCCATTCGGTCCGCATCGGCTCCCGCCAAACGTTCGTGGTGAAGCGCGAAAGCTTCCGCCGTTACCAAGGGACCATATCTCGCCATCAGATCGAATATCTCGGAGAAAGCGGGAATGATGATGCGGGAAACACCGGCGCCGGCCTTTTGAAGACGTTCCAAAGCCGCCTCGAACGCGGCGACGACGCCGGGCTCCACTCCATCGAAGACGATATTTTCTGGCACGAGCAGTTCCACTCCATGCAACGGACGCTCGACGATCTCAGGCGCCGTCAGCCCCCGCATGGCAGCATCGATCCAGACCGCGTCCTTCACGGTGCGGCATAGCGGCCCCAGCGAGTCCAGGCTTTTTGCCAAGGGATAGACACCCTCCATCGCATAGCGGCCACGGGTCGCCTTATAGCCGACGATGCCGTTTAAAGCGGCGGGAATACGAACCGAGCCGCCGGTATCCGTGCCCATCGCAACCGGCACCAGCCCGGCTGCAACCGCGACGCCGGCACCCGAGGATGAACCGCCGGGAATGCGCGGAAGATCAGCGCTTCGCGGATTGACGGGCGTACCGTAATGCGGATTGATACCAAGGCCAGAGAAAGCGAATTCGCTCATATTGGTGCGACCGACGGCAACCATGCCAGCCTGTCGGAGAAAGGCGACGACGGCAGCATCGCGCTCGGCTGGTGCATCCGCGGCCAAGAGGACGGAACCGGCCGTGGTCGCCAGGCCTTCAATGTCGAAAAGATCCTTCCAGGCGATTGGAACGCCGTCCAGCAATCCGAGCGAACGCCCCTCCCGCAGACGCTTCGAGGAGGCGAGTGCCTCTTCCATCGCCCGGCTTTCGGTGAGCACCGTGAAAACGGCCTTGTCGGCATAGTCGGCGATGGATCCGAAGATCGCCTCAGCCACTTCAACCGGATCGGCCGCGCCACCTTGAATGAGAACGGAAAGCTGCGCGATCGACATCGCACCGAAGGATTTGCTCATGGGACGATCCAAAAGAAAGATGGACCTGACGACTACCCCGGATCGTTCCAGCGAGCCAGAGCTTCACGATTTTTTGCGATTATTAGAACGATTTTTTGAACACTGAGTTTGCAGATTGCCCCTTCAATTACCACGATTGAAGACACACATGCTGCTCGCGTGAGGAGTGGGCTCGGCATGAGGGTAAGAGGTTTGCTCTTAAAGAACCGACTCCGCATGTGTTGCAGGAGTAATTAAATGACAGATAGTGAAACTTTAAGCCGCCGCCAGGATATGGTGACCCTTCATGCGAAAGAGGATGAAACCATCGGCTTGGGCGAGCGCGACTATGTGGATCATGTCAGCGCGCAGAAACTTTCGGGCTTCGAACGCATTGTCGTGGTCGGAGCGCTTGTTGTCTTGAGCTTTGCAGGGTTTGCCGCATATTCTTCCGGCAATACAGACCCGATGACGACGTCAGCCATCGCCGCCACATCAGGCGACAGCGCGCCGCATCATCCGGCCTACGGCCATTGCCGCGAGAGCAGCCCTTACGCCGAAAGGGTCTGCTGACCGAAAAATACATCGCCGGGCATGGCAACCTTGGCCCAGGCTGCCTCGACAGCAGAAAGGGAAGGACCATGGCCGGCGAGATCGACTACAATCTTCACCGCTTCATCGACGCCCAGAACGGCGTCTATGAAAAGGCGCTCTCCGAGCTGAAAGCCGGGCGCAAGACCTCTCATTGGATGTGGTTCATCTTCCCGCAGATCGCTGGTCTCGGCACCTCTGTCATGGCCGAGAAATATGCTATCCGTTCGGCCGAGGAAGCCGCCGCCTATCTCGCCGATCCCATTCTCTCGAGCCGGCTGCTGCGCTGCGTCGAAGCGATCCTGTCCGTCAAGGGCCGATCCGCCCATGAGATCCTCGGCTCACCCGACGACCTCAAATTACGCTCGTCGATGACCTTGTTTGCGGCAGTCAGCGACCACGGCTCGCCCTTCCACCGGGCAATCGAGCATTTCTATCAGGGAAAATTCGACGAGCGCACGACGACGATCCTCGGCGCCGGCGATTAGGGCCTTTCGCTGCAAGGGCTCTAGCTAACGGCCCGGCCTGCTTTCCAGCGCGTCAATTTCCTCGGAAATCTCACTCAACCGCTGGCGCAGATCGTTGTCGGTGCCGTCATCAACTTCCTCATCGCCGAAGCAATAACGCGCATCATGAAGCTCCAGCTTGGCTTCGAGCTCCGCGCGTTTGGCATACAGGCGCTTGAGATAGACATAGTTCATGTCTCTGCCTCCGCGTCATCCTCCCTCGTGGAAGAACGACACCGAAGCAGTAAGGTTCCCGGGATGGTTCAGGCGAAGGAGGCGATCGCTGCCCTGCAGGCCTTGGCGAAATGGCCGCAGCATCCATCGGCGCCCATGGCCTGGCGGCTGACACGCGCACCTTCGAGAAGCAGCGTCAGCGTATCGGCAAGCAACTGGGGCTCGCGCGCACCGGCCGCCGAACAGAGTCCGACCAGGCGATCGCGCTGCTCTGCCTTGTGCCGTTCGATCATCTCATGAGCGGGATGGCCCTCGCCCTTGAGTTCGATAGCGGCGTTGGCGAGATCGCAACCGGCGGGCTCGCCGTTGAGACACTGCGCCCGCATATCCACCCAGGCATCCAGCTGGGCACGCGGATCGCCGGGATGCTCCACCTCCAGCTCACGCCAGATGACGCTCGCCTTTTCAGAGGCCCGGCGCAGTGTTTCGCAGACGAGTTCATCCTTCGAGCCAAAATGCCGATAAAGCGTCATTTTGTTGGTGAGAGCCGCGTCGGCGATGGCATCGACGCCGATGCCGCGGATACCGTGCTCGCGGAAAAGCTCCAAGGCAGTCGAGACAATACGCTCCCGCGGCGGGATGCGATCTTCTGGAGCGACTGCGGAGATTTCATTCGAAGTTTCTGATTTTTTTGCGGACGAAGTCCTTGACATCAATGTGACCGATCGGTAACAAACGTACTGTTACTTACCGGTAACACCACAGACCGCGAAAGTCAACGCCGAGGGTATGGCGGCGGATGTGGAACACGGGCGACCGCCCACGAAAGGAGGACAAGCCATGAGAAAGACCAGAGACGACCTGACGATATCCGAAGCCCTTCGCGACCCCCTGATCGCCATGGTGTTGCGCGCCGACGGCGTGAAGCTTGAAGACTTCAAGCAACTCCTGGAGACGGCCGCCGGCAAACGCGAACCGCGTGCGACTTCGGTGGGCAACATGATCGGCGCGCTTGCGAGCCGCGCCAATCTGCCGGCGATGCCCTGCTTCGGTTGATAGCGCCGCCTGAACAGCTTGGGGATCTCTCCCTGCCCCCGCCAAGGGCTGCCGCCGTAAGAAGCGGCGGCCTTTGTCGTTTCCGGCACCCCGGCGGGCGACATGCATCAAAGGATCGGTTTGCCACCTGTGACCGCGATTGTCGTGCCGGAGACATAGCTCGACAGGGGATCGGCCAGCATTACATAGGCTGTCGCAAGCTCGGCCGGCTGGCCGGGCCGTTTCATCGGCACCTGCTTGCCGAAATTGCTGACGCTTTCCTCGGGCAACGTCGAAGGAATGAGCGGCGTCCAGATCGGACCTGGAGCCACGGCATTGGCGCGAATGCCCTTCTCAGCCAGTAGTTGGGCAAGGCCGGCGGTGAAATTCTGGATCGCGCCCTTGGTCGTCGCATAGGCGAGCAGCGTCGGGTTCGGGCTGTCGGAATTGATCGAGGCCGTGTTGATGATGGCGCTGCCGGGCTTCATGTGGGCGACGGCTGCCTTGGTCAGGTAGAACATCGCGTGGATATTGACCTTGAAGGTCAGTTCCCACTCTTCGTCACTGATCTCGTCGATGCTCTTGAAACTTGCCTGATGGGCGGCGTTGTTGACGAGAATATCGATGCCGCCGAGCTCCTTGACCGCGGTTTCGACGATCTGTCGGCACTGGGCAGGATCCTGGATATCGCCGCTGACGAGGACGGCCTTGCGTCCCGCCCGCTCGACGAGCCGCTTCGTCTCGTCGGCGTCCTCGTCTTCATCGAGATAGGAAATCACCAGATCGGCGCCTTCCCTGGCATAAGCGATCGCCACCGCCCGGCCGATGCCGCTATCGCCGCCGGTGATGATCGCCCGCTTGCCCTTGAGCCGGTCTGCGCCGCGATAACTCTCCTCGCCGTGATCGGGAACCGGGTCCATTTGCGCCGTGAAACCCGGCATCGGCTGCTTCTGGGACGGGAAAGGCGGTGTCGGGTAATTTGTCATCATGACCTCCTGGGTTCGGGGGTCAAACTCAGGCTGGGGCTTGTTGTTCCAAGCGGATGACGACGGAATTACCACATCGCTGCGCAACTGCTGGCGGGTCTTCTTGTGGTGAGCGGGTTAGGAGATGGTGGTGGCTGAAGACCAATCCCTGAGTTTTTAAAGTCCCATCACGGATCCCTCCAGGCTCCACCACGCCGGATCTGACCACACGATCAACCTACAAAATGTTGCGATTTGCCGCAGCGACCGCTATGCCATAGTAATGTAACATGACCGCAGTTTTCATGAGGTGCGTGGAATTGGACGGAAAGACATCGCCCGAAGTTTACTCCGACGATGAAGCCCTTGCCGCCGAAAGCGGCGGCAAGGGCGCACGGCGTGCGCGCGTCAGCGGCATCGACCGGGCGCTTCAGGTAATCGATCATCTCTATGAGACCGGCTCGCCGGCCGGCGTCTATGCCATTGCCAAGGCAGTCAAGGCGCCGCTGTCGACCGTTTACGTCATCGTCGACGACCTCGTCGAAAAGAACATGCTGACGCGCCAGGCCGACGGCTCGATCTGGCTCGGCGCGCGGCTCTACCACTACGGCCTCGCCTATGCCCGATCGCTGGATTTCATGAGCATCGCCACACACGAAATGCACGATCTCTGCCGCCAAGCCGGCGAGACCGTGCAGGTCTGCGGCCGCGACGGCGATTATATGCTGGTGCTTGCCATGGCTGACGGCCCCAGTCATTTCCAGGTGGCGTCGCGCGTCGGCACCCGTGTGCCGCTCAACTGGACGGCGTCCGGCCGCCTGCTCGTCGGCCACCTGCCCGAGGAAGAGCGCATCGAACTCTTCAAGCGCTGCGCTCGCTCCTCGCCGACCGGCCGCGCAGAGATCGACCCGGGCACGCTGTCGGAAGCCGCCGGCAAGGCCTTCGGGGCGCGCCTGTCGATCCAGGCCGGTGAATCGGACTATGCGGTGGCCTGCATCGCCTCGCCGATCTGCGATCGCGACGGCCAATGCGTCGCTACCATCTCCATAGTATTGCCGGAGCAGAAGGCGTTTTCCGATGAAAACCACTATACTGCCCACGTGCGCAGTTCGGCGGAACATATCGAAAAGCTGATGGGGTGGCGAAACCGCTGAATGCCCCGCCTTGCTTCAGACGGCTCTCCGGCGGATTCTTGATCGAACCAAGCCCGGCGCGTGATCCTATCTGTAAGAATAACCATGGCTGTGGCGCACAAGCTTGCGCGCTCGCGGCACGTACCGGCTTGCAGCGAAGGCGTCGGCACCGATTACCGCGTAGCGCGGCTCGAACAGCTTGTTGAGAACCGAGACATCACCGTTGGAATCCGTGGCTTCGAGTTCGGAGTCGACGAGATCGAAAATGGTGAATTCGGCTTGCGAGCCGACCGCAAGCCGGTTTTCCATCGACAGCTTGATGACGGATGCCGGCGCATGGGTGACGGCTTCGACCACCTTGTCGAAGGGCATGCCGACGCTCAGTAGCTTCGACATCGTCGTCGCGAGGTCCCAGACCGGGAAGTTCATCGAATGGCCGTGCAGGTCGGTGGAGATCGAGAAGGGCAGAAGCCCGCGCGCGATCGCCGCTTCGGCGACCTTGAAGGAGAAGGAGGCGCCGCCATGGCCGATGTCGAGGCGGATGCCCTCGGAGGCGCAGCGCTCGGCGAGATAGAAGAGGTCTTCGTCTTCCATGATGCTCGAACCCGCCTTGCCATTGAAGCAGTGGGTGACGACGTCGCCGGGGCCGAGAATCTCCAGCACCTCGTCATAGAGCGCCGGTGGCTCGCCGACATGCACCATCATCGGCACTTTCAGGATCTTGGCGATTTTCTTGCCGAGCTTGACGGGGGTGACACCCCAGGACCCGGTGATGACATGGCTGGCGCGCACCTTGATGCCGACGATATGGTCGCTGTTTGCGGCATAGACTTCGAGGATGCGGTCGAGGTCGATATCTCTAATATCCCTGAGTTCGGCAACGCGGTTGCAGGCGACGAGACCGATCGAGCCGAGGTTCAGGAAGGCCTTGATGCGTTCGCGCGAGGTTTCGATGATATATTCCCGGAAACCATGGAAATTCGCCTCGCCGGCCGAACCGGCATCGACCAGCGTGGTCACGCCGCGCTCGACGCCGCATTCGGAGGGGCGAATGGAAATATCCGTGCCGCCATGCCAGATATGCACATGCAGATCGATCCAGCCGGGCGAAATGAAGGCACCCTTGCCGTCGATGCGTGTGACGTCACGTTGAACACTGAGCGAAGGACCGATCTCGATAATCCTGCCGTCGCCACCGACGAGAATATCGACCGTTCCATCAGGCGTGCCGGCGCCGAAAGCCATGGGCCTGACATTGGTGAGCAGGAGCGGTTTCTTCGCCTGGTCCCCGGACATGATATGCATTCCTTTCGACGTCTTAGAGGTGAATCGTTCCGCGCCCGGCGGCGATCCGTCTGCTGGCCGTTATGGAGGATGAAGGAACGTCAACCGCTCCCCCGCAATTCCATAATTACGTTATGAAAGTCCTTATAATAGAATAAGGGTGATGGCGTCGCTGTCAAGACTAATGACGCTGCGACGATAGGCGGAAGACGCCGGCGGACGCGCTCTCTACAAAGCGCGTCCGCCTTCAGATCCTTTTGTTTTCAATGGGAAAGAACTGAATAGTCGACCCGAGCGAGATGGTCCGGATCGGCGAAGGCATCGATCGCCAGGATCTTGCCGTCGGCAATGGTGAGCGCCACGACGACACGGATCTCGCCCGCGACACGCACGATGTAACCGAGTTCGCCGTCGACGAGAGCGGTTACCGCGGTCTGTGCACGACCCTTGAAAAGTTCGGCGACCTCGTGAGCGCCGCGGAGTTCGCCGCCTCTTCCAAATTGCGCCGCCGTCGCATCGGGCCGGAAGACGACATCGGGAGCCAGCACGGCGACGAGCGCCTCGAGATCGCCTCTGCGCGATGCGGCGAGAAAGGCCTCGGCGATCATCCGCTTGCGCTCGAAATCGACATCCGGCGTCTCGTCCGTGCCCTGCACCCGGCGGCGGGCGCGGCTTGCGAGCTGCCGTGTGGCGACGGATGAACGGCCGATGATCGCTGCAATCTCGTCGAATGGCAGATCGAACATGTCGTGCAGCACGAAGGCGACACGTTCGGCGGGCGCCAGCGTCTGCAGCACGACGAGCAGCGCGAGGCCGACCGAATCGGCAAAGGCCGCCTCGCGCTCCGGATCCTTGGCCGGATCGGTGATCCCGCCATGGACGGGCAATTCCAGCGGCTCCTCGCGACGGGTCTTGCGCGCTCGCAGCATGTCGAGGCAGATGCGCGCCACCACAGTCGTCAGCCAGCCGCCAAGATTGCAGACACCGGTCGCGTCCGTGCGGTTGAGCCGCAGCCAGGCCTCCTGAACGGCATCGTCAGCCTCGCTGCGCGAGCCGAGCATGCGATAGGCGGCCGCTTTCAGATGCGCCCTGTTTGCTTCGAATTCATCGGCCAGCCATTTTTCCTCGTCCATCCGTCACATTCCTCCGCTGCGATCCGTCAAGACCATGACGAACGAAAACCGGCCGATGTGACAGCGCCGGCAGATCGTCAAACGACAAACGTATCAAGGAGACATATCATGCAGGAGAGAATGGTCATGCAGGAAAGAATGGGAAATCCTGCCCTCGTCATCCCCGAGGCGATGCAGGCGCTGGCTGCCCTCAGCAAAATACCGGCCGACACCGGCCTGTCGCCCAAGCTGCTCGAACTCGTCAATCTGCGCGCCAGCCAGATCAACGGCTGCAGCGTCTGCATCGACGGACATCCCCGCATCGCAAAGAAGCTCGGAGAGACGGATGAAAGGCTTTTCGCGGTCAGCGCCTGGCGCGACACGCCCTATTTCAGCGACGCCGAACGGGCAGCCCTTGCCTTGACCGAAGCGGTGACCCGCCTCAGCGACCGCGCCGACCCGGTGTCGGACGAAATCTGGGACGAAGCAACCCGGCATTATGACGGCAGGAGTCTTGCCGCGCTCGTCATCGCTATCGCCAATATCAATGTCTGGAACCGGCTGAACATCGCCACCCGCCAGATCGCCGGCGCCTGGAAACCGTGAGCGGCGATGCCGGCAGCGGTTCACTCCGCGCTGCCGGCATCATATTCATAGCTCAGATGATACCGCCGCCACCGGCAACGGAAGCCGGGCGCTCGGCCGCGACCTGTCTGCGGTAGCCGCTGGCGCGATAAGCAGCGATCGGATCGATCGCGCCACCCGCGCGGCGGCGCGCTTCGGCCAGGATTGGCTCGACATCGGCGCGATAGGCACGCTTCAGTGTTTCCGACGCCATCAATGCATCATTGTCCTGCTGATAACCCTCGAGCGCCTTGCGGTCGACGAGCAGCGCCTGCGCATAGGCGCGGCGGATTTCGTTGGCGCTGTTGATCAGGCTCTCGATCGGGTCGGTGACATTGTGCGACTGGTCGATCATATGGGCCGGATTGAAGTCGTTGACGCCGCGCTGTTCGGCATCCACCAGTTCGTTGAAGACGAGGAACAGCCGGTAGGGATCGATCGCGCCGGCATCGAGATCGTCATCGCCATATTTGGAATCGTTGAAGTGGAATCCGCCGAGCTTGCCGAACTGGATCAGGCGGGCGACGATCATCTCGATGTTGGTGTTCGGCGCATGATGACCGAGGTCGACGAGGCAATAGGCCTTGGGTCCGAGCGTCTGGGCGATCAGGTAGTTGGTACCCCAATCCTGTACGATCGTCGAATAGAAGGCCGGCTCGTACATCTTGTGCTCGGAGTAGAGCTTCCAATCATCGGGCAGCGCCTTGTAAATGTCAGCCATCGAGGCGAGGTAGCGCTCGAAAGCCTTGGTGAAATTGCTCTGTCCCGGGAAGTTCGAACCGTCGCCGATCCAGACCGTCAGCGCCTTGGAACCGATCGCCTTGCCGATCTCGATGCATTCGAGATTGTGCTCCACCGCCTGCGCGCGCGTTGCCGCATCGGTGTGGCTGAGCGAGCCGTATTTGTAGGAATGAGCCTGTCCCGGCGTATCGGAGAAGGTGTTCGAATTCATCGCATCGAAACCGAGTCCGAGCGCATCGCCCTTGGCCTTCAATTCCCGCGCATCCGCCTTGTCCCAGGGAATATGCAGCGAGACATTCGGGGTCGCCCGCGTCAGCTGGTTGATGACGGCGCAATCGTCGAGCTTGTCGAAGATGCCGCGCGGTTCGCCGGTGCCGGGAAAGCGGGCAAAGCGCGTGCCCCCGGTGCCGACGCCCCAGGAGGGAACGGCAACGAAAAACTCCGCCACGTTGCGGGTGATTGCTTCGATATCGACGTCACGGCGCGCGAGCGTCGCGCCGAGCGCCTCGTAATCGGCTTTCAAGGCCGCAGCCCGCTTTTCATTTTCTGTCGCGATGAGATCCTGCGCGATCCTGAACTCGGCCATTCTTTCCTCCCAACCTACATCGCGGTCTTGGACGTCCGCTATTGCATTCCTCATTCCTGTGCTTGCCACAGGAATCCAGCCACGGCGCGTCCGCGCCGTGAATGACTCATACATAGCGAGGGCGATGTTCTCCCGCGCCCAAGGACTTGGGCGCACTGGATTCCTGTGACAAGCACAGGAATGAGGGAGGAGAATAGCGTCCCCGCAGCACTCCCGTTGACGCAGCAGTTACCGCGTAAAACTCTGCACGTTGCCGGCGTCGACGTTGATAATGTTGCCAGTCGATTTCGCCGAAAGGTCCGAAGCGAAGAAATAGATCGCCTCGGCGATATCCTCCGGAAACACGTTGAGCTTCAGCATCGAACGCTTGCGGTAGTGTTCCTCGAGATCGTCCACCTCGATCTTCGACGAGGCGGCGCGCTGTTCGCGCCATTCCCCGCTCCAGATCTTGGAGCCGCGCAAAACAGCGTCCGGATTGACCGTGTTGACGCGGATGCCGGCATCTGCGCCTTCGAGCGCCAGGCAGCGGGCAAGATGGATTTCGGCGGCCTTGGCCGTGCAATAGGCCGACGCATTCGGCGAAGCCGCAAGGCCGTTTTTCGAGGCGACGAAGATGACGTTGCCGCCGAGCGCCTGACGGCGGAACAGGCGGAACGCTTCGCGCGAGACGAGGAAATAGCCGGTCGCCAGGATATCGATATTGCGATTCCACGTCGAAAGCTCGGTTGCTTCGATCGGCGCGGAGGAGGCAATGCCAGCATTCGAAACGAGGATATCGATGCCGCCGAATTCAATGCAAGCTTCCGCGAAGGAGGCGATCACCGCATCTTCCTTGGTGACGTCGAGCCGCAGGCTGCGCACAGCGTCAGCGCCATACTTCTTGACGAAATCGGCTTCGGTGCCCTCGAGCGCTGCCTGATCAATATCGGCGAGCACCACGCAGGCGCCCTCGCCGACGAGGCGCGCGGCCGTCGCGCGGCCGATGCCGCCGGCGCCACCGGTGACGAAGGCGACCTTGCCGGCAAGGCTCTTCGGCTTCGGCATGCGCTGGAGCTTCGCCTCTTCGAGCAGCCAGTATTCGATGTCGAAGGCTTCCTGCTCTGGCAGGCCCTGATATTCCGAGACCGTCGAGGCCCCGCGCATCACGTTGATGGCGTTGACGTAGAATTCGCTGGCGATGCGGGCTGTCGCCTTGTCGCGGGCGAAGGACAGCATGCCGACACCAGGCACCAGGAAGATGACGGGATTGGCGTCGCGCATGGCGGGCGAATTGTCATGCTTGCAGTCGTTGTAATAGCGGGCATAATCAGCGCGGTAATCCTCCAGCGCCTGGTCGAGACCGGCAACGATGGCATCGACATCCGGCTTGGCCGGATCGAATTCGACGATCAGCGGCCGGATCTTGGTGCGCAGGAAATGGTCCGGGCAGCTGGTGCCGAGCGCGCCAAGCGGACGCAACTCCTTCGAATTGACGAATTCCAGAACCGCATCCTGATCATCGAAATGGCCGAGCTTGCGCTCCTGCCCGCCGATGCGGCCACGAATCTCGGGCATCAGGCGGGCGGCGATGGCGCGCCGTTCGGCCATCGGCAGGCTCTGCACAATCGTGCCGCCGAAGATCGTCTTGCCTTCGGTCTGGCCGGCGAACCATTCGATCGCCTTGTTGATGATATCGAGCGTCAGCTCATAGCAGGCCTTGGCGTCATCAGCCCAGGTGAAGAGGCCATGGCTTTCAAGCACGACGCCCTTGGCATTCGGATTCGCCTTGACGAAGGCTTCGAGATCGAGACCGAGCTGGAAGCCCGGACGGCGCCAGGGAAGCCAGCCGATCTCCTCGCCGAAGATCTGTTTCGTCAGTTCCCTGGAATTCTTCGACGCGGCGATCGCGATGATCGCGTCGGGATGCATATGGTCGACATGGGTGAAAGGCA
This sequence comes from Rhizobium sp. Pop5, assembly GCF_024721175.1. NCBI lineage: Bacteria > Pseudomonadati > Pseudomonadota > Alphaproteobacteria > Hyphomicrobiales > Rhizobiaceae > Rhizobium > Rhizobium sp. Pop5. The sequence continues at coordinate 220,760 of NZ_CP099400.1, read as the reverse complement.
CGAAGCCGTGCAACGGCGTGTCGATCGAGGCGGCGCGAGCATTCAGGTTGAAGGTGCAATGCGGCAGGAAGCCGACCATTCGGTCCTCATCCTCGACACCTCTATAGATGCCCTTCAGCGCTTCCAACTTGTCCTGGTAAAGCGTCGCAAAACCGTCGAGCTTGATGGTGCCGACATCACCGCCGGAGCCCTTGACCCAGAGAACCTTGACTTTCTCACCGGTCAGCGGATCGGTTTCCATCACCTTCGCCGAGGTGTTGCCGCCGCCGTAATTGGTGATGCGCTTGTCGGCGCCGAGCAGATTGGAGCGATAGAGAAGTTTGCCGGGCTCGTCGAGGCCTGCCGCGTAACCATCATCCCACCGGTTTTCCAGAAGCCGGACGTTCGCCGCCATGTCATCCTCCCATATAAATCATCAATGGGGACGCGAGTCGGCGCCCCCTTTTCACAGACGATATCGCTCATCAAAACCAAACTTGTCAATCGAAAACGATCAAATTCGATTATTGTGCAGCGCAATATGAAAATTTATGATCGTTTGTGATTGACAGCTTTTAACGGATACGAAATAAACATGACAAGAGGAGGAGCTCAATGCACGAACGTGAACGCCATCGCATCATCCTAAGCGCCGTTCAGGAAAAGTCGGTCGTCACGATCCAGGACATTTCCGAACTGACGGAAGCCTCTGAAGCCACGATCCGGCGGGATATTGCGGCTCTTCACGTGCAGGGCAAGATCCGTCGCGTGCGCGGCGGGGCGGAAGCCGTTCACCCGCCGCAGCTCGGCAATCTTGCCGGCCGGCCGTTCCGCGTTTCAGAATCGGTCAATATCGATAAAAAGCGCGCAATCGCTCGCGCAGCCGTGGATCTCTGCGAAGCGGGCGACGCCATCATCATCAATGGCGGCACGACGACCTTCCAGATGGTGCATTATATGGCCGGCCACCGCCTGCAGGTCATGACCAATTCTTTTGCGATCGCCGAACATCTGGTGAAGCATTCCAAAAACACTGTGACGGTGCCAGGCGGCGCGATCTATCGCGAGCAGAGCCTCATCCTGTCGCCTTTCGACAATGACGCGATCCGCAATTTCTATGCGCGGCGCATGTTCATCGGCGCGCAGGGCGTCGGCCCGCTCGGCATCATGGAGGCGGATGCCCTCATCATTCAGAGCGAGCAGAAGCTGATGCACCAGGCCGAAGAACTCGTCGTCATGGTGGATTCAAGCAAATTCAATCGCCGGTCGAGCCTCATTCTCTGCGCGCTCGACCGTGTTTCTGTGGTCATCACCGATGACGCAATCTCGGACGAGGCAGCTCGCATGGTCGAGAATGCCGGCGTCCGGCTCGTCGTCGCAAGCCCGGTGGCCCAGCTTGTGAAGGAGGATTCCTCGTCGGTCGCATGAAGCGCCGCCGAGGTGTGGCAGTCTAATCTTAATGGGAGGAAAGTGACATGAAACTCGCAAAGACACTTGCGCTCGGCGTAGCGCTCGCCGTCGCCATGATGGCCGGCACCGCAAGCGCCAAGGACATCAAGATCGGCCTCGTCGTGAAGTCGCTCGGCAACGGCTTCTTCGACGCCGCCAACAAGGGCGCACAGGAAGCCGCCAAGGAACTCGGCGGCGTGGAGGTGATCTACACCGGTCCGACGACGACGACGGCCGAAGGCCAGATCGAAGTCATCAACTCGCTGATCGCGCAGGGCGTCGACGCCATCGCCGTTTCGGCCAACGATCCGGACGCGCTCGTTCCGGCTCTCAAGAAGGCCACCCAGCGCGGCATCAAGGTCATCTCCTGGGATTCCGGCGTCGCACCCGAGGGCCGCATCCTGCAGCTCAATCCGTCGTCCAACGAATTGATCGGCAAGATGTGCCTGACGCTCGCCAAGGACCATCTCGATGGCGGCAAGGGTGACTTCGCCATCCTGTCGGCGACGACCACCTCGACCAACCAGAACATCTGGATCGACCAGATGAAGAAGCAGCTCAAGGACTTCCCGGGCCTCAACCTCGTCACCACGGTTTACGGCGACGACCTCTCGGACAAGTCCTATCGTGAAGCCGAAGGCCTGTTGAAGTCGAACCCGAACGTCAAGGTCATCGTCGCTCCGACGACGGTCGGCGTTCTCGCCGCTTCCAAGGTCGTCGAAGACAAGGGCCTGGTCGGCAAGGTCTACGTCACCGGTCTCGGCCTGCCGTCCGAAATGGCCGGCGCGATCAAGTCGGGCGCCACGAAGGAATTTGCCATCTGGAACCCGATCGACCTCGGCTATTCCGCAACCCAAATCGCCTATCGCCTCGTCAAGGGCGAGACCGACGGCAAGCCGGGCAGCGAGATCGCTGCCGGCCGCATGGGCAAGATCAAGGTCGGCGATAACAGTGAAGCCGCCATGGCCGATCCCTTCGTCTATAATGCCTCGAACATCGACCAGTTCTCCAAGGTCTTCTGATCCGGAGCCAACGCGTCAGAGCCCGGCGGTCTTGCAGCCGCCGGGATTTCCCATTCGACACTGGTAGAAGCTGATGAACGCCGCCTTTCAACAACCCGTCACGGACAGCAAAACCGGCGATGCGCCCGCCATTCTGGAAATGCGCGGCATCTCCCAGATCTTTCCTGGCGTGAAGGCGCTCGACAATGTCAGCATCGCGCTCCACCCCGGCACGGTGACGGCGCTGATCGGCGAAAACGGCGCCGGCAAGTCGACCCTCGTCAAGATCCTGACAGGCATCTACAGGCCGAACGAGGGCGAGATCCTAGTCGATGGCAAACCGACGAGCTTTGCCAGCGCCCAGGCCGCGATCGATGCTGGCGTTACCGCCATCCACCAGGAAACCGTGCTTTTCGATGAGCTGACGGTTGCCGAAAACATCTTCCTCGGCCACGCGCCGCGCACGCGCTTTCGCACCATCGACTGGCAGGCAATGAACAGCCGATCGAAGACGTTGCTGACCGCGCTCGAAAGCAATATCGACCCGACGATCCGCCTGAAGGACCTCTCGATCGCGCAGCGCCATCTGGTGGCGATCGCGCGCGCACTGTCGATCGAGGCCCGTATCGTCATCATGGACGAGCCGACGGCGGCCCTTTCCCGCAAGGAGATCGACGACCTCTTCCGCATCGTCCGGGGGCTGAAGGAACAGGGCAAGGCGATCCTGTTCATCAGCCACAAGTTCGACGAACTTTATGAGATCGCCGACGATTTCGTCGTCTTCCGCGACGGCCGCGCTGTCGGCCAGGGCCGGCTCAAGGAAACGCCGCAGGACGAGATCGTCCGCATGATGGTCGGCCGCGACGTCGAGAACGTCTTTCCGAAGATCGATGTCGCCATCGGCGGCCCGGTGCTCGAAGTCGCAAAATACAGTCACCGCACGGAATTCCGCGATATTTCGCTGACGCTGCGCAAGGGCGAGATCCTCGGCATCTACGGCCTGATCGGCGCCGGACGCTCGGAGCTCGCGCAATCGCTCTTCGGCATCACGAAGCCGCTCTCCGGCAGGCTGACGCTCGAAGGCCGGGAAATTTCGATCAACTCGCCGCATGACGCCATTAGAGCCGGCATCGTTTACGTGCCGGAAGAGCGCGGCCGCCATGGCCTGGCGCTGCCGATGCCGATCTATCAGAACATGACGCTGCCATCCCTGACGCGCACCTCACGCAAGGGCTTCCTGCAGGCGGCGCAAGAATTCGCGCTCGCCCGCAAATATGCCGAGCGGCTGGATCTGCGCGCCGCGGCCCTCTCCGTGCCGGTCGGGACGCTGTCGGGCGGTAACCAGCAGAAGGTCGTCATCGGCAAATGGCTTGCCACCATGCCCAAGGTCATCATCCTCGATGAACCCACAAAGGGTATCGACATAGGCTCGAAGGCCGCCGTTCACGGCTTCATCAGCGAGCTTGCTGCCGAGGGCCTTTCCATCATCATGATCTCGTCCGAACTGCCCGAAATCATCGGCATGTCGGACCGGGTGCTGGTTATGAAGGAAGGCCTGTCGGCCGGGTTTTTCGAGCGCGATCAGCTTACGCCGGAAGCGCTGGTGCGCGCGGCGACCGGAAATGCATGAGGTAATGGGCATGGCCAAACTGATTAGAAAACGCGAAACCCTGCTCTTTGCCATCATCGTGGCGATGATCGTCGTCTTCTCGACGCGCGCCGCCGATTTCGCCACACCTGACAATCTCGCCGGCATCTTCAACGACACGGCGATCCTGATCATCCTGGCGCTTGCCCAGATGACAGTCATCCTGACGAAATCGATCGATCTCTCGGTTGCCGCCAACCTCGCCTTTACCGGCATGGCCATTGCGATGATGAATGCGGCCTATCCCGACCTGCCGCTCGTCGTGCTGATCCTTGCTGCGATCATGATCGGCGCCGCCCTCGGCACGATCAACGGCTTCCTCGTCTGGCGCCTCGAAATCCCGCCGATCGTCGTGACGCTCGGCACGCTCACCATCTATCGTGGCATGGCCTTCGTGCTCTCGGGCGGCGCCTGGGTCAATGCCCATCAGATGACGCCGATCTTCCTCTCCGTTCCTCGCACGCCGATCCTCGGCCTGCCTGTCTTGAGCTGGGTTGCAATCATCATCGTCGCGCTGATGTACATGCTGCTGCGCTACAGCCCGTTCGGCCGCTCAGCCTATGCGACCGGCGGCAATCCGACGGCCGCCGTCTATGCCGGTATCGATACGGGCAAGACGAAATTCCTCGCCTTCGTGCTCTCGGGCGCGCTCGCTGGCCTTTCCAGCTATCTCTGGGTTTCGCGTTATGCGGTCGCCTATGTCGATATTGCCAACGGTTTCGAACTCGATAGCGTCGCTGCCTGCGTGATCGGCGGCATTTCGATTGCCGGTGGCGTCGGCTCGGTCGCCGGCACCGTCCTCGGAGCGCTCTTCCTCGGCGTCATCAAGAACGCGCTGCCGGTCATCGGCATTTCGCCTTTCACCCAGATGGCGATCTCTGGAACCGTCATCATTCTCGCCGTCGTCTTTAATGCAAGGCGAGAGCGCAATCGCGGCCGCATCATTCTGCGTGATCGCGCAGCAGCGGAGGTCGCAGCATGAGCACCGTTTCGACGCAGCCCGAAAAGCGGGTCATTCCCGACCGCCTCGGCACGCCGTTCAAACGCATCATGTCGAGCTGGGAAGTGCTGCTATTCTGTGTGGCCGTGCTGATCTTTATCTTCAACTCCGTGGCCTCGCCCTATTTCCTCGATGCCTGGAACCTCTCGGACGCGACCTTCAATTTCACCGAAAAGGCGATGATCGCTTTCGCCATGGCGCTGCTCGTCATATCAGGCGAAATCGACCTCTCAGTCGCTGCGATCATCGCGCTCGCCTCGACGGCGATGGGCGCGGCAGCACAGCTCGGCGTCGGCACGCCGGGCCTCGTGCTGATCGGCATCGGCACCGGCCTTCTCTGCGGCATCTTCAACGGCGTCCTCGTCTCGGTGCTGAAACTGCCGTCGATCGTCGTCACCATCGGCACGATGAGCCTCTTCCGCGGCATCTCCTACATCGTGCTCGGCGACCAGGCCTATGGCAAATACCCCACGGATTTCGCCTATTTCGGCCAGGGTTATGTCGTCTGGGTCTTCTCCTTCGAATTCGTGCTGTTCATCGTGCTGGCGATCCTCTTTGCGATCCTGCTGCATGCGACGAACTTCGGCCGGCAGGTCTATGCGATCGGCAACAATGACTTCGCCGCCCGCTTTTCCGGCATTCCGGTCGAGCGCGTCAAATTCATCCTCTTCCTGCTGACCGGTATCATGAGCGGCGTTGCCGCCGTCTGCCTGACCTCGCGCCTCGGCTCGACCCGACCGTCGATCGCTCAAGGGTGGGAACTCGAAGTCGTCACCATGGTCGTGCTCGGCGGCATCTCGATCCTCGGCGGCTCCGGCACGATCGGCGGCGTTGTCATTGCCGCCTTCGTCATGGGCCTCGTCACCTTCGGTCTCGGCCTGTTGAACGTGCCCGGCATCGTCATGTCGATCTTCATCGGGCTGCTGCTGATCATCACCATCGCCATCCCGATCATCGCCCGCCGCATCAAGATCATGAGCTCCCGATGACCTCAGAAAAACACGCCTTCAAGATGCAGCTCAATCCCGGCATGGAAGCCGAATACCGCAAGCGGCATGACGAGATTTGGCCGGAGCTGGTCGTTCTCCTGCACCAGTCGGGCGCCAGCGACTATTCCATCCATCTCGACCGCGAGACCAACACGCTGTTCGGCGTGCTGACGCGGCCTGCCGACCACACAATGGCAAGCCTGCCGGAACATCCGGTCATGAAAAAATGGTGGACCCACATGGCCGATATCATGGCGACCAATCCTGATAATTCGCCCGTCCAGAGCGACCTCGTCACCCTCTTCCATATGCCATGAGCAATTATCGCCGCATCGCCGTCCTCGACATCGGCAAGACCAATGCCAAGGTGGTCGTGCTCGACAGCGCAACCGGCGCCGAGATCGCTGTCCTGAAACGGCCGAACATTGCGATCAAGACCGGCCCCTACCCGCATTACGACATAGAGGCGCTCTGGTCCTTCGCGCTCGATGCGTTGAAGAGCCTGGCGCAGGAGCCGGGTTTCGACGCCCTTTCGATCACCACCCATGGCGCCGCCGCCGCGCTCATCGGCGAAGACGGAATGCTTGCCATGCCCGTGATCGACTACGAGCATGAATATCCGCAGGAAATCCGCGACGCCTATACGCGGCTGCGTCCCGCCTTCGACGAAACCTTCTCGCCGCGCCTGCCGATGGGGCTGAATGTCGGCGCGCAGCTGCATTACCAAAAGACCGCCTTTCCCCAGGAATTTTCCCGGGTCGCAACCATCCTGACCTATGCGCAATATTGGGCGATGCGGCTGACCGGGGTCGCCACCAACGAACTGACCTCTCTCGGCTGTCATACGGACCTCTGGAACCCGAAAACATCAAGCTATTCCTCGCTTGTCGACAGGCTCGCAATCCGCGATCTGATGGCGCCGATCCGTTCGGCTTTCGATGCGCTCGGTCCTGTTCTGCCTGACATTGCAGACGAAATCGGCACTTCCGTGCCCGTCTATTGCGGCATCCACGATTCCAACGCCTCGCTACTGCCGCATCTCGTTCATCGTGAAGCTCCCTTCGTCGTCGTCTCGACAGGCACATGGGTCATAAGCTTCGGCGTCGGCGGCGATCTCGATCATCTCGATCCCAAGCGCGATGCGCTCGCCAATGTCGATGCCTACGGTCGAGCCGTTCCCTCTTCCCGCTTCATGGGCGGGCGGGAATTCGAGATTCTCTCTGCCGAGATCGGCAATATCGACGACAAGGCCGCCCAGGCGGCGATCGGTCCCGTCATCGACAAGGGCGTGATGCTGCTGCCGAACATCGCCTCCGGTTCCGGTCCCTTTTCCGATAAGGCAAGCCGCTGGATCGGTGCGGAGGAAGCAAGCCGCGACGAACGCCATGCTAGCGCCTGCCTCTATCTCGCGCTGATGACCGACGCCTGCCTCGGGCTGATTGGCGCGAAAGGCCCGGTGATCGTCGAAGGACCTTTCGCCCTGAATGAGACCTATCTGAAGCTGCTTGCCGCCCTTGCCGGTCGCGAGGTGCTAGCCGTTCCCGGCTCGACCGGCACCAGCCAGGGTGCGGCGCTCCTCACCGGCATCCGCCCGGTATCGGGCGCCGAGAAGCACTTTCCGCCGGCCGATGTCCATGGATTGGCCGCCTATCGCGATCGCTGGTACGCGGCGATGGAATAGGTCTCTTTCCAAGAACGGTCTTGTTCGCCGCGGCCTTGCGGTTAGTGTGCACCTCGAAAATCATTCGAGGAGATATCATGACAGAGACATTCGATCCGCGCGGCCTTGCCGCGAGGCTGCACAGCCTGCGTCAGACCGGCAGGCAAGAGACGACGAGCACCTTCGCCCTGCCGGCCGATCTGCATCAGGCGATGGAGACGCAGAATTTCCTCGCCGCCGCAGATGGCATCTCCAGCAATGCCTGGAAGGTAACGGTCTCGCCGCTGGGCCAGGGGGTTGCCGGGCCGCTTCATCCCTATGTCGAAGCCGTCTCAGCCGCCAGCATTCCCTGGTATCCCGGCCTGAAATTCGAAACCGAGATCGCCGTGCGCCTCGGCACGGATCTGCCGGTCCGCACCGGCGCTCCATACAGCCGCGCCGAAATTGTCGAGGCGATCTCAGCCGTCCATCTTGGCGCCGAACTGCTGGTCAGCGCCGTCAAGGAAAGCGGCAGCGTCTCCTTTCTGCTGTTTCTCGCCGACCGGCTCGGCAATAGCGGCTATGTGCTTGGGCCCAAGGTCGACAAAAGCGTCGTCGACACCGCCGGCGGCACGCCTCTCAAAGTCACCCATGCCGGCCGCACCATCTATGATGGTCCGGCGCAGCATCCGAAAGGCGACGTTCTCGCCTGGCTCGTCGACTACGCCAATGACGGGCAGCGCCCCGAGACATCGCTGAAGGCAGGCGCGCTCATCACGACGGGCACGTTGAGCGGCGCGATCGAACTGACCGGACCCGGCGAGATCGACATCCTGTTCGGCGACGTCAGGCTCGATTTTTCGGTGTCCAAGGTCGATTGACGCCAGCCTGGTCAGTCATCTCTTCTCGGCATTCGCTCACGCCTTTTCGCGGAACATCTCGATGATGGCCGAGAAATCCCTTCCGCCATTACCCAGCTTTTCGAAAAGCGCGAAAAGCTGAGCCGCTTCGGCGCCGAGCGGCGTGGAAGCGCCGCTTGCGAGCGCTGCTTCCTGCGAGAGCCTGAGATCTTTCAGCATCAGCGCCGCGGCAAAACCTGGCTTGTAGCCGTTGTTCGCAGGCGAGGTCGGCACGGGTCCCGGCACCGGGCAATAGGTATTGATCGCCCAGCATTGACCGGATGAGGTGGAGGCGACGTCGAACAGCGCCTGATGCGAGAGGCCGAGTTTTTCGGCGAGCACGAAGCCTTCGCAGACGCCAATCATCGAAATGCCGAGGATCATGTTGTTGCAGATCTTGGCCGCCTGGCCGGCTCCCGCCTCGCCGCAATGGACGATCTTCTTGCCCATCGCCTCGAGGATGGGCTTTGCCTTGGCGAAAGCCTCATCAGAGCCGCCTGCCATGAAGGTGAGTGTACCTGCGGTCGCCCCGCCCGTGCCGCCGGAGACGGGCGCATCGAGCGACAGGCAACTTGCGGCCTTGGCCATCTCATGCGCCTTGCGGCTGCTTTCGACATCGATGGTCGAGCAATCGATAACAAGCGTGTCTTGCGCCGCGGTCTGCAGGATGTCGGTCCAGGCCGTCAGCACGTGTTTGCCCTGCGGCAGCATCGTGATGACGATTTCGGCGTCCTTCACGGCCTGGCTGGCATGGCTCGCCGGCTTGACGCCGCTCTCCTCGGCCGCCTTCAGCACGGGAGCGGCGAGATCGAAGCCAAGAACCTCGTGACCTGCTTTGACGAGATTGGCCGCCATCGGCCCGCCCATATTGCCCAATCCGATGAATGCGATCCTTGCCATGGTCTTCTCCTATCGATTGTCTTCGAGGATCATCGCGGCCGCCTTTTCGGCGATCATGATCGTCGGCGAATTGGTGTTGCCAGAGGTGATCGACGGCATCACCGAGGCATCGGCGATTCTAAGCTTGCCGAGCGCCCGAAGTTTCAGCCGGGGATCGACGACGCTGTCCCTGTCGGCGCCCATGCGGCAGGTGCCGACGGGATGGAAGATCGTCGTGCCGATATCGCCCGCCGCCCGCTCCAGATCGGCCTCCGTCTGATAGGAAGGCCCCGGCTTGAATTCCTCCGGCCGGAACCGGGCGAAGGAAGGCTGCGCCACGATCCTGCGCGTCAACCGTATGGAACGGACAGCTATGTCACGATCGCGCTGCGTCGAGAGGTATTTCGGGCTGATCGCCGGCTGGACGGCGAAATCCGGGCTCGAAATATGCACCGAACCCCGGCTTTCGGGTCTCAGATTGCAGACGCTCGCGGTAATCGCCGGGAAAGGATGGACGGGGTCACCGAACTTTTCCAGCGAGACCGGCTGCACATGATACTGCAGATCGGGCGTCTCCCGGTCGGGACCTGAGCGGGTGAAGATGCCGAGCTGGCTCGGCGCCATCGCCATCGGGCCGGAGCGGCGGACGAGGTATTCGAGCCCGATCGCCGCCTTGCCGATCAGCTTGGTCGCCTTCTCGTTCAGCGTCGGAACGCCCGTCACCTTGTAGGCCAGACGCAGCTGCAGATGGTCCTGCAGGTTTTCACCAACACCCTTCACCTCAGCGACGACATCGACACCCGCCTGGCGCAGCACCTCGCCCTTGCCGATGCCCGACAGCTCCAGAATATGCGGCGAGCCAATCGAACCGGCGGAAAGGACGGTTTCCCTGGCCGCATAGGCGCGTTTGGCGACGCCATCATGCTGGAATTCGACGCCGGCAACAGTGCCCTCCTCCACCAGGAGCCGCCGGACCTGCGCCTTGGTGAGAACGGTGAGGTTGGAGCGCTTCATCGCCGGGCGCAGGAAGGCCTTCGAGGTATTCCAGCGAATGCCGGAACGCTGGTTGACGTCGAAGTAGCCGGAGCCTTCATTGCTGCCGCGGTTGAAATCCACAGTTTCTGGGATGCCCGCCTCCTTTGCCGCCTGCTGGAAGGCATCGAGTACGGCCCAGCGTACGCGCGCCTTCTCGATGCGCCATTCTCCGCCCGCACCATGCATCTCATCGGCGCCGCGATAGAAATCCTCGGACTTGCGAAAGAAGGGCAGAATATCGTCCCAGCCCCAGCCGGAGCAGCCCATCTGCCGCCAGAGGTCGTAGTCGCGCGCCTGGCCGCGCATGTAGATCATGCCGTTGATCGACGAACAGCCGCCGAGAACCTTGCCGCGGGGATAGCTGAGCGCCCTGCCGTTCAGCCCCGCTTCCGGCGCCGTGGTGAAGCACCAGTCGGTACGAGGATTGTTGATGCAATAGAGATAACCCACAGGAATATGGATCCAGTGGTAGTTGTCTCTGCCGCCGGCTTCCAGCAGCAGCACGCGGCTTCGGCCATCCGCCGACAGCCGATTGGCGAGCACGCAGCCGGCGCTGCCCGCCCCGATAATGATGTAGTCGTAACGATCCATGTGCGCCCCGCACGAACTCCAGATGCTTGCCGCTTCCCTCTCCCCGCGGGACGGGGAGAGGGACAGTCGCAGTGCCGCCGCCGTCTCTCTTTCCGGAGAAGAAAGCTTCCCCAGGGAGAAAGGTCCGCCCGTTCAGCGGCGATAGACGAAGCCCAGTTTGCGCCCCAGCCGCGAGGCGTAGAATTCGCCGATGACGCCGCGACGGAAGATCAGCACGCAGACCATGAAGACGATGCCGGTGATGATCGTCACCGGGAATTCCGACGTGGCGAGGTAGTTTTCCAGCGCCACCACCAGACCGGCGCCGAAGAGCGGGCCGATCAGCGTGCCGATACCGCCGAGCAGCGTCATCAGGATCACTTCGCCCGACATCTGCCAGGCGACATCGGTCAGCGTTGCAAATTGGAAGACGATCGATTTCACCGCGCCCGCGAGCCCGGCAAGTGCGGCCGACATGACGAAGGCGCCGAGCTTGTAGCGCGCCACGGAATAGCCGAGCGAGATCGCCCGTTGCTCGTTTTCGCGGATCGATTTCAGGATCATGCCGAAGGGCGAATTGATGAACCGCCAGATGATCAGCACGCCGATGATGAAAACAACCAGCACGAAATAGTACATATTGGTCGAGCTGCTGAGATCGATGAAGCCGAAGAGATGGCCGCGCGGCACCGATTGGATGCCGTCCTCGCCCTCGGTAAACTTGGCTTGAAGGCAGAAGAAGAAGAACATCTGCGACAGCGCCAGCGTGATCATCGCGAAATAGATGCCCTGGCGGCGGATCGCGAAGAAACCCATGACGAGGCCCAGAAACGCCGCGCCCGCCACGCCGATCAGGATGCCAAGTTCGGGCGGCAAGCCCCATGCCTTCACCGTATAGGCGGTGAAATAGGCGGCACCGCCGAAGAAGGTGGCATGACCGAAGGAAAGCAGGCCGGTATAGCCGAGCAGCAGGTTGAAGGCGCAGGCAAAGAGCGCGAAGCAGAGCAGCTTCATCAGGAAGATCGGATAGAAGAAGAACGGCGCCAGGAGCAGGAGCAGCAGCCCTACGAGAAGAAAGCCCGCCTGCACCGAAAGAGCGGTTCGGCTTTTTTCCGTTCGGATGGTTTCGGTGATGTCCGCCATATCAAGCATCCCGGCCGAAGAGGCCCGCGGGCCTGATGAGAAGCACGATCGCCATGATGACGAAGATCACGATGTTGGAGGCCTCGGGATAGAAGACTTTGGTCAGCCCCTCGGCGATCCCCAGCACATAGCCGGTGATGATTGCGCCCATGATCGATCCCATGCCGCCGACGACGACCACGGCGAAGACGACGATGATCATGTTCGAGCCCATCAGCGGCGAGACCTGATAGATCGGCGCCGCCAGCACGCCGGCAAAGGCTGCAAGGGCCGCACCGAGCGCATAGGTGAACGTCAGGAGCACCGGCACGTTGACGCCGAAGACCTGCACCAGCACGGCGTTTTCGGTGGCGGCTCTGAGATAGGCGCCGAGCTTGGTCCTCTCGATCAGCAGCCATGTGCCGAGGCAAATGACGAGCGAGACGACGACCACCCAGCCGCGATAGATCGGCAGGAACATGAAGCCGAGATTGGCCCCGCCTGCAAGGGCCGCCGGCGTCGCGTAGGGCTGGCCGGAGGAGCCGTAGAGATAGCGGAAGGTTCCCTCGACCGCGAGCGCCAGACCGAAGGTGAAGAGCAGGCCGTAAAGCGGATCGAGATCGTAGAGCCGGCGCAGGAACAACCGCTCGATGACGGCGCCGGCAAGGCCGACGATGACGGGCGCCAGGATCAGCGACGGCCAATAGCCGATGCCGGCATAGGTCAACAGCAGATAGGCGACGAAGGCGCCGAGCATATATTGCGCGCCATGGGCGAAGTTGATCACCCGGAGCAGGCCGAAGATGATGGCGAGGCCGAGGCTGAGCAGCGCATAGAAGGAGCCGTTGATCAGCCCGATCAAGAGCTGACCGAGCAGCGCCTGCAAGGGAATGCCGAAGATCATCGTCATCTGGTCACACTCCCAGAACCTTGTGCAGCGTATCCATGCGCTGCGGCAGTTCACCGACCGGGAATTCCGACACCATCTGCCCATGATCCATCAGATAGAAGCGATCGGCAATACGGCTGGCGAAACGGAAATTCTGCTCGACGAGCAGGATCGTCATGCCACGCTCCTTGAGTTTCTTCAGCACCTCGCCGATGCGCTGGACGATGACGGGAGCAAGCCCCTCGGTCGGTTCGTCGAGGATGAGCAGCCTGACGCCGGTGCGGAGAATCCGGGCGATCGCCAGCATCTGCTGCTCACCACCGGAAAGTTTGGTGCCCGGGCTGCCGCGGCGTTCGTAGAGATTGGGGAAGAGCTCGTAGATTTCGTCGAGCGTCATGCCGCCTGCGGCCACGACAGGCGGCAGCAGCAGGTTTTCAGAAACGGTGAGCGTGGAAAAAATGCCGCGCTCCTCCGGCACGAAGCCGATGCCCCGGTGCGCGGTCTTGTGCAGCGGCACCTGCATCATGTCGCTGCCGGCAAAGCTGATCCTGCCCTTGCGGGCGCGCACGATGCCGGTGATGGTGCGCAGCGTCGTCGTCTTGCCGACGCCGTTGCGGCCGAGAATGGTAATCGTCTCGCCTTCGCCGACGTGCATGTCGACGCCGTGCAATATGTGACTTTCGCCGTACCAGGCATTGAGGCCCTGAACTTCGAGGAGAGCGGCCATCAATGCTCCTCCGTGCCCATATAGGCGACGCGCACGCGCTCGTCCTGGCTGACGGTGGCATAGTCGCCCTCGGCGAGGATCTCGCCGCGCTGCAGCACCGTGACATGCTGGCAGATGTTGGCGACGACCGAGAGATTGTGCTCGACCATCAGCACCGCCCGGTCGCGGGCGACGTCGCGGATGATCGAGGAAACGACGCCGACATCCTCATGCCCCATGCCGGCCATCGGTTCGTCGAGCAGCAGCACTTTCGGGTCGAGCGCCAGCGTGGTGGCGATCTCCAGCACGCGCTTGCGGCCATAGGAAAGATCGGCGGCGATATGATCGCGCTCCTTGGACAGTCCGACACTGGCAAGCAGTTGTTCGGCGCGCTCGTTCAGCCGGTCGAGTGCGGAAAGCGGCCGCCAGAACTGCGTGGAGAGATTGTTCGGCCGCTGCAGCGCCACGCGCACATTGTCGAGAACCGAGAGGTGCGGGAAGACCGCCGAGATCTGGAAGGAGCGCACCAGCCCCATGCGCGCCACCCTGTCGGGCGCCGTCCCGGTAATGTCGGTGCCCATCAGGGTGATCGTGCCTGCCGTCGGCTGCAGGAACTTCGTCAAGAGGTTGAAGACGGTCGTCTTGCCGGCGCCGTTCGGGCCGATCAGCGCATGCACGCTTGCATCATGCACGTCGAGATCGACGTTCTTGACGGCCGTGAAGCCGCCGAAATCGCGGCGCAGGCCGCGGGCGGACAGCACCACCCGCGGCTTTGCCTGAGTTTCAATCGCGGAAACCGCCATGATGATTACTTCACCAGATCGCAGCCGCTCTTGGCGGGATCGATATAGGCTTCCTTGCCGGGAATGGTAGCGAGAACATTGAAGTAGTCCCACGGCTCCTTACTTTCGGCAGGCTTCTTGACCTGCAGGAGGTACATGTCGTGGATCATGCGGCCGTTGGCGCCGACCGAGCCGCCGCGGCCGAAGACGTCGTCGACCGGCATTTCATGCAGCAGCTTGGCGACGGCTTCCGTATCGTCGGTGCCGGCCTTCTGCACCGCCTTCAGATATTGCGTCACCGCCGAATAGGTGCCGGTGTGGATCATGTTCGGCATCTTGCCGGTGCGGGCGAAGAATTTCTTTGCGAAGGCGCGGCTTTCGTCGTCGCGGTTCCAGTAAAAACCTTCCGTCAGGGTCAGACCTTGAGCCGCTTCAAGGCCGAGACCATGGACTTCGGCGAGCGTGAAGAGCAGCGCCGCCAGATGCTGGCCGCCCTGGGTGATGCCGAATTCAGCCGCCTGCTTGATGGCGTTCGAAGTGTCGAGGCCGGCATTGGCAAGGCCGATCACCTTGGCGCCGGAGGATTGCGCCTGCAGCAGGAAGGATGAGAAATCCTGCGTCGACAGCGGGTGACGAACCGAGCCGACGACCGTGCCGCCGCTCGCCTTGACATAGTCTGTCGTCTGCTGTTCCAGCGAATAGCCGAAGGCATAGTCTGCCGTCAGGAAGAACCAGGTGTCGCCGCCCTGCTTGACGAGCGCGCCGCCGGTGCCGACGGCGAGCGCATGCGTGTCGTAAGCCCAATGGAAGCCATAGGGCGAACAGGCCTTGCCGGTGAGATCAGTCGTTGCAGCGCCAGTGACGATGTCGATCTTCTTCTTTTCCTTGGCGATGGCCTGGACGGCGAGCGCGACGGAAGAAGTCGTCAGTTCCATGATCGCATCGACCTGCTCGGTATCATACCACTGGCGCGCGATGTTGGAGGCGATATCCGCCTTGTTCTGGTGGTCGGCATCGACGATCTCGACCGGCACGCCGAGCACCTTGCCGCCGAAATCCTCGACCGCCATCTTGGCGGCCTCGACGGAAGACTTGCCGCCGAAGTCGGCGTAGACGCCCGACTGATCGTTGAGAATGCCGATCTTGACCTTGCCGTCAGTCGCGCTCTGCGCGAACACCGCCGTGCTGCTTGCAAGCAGAAATGCAACGGATGCAACGAGATTCTTTCGCATACTCTCTCCTCCCAGAGATTAGCCAGATTACGGTTCTGTTCAGATTTGGCCAGCCGCACTCCTCAGAGCGGCAGACCCTTGCCTTACGATCAAGGAAATTTCGCCTTGAAGCAACGGGTGGTTTACAACTAATTCCAAACAGTATCTGTTCGATTTTGAACAGATGGGGATAACGATGACCAACCCACCGCAGTTTACTTGGGACGATCTTCAGTTTTTTCTAGCCGTCGCCCGCACCGGACAGCTTTCGACCGCGGCCCGGCAGCTGCGCTCCAGCCATGCCACCGTTTCCCGGCGCATCGACCGGCTGGAATTCACCCTCAAGGTCAAACTTTTCGAGCGCAATCCGCGCGGGTATGTGCTGACCGCCATGGGCACGCGCTTCATCGAGACGGCCGAGAGGATGGAGCAGGAGACCGAGCGGCTGCGCGCCGACCTCGCCGACGGCTCGATGGCGCAGCGCGGCCTGGTGCGGCTCAGCGCGCCGGAGGGTTTTGCCAATTTCTTCTTCGCGACCGTGCTGCCGCGATTTGCCGCCCAGCATCCGCATCTCTCGCTCGAGCTGGTGACGATCCAGCAGATCATGTCGCTGTCGCGCAAGGAAGCCGATATCTCAGTCGTGCTCGACGAGCCGAAGGGCGGGCCTTATTTCGCCGAGAAGCTGACGGACTACCATCTACAGATCTATGGCTCGCGCGATTATCTGGCGAAGGCTCCTGAGATCACCTGCCGCGACGACCTGCTCGGCCATCCCTTCGTCAGCTATATCGAGGAAATGATTTTCGCACCGGGCCTGGACTATCTCGGCGACGTGCATCCGCGCATCAAGCCGCAGTTCCAGAGCTCCAGCATCTTCGCGCAGCTCACTGCCACCCGAAACGGCCTCGGCCTCTGCATCCTGCCCTATTTCTTTGCCAGCCGCTACCCCGAACTCGTGCGCGTTCTGCCCGACGAGATCGACCTCAAGCGCCATTACTGGATCACCTGCCACCGCGACCTGAAACAGGCGCCGCGCGTGCGCGCCGTCATCGACTTCCTGCGTGAGGCGGTGCGCGGCGAGGATGCGCGCTTCGTGCCGCCTTACGTCACAGCCGCCGGCCCGGTGCGCCGGGGAAAGACGGAAAGCTAGCTATTTCAGGAATTCGGCCCGGTGTGGGGTGAAAGTATCGATCAGCCGGCCCTTTTCCAGAGCCTTGACGCCGTGGATGAGATTGGGCGGCACGATGAAACTGCCGCCCTGCTTGAGCACCTCGGTCCGGCCGTCGATCGTCACCTCGAAGCTGCCCTCGGCGACATAACTTGCCTGAATGTGCGGATGCGAATGGGCAGCGCCGACGGCGCCGCTTTCGAAAGCCACTTCCACCATCATCATTTCGGGCAGATAGGTCATGATGCGCCTGACCACACCGGGCTCGGGATTGACCCACTCAGCGCCTTCACCCGATACGAACAGATCGCTTGACGACATTTCCGCCTCCTCTTTCCAGAATCGAACGTGGGCAAGGTGGATCATGCCGCCGCTTTTGAAAAGATGGCGCGTCTCGTCTTTTCGCCGGATCGCCCTCGGTTGACGCGGTCGGCTGGCGGGTCTATGGCGACCTTGACGAGGAAAGCCTGAACTTGAGGCGAGGAGACCCCCATGCAGCGCACACGCGAGCTTTTCGACTGGACCGATCCCTTCCGGCTGGTGGAGCAGCTGACCGGTGAAGAGCGCATGGTGCAGGAGACCGCCCACGCCTATGCGCAAGAGAAGCTCGCTCCCCGCGTTCTTGAGGCCTTCCGCAAGGAAAAGACCGATCCTGAGATTTTCCGCGAAATGGGCGAACTCGGGCTGCTCGGCCCGACGATCTCCGCCGACTACGGCGGTTCAGGGCTCGGCTACGTCGCCTACGGCCTGATCGCTCGCGAAGTCGAACGGGTCGACAGCGGCTATCGCTCGATGATGAGCGTCCAGTCCTCGCTCGTCATGCTGCCGATCGAAACCTTCGGCTCCGAGGCGCAGAAACTGAAATATCTGCCGAAGCTTGCGAGCGGCGAATGGATCGGTTGTTTTGGCCTGACCGAGCCCGATCACGGCTCCGATCCCGGCTCGATGGCGACACGCGCCAAAAAGGTCGATGGCGGCTACAGCCTCACCGGCTCCAAGACCTGGATCTCCAACGCGCCGATCGCCGATGTCTTCGTCGTCTGGGCAAAGACCGAGGACGGGCTCATCCGCGGCTTCATCCTCGAAAAGGGCTGGAAAGGGCTATCGGCTCCCGCGATCCACGGCAAGGTGGGATTGCGCGCCTCGATAACAGGCGAAGTGGTGATGGACGGGGTCTTCGTGCCCGAGGAAAACCTTCTGCCCGGCGTTACCGGCCTTAAAGGTCCATTCACCTGCCTCAACTCGGCCCGCTTCGGCATTGCCTGGGGCGCGCTCGGCGCGGCCGAGGATTGTTATGCCCGGGCGCGGCAATATACGCTCGAGCGCAAGCAGTTCGGTCGCCCGCTTGCCGCCAACCAGCTGATTCAGAAGAAGCTCGCCGACATGGCGGCGGAAATTTCGCTCGGCCTGCAGGGCTGCCTGCGGCTCGGCCGCATGAAGGAGGAGGGCCATCCGCCGGTGGAACTGACCTCGATCCTCAAGCGCAACAGCTGCGGCAAGGCGCTTGACATCGCGCGTGCGGCCCGCGACATGCTCGGCGGCAACGGCATCTCCGACGAATTCGGCATCGCCCGTCATCTCGTCAACCTCGAAGTGGTCAACACCTATGAGGGCACGCATGACATCCACGCGCTGATCGTCGGCCGCGCCATCACCGGCATCGCCGCGTTTGCGAACTAATGCATGTCGCCCAAAAGTGTGCAGCGGTTTTGCGACAAGACATGCGTAAAACAAAGACCTAAAGCGCGAGGAGCGAATCTGAAAGATCGCGACGCGCTTTAGGCCGGTGCGTATCGGCGAATTGCCACGCGCCTGACAATGTGCAACCTTCCTTAACGACGGCCCCAAAGCCGGCAAAGAGGGGATCGCATGTTTCTGCTTCTTGGATTGCTGATCGGTGTCATCTCGGGCCTTCGCACCATGACCGCGCCGGCCGCCGTCGCCTGGGGCGCGGCGCTTGGCTGGTTCGACGTCTCGCAGACGCCGCTTGCCTTCATGGGTTACCGTTGGACGCCCTGGATCTTCACGGTCCTCGCGGTCGTCGAACTGATCGCCGACCAGCTGCCGTCCACGCCGTCGCGAAAAGTGCCGATGCAGTTCGGCGCCCGCATCGTCTCAGGGGCGCTCTCGGGCGCAACGATCGGGGCAGCCAGCGGTCTGCTCTTCGGCGGGCTGATCGCCGGTGTGATCGGCGCGGTCATCGGGACATATGGCGGTGCGGCTGTCCGCGGCAAGCTTGCCGCCTCCTTCGGTAAGGATCTGCCGGCCGCTCTCATCGAAGATGCCGTCGCCGTCATCGGCGCGGTGTTGATCGTGGGGGCTGTCGCATGAAAAGCTTCGACGCCATCGTCATCGGAGCCGGTCAATCCGGACCGTTCCTCGCCGCCCGCATGGTCGAGAAGGGCATGAAAGTGGCGCTCATTGAGCGCAAATTCCTCGGCGGCACCTGCGTCAATGCGGGCTGCATGCCGACGAAGACGCTGGTCGCCAGCGCCCGCGCCGCCCATGTCGCAAGAAACGGCGCCGCTTACGGCGTCAATATCCCGGGCGCGATCGCCATCGACATGAAAGTGGTCAGGGCGCGCGCGCCGAGGCCGTGACCATGAACGCCCGCAACGGCCTGATCGGCTGGTTCGCCGGCATGGACGGCATGACCGTGATCTACGGCCATGCCCGTTTCGAGGGGCCGAAGACCATTAGCGTCAACGGCGAGACGCTGACCGCTCCGCGCATTTTCCTCAATGTCGGCGCGCGGCCCGTCATCCCCGCCCTGCCTGGTGTTGATGATATCGACTATCTCACCAGCACCTCGATCATTCAGCTCGACACGCTGCCAAGGCATCTGGCCGTGATCGGCGGCAGCTATATCGGACTGGAATTCGCGCAGATGTATCGCCGCTTCGGCGCCGAGGTCAGCGTCATCGAACACGGCCCGAAGGTCGCATCGCGCGAGGATGAGGATATATCGGACGCGATTGCCGACATCCTGCGTTCGGAAGGCATCGGCGTTTACACCAATGCCGGCGACATTGCCTTCGCGAGAAATGGCGGCGGAGTGGCCGTCACCGCCGGCTCTGCGACGATCGATGCGAGCCATGTGCTGATCGCCACCGGGCGCAAGCCGAACACCGACGATCTCGGCCTCGACGCCGCCGGTGTTACCACCGATGAACGCGGCTACATCAAGGTCGACGATCGGCTCGCGACCAATGTCGAGGGCATCTATGCGCTCGGCGACTGCAACGGCCACGGCGCCTTCACGCATACCTCTTACAACGACTTCGAAATCGCTGCCGCCAACCTGCTCGACGGCGACGACCGCAAGCTTTCGAGCCGCATCCTGGCATATGCTCTCTATATCGACCCGCCTCTCGGCCGGGTCGGCATGACGGAAAAGCAGGCGCGCGCCTCAGGGCGCAGGATCATGGTCTCGACCCGGCCGATGAGCCGCGTCGGCCGCGCCAACGAACGCGGCGAAACCAAGGGCTTCATGAAGGTGATCGCCGACGCCGAGACCAAGGAAATTCTCGGCGCGGCGATCCTGGGCATCGAGGGCGATGAGGTGATCCACGGTATCATCGACGCCATGAATGCAGGAACGACCTATCCCGCGCTGAAATGGTCGGTGCCGATCCACCCGACGGTATCGGAACTGATCCCGACGCTGCTTGGGGATTTGAAGCCTGTTCCGCCCGCGGCCTGACGTTTCGGGAAGGCTTGGAGGCGGGCTGACATGTCCATCGAAGCGCTGATCGAAAATTACGGTCTGCTGGCGATATTTCTGGGGGCTGCCTTCGAAGGCGAAACGGCCGCCTTCCTGGGCGGCGTGATTTCCCATCGCGGGCTGCTCCCCTATTGGTCGGCATCGCTAGCGGCGACCGCTGGGTCCTTCGCCGGCGACCAGCTATGGTTCCTCGCCGGCCGTTACGCCGCACAATGGAGGGTCGTTCGCCGGCTGATGGAAAAACCGGCGCTCGCCCGTGCAACCGGGCTTCTGGAAAAATATCAGACCGGTTTCATCCTTGCGTTTCGTTTTCTGGTGGGACTGCGGACGATCAGCCCGATCGTCATCGGAACGACCCGAATCTCAACCGGAAAATTCGTCGTCCTGAACGCCGCAGCCGCGCTGGTCTGGGGGCAGCTATTCACCGCGCTCGGTTACCTCTTCGGGCACGGCATTCAGCAGACGTTGGGCCACCTTCCCCTTCACCGCCATCTGCTGATCGCGGTCGCAGCCGCGGCTGTCGTCGCAGCCGCGGTCCTTGTCTTTCGCAGGATGAAAGCGACCGCCAGCCACTCATAAAGAGCGCCGCCCTATTCCATCACGATCTGCAGCTTCACGTCACTCGGCCGCGCCTCGACGGCGCGATCGAACGCCTTGATCGAATCCTCGAATTTGAACGTTCCTGATATCAGCGGCTTGAGATCGACACGACCCGATGCCAGGAGCGCGATCGAACGTTCATACTGATGCGCATAGCGGAATACCGTCTCGATGCGGATTTCCTTGGTGGACGCCGTTGAGACGTCGAAGCCGATCGGATTGACCGGCAAACCGACGGCGACGATGACTCCGCCCGGGCGCGGCAGCGCCATGATCGTTTCCCAGGCCTTCGGCGAACCGGAGCATTCGAAGACGACATCGGCGCCCCAGCCTTCGGTCAGCCGACCGACTTCCTCGATCAGGTTCTTCTCGCGAATGTTGACGGGGATCACGCCCTGATATTGCGCTGATATATCGAGCTTCGGCTGGGCGAGATCGGCGACGATGGCGCGGGCGCAGCCGCCGGCAAGGGCGGCGATCGCCACCATCGTGCCGATCGGCCCGGCGCCGAGAACGACAGCGGTATCGCCAGGCGCGATCTTCGCCTTGTGAGCCGCCTGCATGCCGACCGCGAAAGGTTCGACCATGGCGCCTTCGGCGAAACTGACATTGTCGGGCAGCTTGAAGGTATAGTTGGCAGGGTGCACGACCTCAGGCGTCAGTACGCCATGGATCGGCGGCGTTGCCCAGAAGGTGACATCGGGATCGATATTGTACAGGCCGAGGCGGCTTGCCTTCGAATTCGGATCGGGAATTCCCGGTTCCATGCAGACGCGGTCGCCAACTTTCAGATGCGCGACATCAGGTCCGACCTCGACCACCGTGCCCGCCGCCTCGTGGCCGAGCACCATCGGCGCATTGACGACGAAGGGACCGATCTTGCCGTGGGTATAATAATGCACGTCCGAACCGCAGACGCCGACTGTATGAATCTTGATCTTCACCTGCCCCGGTCCCGTTTCCAGAGGCAGATCGATATCGCGAAGCGCGAGCTCATGCTGGCGCTCCAGCACCAGCGCACGGACTTTGGTCATGATCGGTTTCCTTCCCTATGGCCTCCCGCGATTCATGGAGCGCCGTTGACGGGACTATAAGACCGTAAGGGGCAGCAATTCAATCGCACCAATCAAGCTTTTGCTCATCATGCGATGAAATGCCCATTTTCCATAACCCGAAAGATTCCCGTCCCAAGACCTCTGGATGATTCCAGCCGAGGCTATCGGGGAGTATATTCTCAAGTCTAGATCGCCATCAATGAAGAAAGATAAAGATATGAACCACGATAACGATAATATCGTCAGGAATATCTCTCGCGGCGCGACGATACCAAAGCAATTCCGGGATCTCTGGCGCCGGCTCGTGGACAATTGTATCGCCGCGTTCGAAGAAGACCGCTCGCCGAAGCCGGTGCGCGTTATTGTCAAGCCAATGGATCGAAATCGTCCCATACAGCGTTAATAGCAGGCGCCGGCATGGCGTCGCGGGGACATGACGGCTCCCGGCACCGCGCGGATCGGCAAGAGAAGGAAGACCATCATGAAGTCGATCGCGTCATTTTGCCTGTTCGCATCCCTTCTCCTTGCCGCAACCGGAGCGTCTGCCGCGATCGAGGAGGCATCGCTTCCGCCGCAGCAGCAGGAAGAAGGGCTGGTGCCGGTCAATCTCGAACTCACATTCACCGGCCCTGTCGATCTTGCCCGCTCGACGGCTGTCCTGCTGGATGCGAAGGGCACGGCGCTTCCGACAGGCAGGCCCTTTCTCTCCGGCCCCGAAGGCTCCATATTCAAGATCCCGCTCGATCCCTCGATGGCACCGGGCCTCTATACTCTCGACTGGCGCGTCCTCTCGATGGACGGCCGCAGCGCCGAAGGCCGATATCAGTTCCGAGTCGATCCGTAGAGCCACCGCTTCGGGCCGATAAAAGCATTTATAAGATTTTTATATTGATGGCTGTCGGCCCGTCTCGAACCTTTATGCCCTCCGGCTCCATATTGATGTCCGAGAGATCGAAAAGATCATCTCCACGCCAGAAAGCATGAAAGGCGACCTCCTTCAGGACGGCGCCCTTTGTCTTGTCTGACTCCAAGAAGAACAACAGGAGTCATGATCATGATGGATATCATTCTACTCGGCACGGCGATCTTATTCTTCGCGCTGTGCTTTGCCTACGTCAGTGCCTGCGACAGGCTCTAAGGGAACACCGACAATGACCTTCGACTATGTCTTGAGCGGTGGAGTGACCGTGTTTCTCACCGTTTACCTCACCTACGCTCTCCTTCGCCCGGAACGCTTCTGAGGTCGCGCATGCGCGACCGGGAAACAGTCGGGTATTGAAAGTTTAACTCCATGACCCTCAACGGATGGCTTCAGATCCTGCTTTTCTGCGGGATCGTCCTCGTGCTCGTCAAACCGCTCGGTGCCTATATGACGCGCGTCTTCAGCGGCGAGCGCACGCTCCTCTCACCCGTCCTCGTTCCGATCGAACGGGGACTTTACCGACTTGCCGGCACCAGTGAACGGGAGGAGCAGCATTGGACCTCGTATGCCTTCGCCATGCTGCTCTTCAACCTGCTCGGCGTCATCGTCCTTTACGCGTTGCAGCGCCTGCAGGCCGGCCTTCCCTATAATCCGGCCGGCATGGCGGCCGTTCCGCCCGAGCTTTCTTTCAACACTGCCGTCAGCTTTGTCAGCAACACCAACTGGCAGAACTACGGCGGTGAAAGCACGATGTCCTATCTCACTCAGATGGCCGGCTTCACCGTGCAGAACTTCGTCTCTGCCGCGACCGGCATTGCCATCGCCCTTGCCTTTATCCGCGCCTTCGCACGCTCTTCGGGCAAGGCCATCGGCAATTTCTGGGTCGATATGACGAGGGCGACCTTTTACGTACTGCTGCCGATCTGCGTCGTGCTGACGCTCGTCTATGTCTATCTCGGCGTGCCGCAGACGCTCGGAGCCTATGTCAATGCGACGACGCTCGAAGGCGCACAGCAGACGATTGCCGTCGGCCCCGTCGCCTCGCAGCTTGCCATTAAGATGCTCGGCACCAACGGCGGCGGCTTCTTCAACGCCAACTCCGCCCATCCGTTCGAAAACCCGGATGCGATCTCGAACCTCATCCAGATGGTCTCGATCTTTGCCATCGGCGCGGCTCTCACCAATGTCTTCGGCCGCATGGTCGGCAACCAGCGCCAGGGCTGGGCGATCCTCGCCACGATGGGCGTTCTCTTCGTCGCGGGCGTCATTGTCACCTATTGGGCGGAAGCCGCCGGCAACCCGCTGATGCATGCCTTCGGTCTCGCAGGCGGCAACATGGAGGGCAAGGAAGTCCGCTTCGGCGTCGCGCTGTCCTCGCTCTTTGCGGTCATCACGACGGCCGCCTCCTGCGGTGCTGTCAACGCCATGCATGGCAGCTTCACCGCTCTCGGCGGTCTGGTTCCGCTGATCAACATGCAGCTCGGCGAAATCATCGTCGGCGGTGTCGGCGCGGGCTTCTACGGCATTCTGCTCTTCATCATCGTCGCCGTCTTCGTCGCCGGCCTGATGGTCGGCCGCACGCCGGAATATCTCGGCAAGAAGATCGAAGCGAAGGAGATGAAGATGGCCGTTCTCGCCATTCTCTGCCTGCCGCTCGCCATGCTTGTCTTCACCGCGATCGCCACCGTGCTGCCCTCCGCCGTCGCCTCGATCGGCACTGCGGGACCGCACGGCTTCTCCGAAATCCTCTATGCCTATACGTCGGCTGCGGCCAACAACGGCTCGGCTTTCGGCGGCCTGACAGGTAACACGCCCTGGTACAACGTGACCCTCGGCATCGGCATGCTCGCCGGCCGTTTCCTGGTCATCATCCCGGCCCTTGCCATCGCCGGCTCGCTGATCGCCAAGAAGGCAGTTCCGGCCTCGGCGGGCACCTTCCCGACGGACGGTCCGCTCTTCGTCGGCTTGCTCGTCGGCACGATCCTGATCGTCGGCGGCCTGACCTTCTTCCCGGCCTTAGCACTCGGCCCCGTCGTCGAGCACCTGGTCATGATCGCCGGCCAGACCTTCTGAGGTGATGCGATGATCCTCCGTCACAGGCTTCGCCACGCTTGTCATCCACGTCCCGGTGCGCCGGGACGTGGACATGGCCCGGGACCCCAAGCCTCCGACATCATCCTGGTGATGATGGCAGGTCTGCTCGTCGCTGTGGCGATCCTCAAGATTTTACAGGGCTGACCGCACAGGTTCGCCATCCTCGTTTCAAGCTGGAGTCTCTTATGAGCCAGGCAAAATCCGCGAGCATCATGGATTCTCGCATCCTCATTCCGGCCGTGGGCGCCGCTTTCAAGAAGCTCGACCCGCGCGCGCTCGCCAGAAACCCGGTCATGTTCGTGGTCGCCACGGTCTCGGTGCTCACCACCGTGCTCTTCCTGCGCGACCTCATCGCCGGCAACGGCAATCTCGGCTTCTCCTTCCAGATCAATCTCTGGCTCTGGTTCACCGTGCTTTTCGCCAATTTCGCCGAAGCCGTCGCCGAAGGCCGGGGCAAGGCGCAGGCGGATTCGCTGCGCAAGGCACGCACCGAAACGCAGGCGAAGCTGCTGACCGCTGATAATGGCAGCGGCTACCGCATGGTGCCGGGCACCAGCCTCAAGGTCGGCGACATCGTGCTCGTCGAGGCCGGCGACATCATCCCTTCGGATGGTGAAGTCATCGAAGGTGTCGCCTCCGTCAACGAGGCGGCAATCACTGGCGAATCCGCCCCCGTCATCCGCGAATCCGGCGGCGACCGCTCGGCGGTGACAGGCGGCACGCAGGTGCTCTCCGACTGGATCCGCGTGCGCATCACCGCCGCCGCAGGCTCCACCTTCCTCGACCGGATGATCTCCCTTGTCGAAGGTGCGGAACGCCAGAAGACGCCGAACGAGATCGCGCTCAACATCCTGCTTGCCGGCATGACGCTGATCTTCGTGCTCGCCACCGCGACGATCCCGAGCTTTGCCATCTATGCCGGCGGCTCGATCCCGATCATCGTGCTCGTCGCCCTGTTCGTCACCCTGATCCCGACGACGATCGGCGCGCTGCTGTCGGCGATCGGCATTGCCGGCATGGACCGCCTCGTCCGTTTCAACGTGCTTGCCATGTCCGGCCGCGCCGTCGAAGCCGCCGGCGACGTCGATACGCTGCTGCTCGATAAAACGGGCACGATCACCCTCGGCAATCGCCAGGCGACGGCCTTCCGCCCAGTGCGCGGCATTTCCGAACAGGATCTTGCCGATGCCGCCCAGCTCGCCTCGCTTGCCGACGAAACGCCGGAAGGCCGCTCGATCGTCGTGCTCGCCAAGGAAAAATACGCGATCCGCGGCCGCGATATGGCAAGCCTCAAGGCCACCTTCGTGCCTTTCACCGCTCAAAGCCGGATGAGCGGCGTCGATCTCGAGGGCGCCTCGATCCGCAAAGGTGCGGTCGACGCGGTGCTGGCTCACGTCAACGGGGACGCGCCTTCGAAGAACGGCAGCGAAGTCATGCGCGACCTGCAGTCGATCGCCGACGAGGTCGCCAAATCGGGCGGTACGCCGCTTGCCGTTGCCCGCGATGGAAAACTGCTTGGCGTCATCCAGCTGAAGGATATCGTCAAGGGCGGCATCCGCGAACGCTTCACCGAGCTGCGTCGGATGGGCATCCGCACCGTGATGATCACGGGCGACAATCCGCTGACGGCTGCGGCCATAGCTGCCGAAGCCGGCGTCGACGACTTCCTTGCCCAGGCGACGCCGGAGATGAAGCTGGCGCTGATGCGCGAGGAACAATCCAAGGGCAAGCTCGTCGCCATGTGCGGCGACGGCACCAACGACGCACCCGCCCTCGCCCAGGCCGATGTCGGCGTTGCCATGAACACCGGCACGGTCGCCGCCCGCGAGGCCGGCAACATGGTCGATCTCGACTCGGACCCGACGAAACTCATCGAGATCGTCGAAATCGGCAAGCAGCTGCTGATGACGCGCGGCGCGCTGACGACCTTCTCGATCGCCAACGACATCGCCAAGTATTTCGCCATCATCCCGGCGATGTTCCTGACCTTCTATCCGCAGCTCGGCGTCCTGAACGTCATGGGACTATCGACGCCGCAAAGCGCCATCCTCTCGGCGATCATCTTCAACGCGCTGATCATCATCGCGCTGATCCCGCTGTCGCTGAAGGGTGTTCGCTATCGTCCGATCGGCGCAGGCGCGCTCCTATCGCGCAACCTGCTTATCTACGGTTTGGGCGGCATCATCGTCCCCTTCATCGGCATCAAGGCGATCGACATGGCTGTCGCGGCCCTCGGCCTCGCTTAGCGGAGAACCGGTTCCGGTTCCCGCGGAAACACTTCAAGGAGTAAGAACAATGTTGAAAGAATTTCGCCCGGCGTTCGTCATGATCGTTGCCACCACGGCCATCACAGGCCTTCTTTATCCGCTCGCCATGACCGGCGCTGCCCAGGCGCTCTTCCCCACCCAAGCGAACGGCAGCCTGATCGAGAAGAACGGCCAGGTGATCGGTTCGACGCTGATCGGCCAGGCCTTCACCAGTGACAAGTATTTCCACGGCCGCCCCTCGGCCGCCGGCGACGGCTACAATGCGGCCTCCTCCAGCGGCTCGAACCTCGGCCCGACCAGCCAGAAGCTGATCGACAGGGTCAAGGGCGATTACGATGCTGCGAAAGCCTCGAACCCGAATGCGGACGTGCCCGCCGATCTCGTTACCGCCTCGGGCAGCGGCCTCGATCCCCACATCTCGCCAGAGGCAGCTTATTTCCAGGTACCGCGCGTCGCCAAGGCACGCAATATCGATGAGGCCAAGGTCAAGGCCCTGGTCGACGGTGCAGTTCAGCCCCGAGAACTCGGCATTCTCGGCGAACCCACGGTCAATGTTCTGGCGTTGAACCAGAGCCTTGATGCTTCTATGACTGAGTGAGTTTGGCAGGCTGGGCGCACGCCGTCCCCTATGCCCGCACCTGCAGAAAGACCATACGCATGCCAGACGACAATCGCGACCAGGCCGGCAGGCCATCGCCCGATGCGCTTCTCGAAAAAGCCCGGGCAGAAACGCGCGGCCGTCTGAAGATCTTTCTGGGCGCCGCCCCGGGCGTCGGCAAGACCTATGAGATGCTGATCTCCGGCCGCGCCAAGATCTCCGATGGTCTCGATGTCGTCATCGGCGTCGTCGAGACCCACGGCCGCAAGGAGACCGAGGCGCTGCTCGCCGGCTTCGAGATCATTCCACGCGTGAAAGTCTCCTATCGCGGCCAGACGCTCGAGGAAATGGATCTCGACGGCATCCTCGCCCGCCGGCCCGACCTCGTGCTGGTCGACGAACTCGCCCATACCAATGCCGAGGGCAGCCGGCACCCGAAGCGCTATCTCGACGTCAAGGAGCTGCTCGATCGCGGCATCGACGTCTATACGACGCTGAACATCCAGCATGTCGAGAGCCTGAACGACGTCGTCTCGCAGATCACCCGCATCCGCGTGCGCGAAACGGTGCCGGACTCGATCATCGACCTTGCCGACGACGTCGAGATCATCGACCTGACGCCCGACGATCTCATCAAGCGCCTGCATGACGGCAAGGTCTACATGCCGAAAACGGCGGAGCGGGCGCTGACCAACTATTTCACGCCCGGCAATCTGACGGCGCTGAGAGAACTGGCGCTGCGCAAGACCGCCCAGCGCGTCGACGATCAGCTGCTCACCCATATGCAGGCCCACGCGATATCGGGTCCTTGGGCGGCGGGCGAGCGCGTCCTCGTTTCGGTCGACCATCACCCGCGGTCGGCCTCGCTGGTGCGTTACGCCTCACGCATGGCATCGCGGCTGCGTGCCCCCTGGGCCGCCGTCTATGTCGAGACCAGCCGTTCGATCAATTTGACGGAAACCGAACGCGATACCGTCGCCGACACACTGCGTCTTGCAGAACAGCTCGGCGGCGAGGCGATCACCATTCCCGGCCGCGAGGTCGCTGAAGAGCTCGTCCGGCACGCCACCGCCAACAATGTCACCCATATCGTCATCGGCGCCCCGAAGAAGCCGACATGGCGCGACTGGTGGAGCCGCTCGATCACCGATGAGCTGATCCGCAAGACCGGCGAGATCAGCGTCCACGTCATCTCAGGCAACGAGAAGGACGGCACCACCGCGCGCGGAATCAGGGCGGCCGCAACATCGCCGCAAATGGATCTTTGGGCCTATCTGCTGGCGACCGTCTATGTCACCATCGCGCTCGGCGTCAGCATCGTGCTCGACCAGGTGCTCGACGTGCGCAACCTCGCCCTCGTCTTCCTGATGGCGGTGCTGACCTCCGCTGTGATCCACGGCCTGCGGCCGGCGCTTTACAGCTGCATCCTGAGCGCTCTGTCCTTCAATTTCTTTTTCCTGCCACCGCGCTACACGCTGACGATCAGCGATCCGGAAAGCGTGCTTGCGCTGTTCTTCTTCCTCGGCGTCGCCATCATCGCCAGCAATCTGACCGCGACGGTGCAGCGCCAGGCCGCCGCCGCCCGGCAGCGGGCGCGCACGACGGAAGATCTCTATCTCTTCTCCAAGAAACTCGCCGGCACCGGCACGCTCGACGACGTGCTCTGGGCGACCGCTTTCCAGCTCGCCTCGATGCTGAAGGTACGCGTCGTGCTGCTGCTGCCTGAGGAAGGCACCATCGCCGTCAAGGCCGGTTATCCCCCCGACGACACGCTCGACGATGCCGATATCGCCGCCGCCCGCTGGGCCTGGGAACACAATCACGCCGCCGGCCGCGGCGCCGATACCCTGCCCGGCGCCAAGCGGCTCTACGTGCCGCTCCGAACCGGGCGCACCGCCGTCGGCGTCATCGGCCTCGATAGCGACCGCCGCGACGGGCCTCTGCTGACGCCGGAACAGCAGCGGCTGCTCGATGCGCTGGCCGACCAGGCGGCGCTCGCCATCGAACGCATCCAGCTTGTCGCCGATGTCGACCGGGCACGGCTCGCGGCCGAAGCCGACCGGCTGCGCTCGGCGCTGCTGACATCGATCTCGCACGACCTGAAGACACCGCTTGCCGCCATCCTCGGCGCCGCCGGCACATTGCGCGACTATTTCGCTTCCATGCCAGAAGAGGATCGAAGCGACCTGCTCTCCACTGTCGTCGACGAATCGGAGCGGCTCAATCGCTTCATCGCCAACCTGCTCGACATGACGAAGATCGAATCCGGCGCGATGGAGCCGAACTATGCGCTGCACTATGCCGGCGACATCATCGGCAGCGCGCTACGCCGCGCCACAAAGATCCTCGAGCATCACAAGACCGAAATGAACATGCCGACCGACCTGCCGATGGTACGCGTCGACCCTGTCCTGTTCGAGCAGGTGATCTTCAACCTGCTCGACAATGCCGCGAAATATTCACCCGAGGGATCGGTGATCCACATCGAAGGTTGGGCAGATACCGACAGCGTCGTCATCCAGGTTTCGGACGAAGGCCCGGGTATTCCCCCGGCCGACCTCACCCGCGTCTTCGACACGTTCTATCGCGTGCGCAAGGGCGATCAGGTGCGTGCCGGCACCGGCCTCGGCCTCTCGATCTGCCGCGGCTTCATCGAAGCGATGAGCGGCACGATCGCCGCCGGCAACCGAAGGGGCCGGTCCGGCGCCGTCTTCACCATCCGCCTGCCGAAACCCCACGACATTCCGAAACTGGATGAACTCAGATGACCGGTTCAGCCGTCAAAATCCTCGTCGTCGACGACGAGCCGCCGATCCGTAAGCTACTCCGCGTCGGCCTCACCGCGCAGGGCTACGAAGTCCGGGAGGCGCCGAATGCGGCCGCCGCCACCCAATCCATCGCTGAAGACATGCCTGACCTCATCGTGCTCGACCTCGGACTGCCCGACAAACCAGGCCATGACCTCTTACAGGAATGGCGTGACGAGGGCCTTTCCATGCCCGTCGTCATCCTGTCCAGCCGCACCGACGAGGCCGGCATCGTCAAGGCGCTCGAAAGCGGCGCGGACGATTACGTCACCAAGCCCTTCGGCATCAACGAACTCGGCGCCCGCATCCGCGTGGCGTTGCGCCACCGCCTGCAGCAGCAGGGCGAAAAGGCGATCTTCCAGACCGGCGGGCTGTCGATCGACCTCGTCAAGCGCATCGTCAAGGTCGATGGCAAGGATATAAAATTGTCGCCGAAGGAATACGATATCCTGCGCGTGCTCGCCCAGCATGCCGGCAAGGTGCTGACGCACCAGTTTCTCTTGAAGCAAATATGGGGTCCGGCGGCCGACGTGCAGTATTTGCGCGTCTACGTCAGGCAGCTGCGGCAAAAGGTCGAACAGATTCCGGACCAGCCTCACTATATCACCACCGAGACCGGCGTCGGCTACCGGCTCAGGGAACCGGATTGACCTCCCGCCCCTCCCGCTGCCCGAACAGCATCGAGCCGAACAGCATTGAGAATCACATGAACCTTCCCAACATCATCCGGCCGGAACACACCTTCATCGGCGTGTCGGCGCCGACAAAATGGCGCGCGCTGCAAACCATATCGGACAAGGCGGCCAAAGCTTTCTCCATCGACGGCCAGACCGTCCTCAAGGCGCTCGAAGCGCGTGAGAAGCTCGGCTCCACCGGCATCGGCAACGGGATCGCCATTCCGCATGCGGCGGTCGACGGCATGACCAGCCCCCGCGGTCTTCTCATCCGCTTCGCCCAGCCGCTGGATTTCGAAGCGATCGACGATATCCCGACCGACATTGCCGTCGTGCTGCTCTTCGGGGAAAACAACCGCGGCGAATATCTGAATGTGCTTTCCGCCATCGCCCGGCGGCTGCAATCGGACGGCGTGCTTGCCGCCATGCGCAAGGCGAAAACGGTCGACGAGTTCTATTCGGATTTCATCGCCGATTCCAGGGTATGAAAAAGGCGCGGCCCGAAGGCCGCGCCCGCTCGTCTGTAATCAGACGACCTTAGAAATCGCGCTGGAAGCGCAGGAAGCCGAAGACTTCGTCGTCGCCTTCGTCCTCATCGTGATATTGCACGCTGAGCTTGGTGCGCAGGTCCTCGACGATCTGGTAGTCGATGGTGACACCGGTCGTGTAGGCGCTGCCACCGGTGAAGCCATTGCCGTCAGCCTCGAGAGCAATGTTTTCGAAGTACTGGAAGCCGGGAGTGATCTTCCACTTGTCGTTGATCTTCAAGGCGTATTCTGCTGCGATCGTCCATTCGGACTCTTCGTAGTAGTAGTTGGCGCCGCTTGCCCATACGCCGGCAATGCCGAGGGTACCCGGGCCGATGTCGGCATAGACGATGCCGCGAACCGCGACTTCGCTGGTGTCGGTGTCATAACCTGCGAGCAGGTAGGCGCTGATGGCGCCGGCCTTATAGGAGACCTGGCCTGCGACACCGAAGTTGTTCGGGCCTTCGCCCGGCTTGGTGGCATAGTCGTCTTCCAGTTCGTCGACCGAAATGCCGGCCGCGAAAGCGCCGGACTCGTACTGATAACGGATCGAGTTATGGGTCGTTTCGTTGCTGGCGAGCGTATCGGTCTCGCCACTCATGTCGTCGTCCCACCAGCTGTACAGCTTACCGACGCGGAAACCGGCGATGTCGATGTAGCCTTCATCCAGGAGGGCTTCCTGATCTGATGCGTTGTCGACGTTGTAACGCAGCGTGATGACGCCGGTGAGTGTGCCGTACTCGGTGTCGTTCTTGGCCTGGAAGGTGACCTGACCGCGAGTCCAGAAATTAACGTCGGAATCACCGGCGATATTGTCACCGAAGCGCACTTCGGTCCGGATGTAACCGCCGATCGAAAGGCATGTTTCCGTCCCCGGAATATAAAAATAGCCGGTACCGTAGGCGTCGCAAACGCGAACATATTCCACGGGCTCGGGCTCCGCCGCCACAATGGCGTCGGCCGCGCGGGCTCCGGATGCCGCGGCAAGGGCGGCAACGGAAGCAAAAAGGATCGTTTTGATATTCATTTTGAATGGCCCTTAACAGGTTTGGAATGCGAGGCGCATTTCAAGGGATGCCCCCACGTAGCGGCCGGTGAAACGGCCGCACCGACGCCATATAGGAATCGGCAAGTGTCATCGCGGCAAAATCTTGGCAAAAATCAGCATCGCTTCGGCCGCTTGTGGAGAAACTGTGGCAGAAAAAACACGGTTCTGCGGCAGGACGACGACCGGCCCGACGATTGGCCGCGGCCAACTTCGGCACGTCCATTTCAAAATCGACCGCGAAATGGAATGAGATTCTAACAGCATCAGGGGAACCGGAAGAACCTTCGTTTCATTATACGACTGACTTGATAGAGTTAAGACAGAAAACAGGAGGGTTCCTATGCAGACACAACGGCTCACCCGGCTCCTCGCGGCGGCGGTCATGGCAAGCAGCTTCGCGATCGGGAGCATTGCCCCGGCATTCGCGGATCAGACGCTGCTTAACGTTTCCTACGACCCGACCCGCGAATTGTACAAGGATTTCAATGCTGCCTTTGCCGCCAAATGGCAGAAGGACAGCGGTGAAACCGTGACGATCAAGGCTTCGCACGGCGGCTCCGGCGCCCAGGCTCGCTCCGTCATCGACGGCCTCGACGCCGATGTCGTGACGCTGGCGCTCGAAGGAGATATCGACGCCATCGCCAAGGCGACCGGTAAGATCCCGGCCGATTGGAAGACCAAATTCCCGAACAATTCGACGCCTTATACCTCGACGATCGTCTTCCTCGTGCGCAAGGGCAACCCGAAGGGCATCAAGGACTGGGGCGATCTCGTCAAGGACGACGTGCAGGTCATCACGCCGAACCCGAAAACCTCGGGCGGCGCCCGCTGGAACTTCCTCGCCGCCTGGGCATGGGCCAAGCAGGCGAATGGCGGCGACGACGCCAAGGCACAGGAATACGTGACGAAACTGCTGCAGCACGTTCCGGTTCTCGACACCGGCGCGCGCGGCGCCACAACCACCTTCGTCCAGCGCGGCCTCGGCGACGTGCTGCTCGCCTGGGAAAACGAAGCCTATCTTTCGCTTGAGGAACTCGGTCCCGACCAGTTCGAGATCGTGACGCCGTCCTTTTCCATCCGCGCCGACCCGCCGGTCGCGATCGTCGACGGCAACGTCGACAAGAAGGGGACACGCAAGGTCGCCGAAGCCTATCTGAACTACCTCTATTCGGATGAAGGCCAGAAGATTGCCGCCAAGCATTTCTACCGGCCGATCAAGCCCGAGGCCGCCGATCCGGCCGACATCGCCCGTTTCCCGAAGCTGACGCTCGCAACCATCGACGACTTCGGCGGCTGGAAGGCGGCGCAGCCGAAATTCTTCGGCGACGGCGGCGTATTTGACCAAATCTACAAGCCGGCCCAATAATAGATTTCATGAAAGCACATAGCCCCACGCGGTGGCGGTTCAAACGGCCGAGCGTCATTCCGGGTTTCGGAATGGCGCTCGGCCTTACCTTGACCTGGCTCACCCTCCTGATCCTCATCCCGCTCTCGGGCCTTGCCGTCCGGTCGAGCGCGCTCGGCTGGGAGAAATTCTGGTCGATCGCGTTCGATCCACGCGTACTGAACGCGCTGCGCATCAGTTTCGGCAGCGCCTTCATCGCCGCAATTGTCAATGCAGTCTTCGGCATCATCCTTGCCTGGGTCCTGGTACGTTACCGTTTCCCCGGCAAGCGCGTCATCGACGCCATGGTCGATCTGCCCTTTGCACTGCCGACGGCCGTTGCCGGTATCGCATTGGCGGCGCTCTACGCACCGAACGGCTGGGTCGGCCAGTTCCTGACACCGCTCGGCATCAAGATCGCCTTCACCCCGGCCGGCATCGTCGTGGCGCTGATCTTCGTCGGCCTGCCCTTCGTGGTTCGCACCGTGCAGCCGGTCATGGAGGAAATCGACAAGGAAGTGGAAGAGGCCGCTGCGACGCTCGGCGCCAACCGCTTTCAGACGATTTTCCGCGTGCTGCTGCCGGGGTTGGCGCCTGCCGTCCTCACCGGCTTCGCGCTCGCCTTTGCCCGCGGCGTCGGCGAATACGGCTCGGTCATCTTCATCGCCGGCAACCTGCCGTTCAAATCGGAAATCGCACCGCTGCTGATCATCATCAAACTCGAAGAATACAATTACGCGGCAGCAACCGGCATCGCGGCGATCATGCTGGTGATCTCGTTCGCCTTGTTGCTCGTCATCAACCTCATCCAGAGCTGGAGCAGGCGGAGGTACGGCTATGGCGCTTGATGCGACCGCTCAACCGGGGAAACTGCGTTCGGTGACCACCGAACACAGGATGGCGCGCTATACGCTGATCGCCCTTTCGCTCGTCTTTCTGCTGCTGATCCTGCTGCTGCCGCTCGCCGCCGTCTTCGTCGAAGCCTTCCGCAAGGGCGCCGGCCCCTTCCTCGAGGCGCTTGGCGATGCCGAGACCTTCTCGGCGATCCGCCTGACACTCGTCGTCGCCGGCATCAGCGTACCGCTGAACCTCGCCTTCGGGGTCGCCGCCGCCTGGGCGATCGCCAAGTTCGAGTTCAAGGGCAAGGCGTTCCTGACGACGCTGCTCGACCTGCCCTTCTCGGTTTCACCCGTGATTTCGGGCCTGGTCTTCGTGCTCCTGTTCGGGGCCAACACGTGGCTCGGCCACTGGCTCAGCGCTTACGATATCAAGATCCTCTTCGCCGTGCCTGGATTGGTGCTCGCCACCATGTTCGTCACCTTTCCCTTCGTCGCCCGCGAGCTGATTCCGCTGATGCAGGAACAGGGAACGGCGGACGAGGAGGCAGCGCTTTCGCTCGGCGCCAGCGGCTGGCAGACCTTCTGGTATGTCACACTGCCCAACATCAAGTGGGGCCTGCTCTACGGCGTGCTGCTCTGCAACGCCCGCGCCATGGGCGAGTTCGGCGCCGTTTCGGTCGTCTCAGGGCACATCCGCGGCCAGACGAACACCATGCCGTTGCAGGTGGAGATTCTCTACAACGAGTATAATTTCACCGGCGCTTTTGCCGTCGCCACGCTTTTGGCCTTGCTCGCGCTGGTGACTCTTGTTTTGAAGACGCTGCTGGAAATGCGCTATAGCGCCGAGATCTCCGCCAGCCGGCGGCACTGAAGGAATTGGAATGGAAGTACGCGTTCAAAACATCCGCAAGGAATTCGATCGTTTTCCGGCGCTGCACGATGTCTCGCTCGACATCCGCTCCGGCGAGTTGATCGCACTGCTCGGCCCTTCCGGCTCCGGCAAGACGACATTGCTGCGCCTGATCGCCGGCTTGGAAAGCCCGACGGAGGGGCAGATCTTCTTCGGCGACGAGGATGCCTCGAAGAAATCAGTGCAGCAGCGCAATATCGGCTTCGTCTTCCAGCATTATGCCCTCTTCCGCTATATGACGGTGCTCGACAACGTTTCTTTCGGCCTGAGGGTCAGAAACGGCGCACGGCGCCCGCCGAAGGCCGATATCCGCAGGCGAGCCTTGGAACTGCTCGATCTCGTCCAGCTTTCCGGTCTCGAGAAACGCTATCCGGCGCAGCTTTCCGGCGGCCAGCGCCAGCGCGTGGCGCTCGCCCGCGCCATGGCGGTCGAGCCGAACGTGCTGCTGCTCGACGAGCCCTTCGGTGCGCTCGATGCCCAGGTGCGCAAGGACCTGCGCAAATGGCTGCGCGAGATCCACGATCGCACCGGCCACACCACCGTCTTCGTCACCCACGACCAGGATGAGGCTCTTGAGCTTGCCGACCGGGTCGTCGTCATGAGCCAGGGCGCGATCGAACAGGTCGGAACGCCCGACCAGGTTTACGACAATCCGAATTCTCCCTTCGTCTTCGGCTTCATCGGCCAGTCGAACTGCCTGCAGGTCGAGATATCCGATGGCGACATCCGCTTCGACGGGCGCTCGCTCGGCCTCAATGCCGACGGCGAGCCGGATGGTCCGGCCCAGCTTTATTTCCGCCCGCACGATGTGAGGCTCTGCGAATCAGCCGAAAACTGCATCGCCGGCCAGTCGGTTTCCAGCCGTCGTGTGGCCGGCACCCGCCATATCGAACTCGATATCGGCAACGACCGCCCGCATATCGAAATCGAGCTGCCGCCGAGCGAGGCCGACAGGCTCGATCGCAACCGCGTGGCGTTCAAGCCGACCCGCTGGAAGCTGTTCCGCGGCTGATCAACATCGGGAAACAAGGGGATTATCGCCGGAATCGTATTCGGCGAGAGCCCCTCAGGCTTTTTGTGATCACAAGTTGTTTGTATTTGTATCATATGACGAGTAAAAGATTTTCACGTTAATCATAAAGGGCTGGACGAATCCAATAGGAGGCACCTGGCGTTGAGGGCGGAGATTTCCTTTGGAAAATCCCTGATCGGGATTTTGCTCGTAGGACTGGCAGCGGCAAGCTGCACCACAACATCGAAGCCGGCGGCAACGGCGGCGAACACCAAGACGAAGCAGGCTCAAGCGCCAAAAGTCACTTTCAATTATACGGCCAAGGATCGCGACTGCCTGAAGCGCGCGATGTATTTCGAATCGCAGCATTCGGATGAGGACGGCTATCTGGCCGTCGGTACCGTTGTCATGAACAGGCTGACGTCAGGCGCCTATCCGCCTTCCATCTGCGGCGTCGTCGCCCAGGAGAAACAGTTTGCGCCCGGCGTGATGACGCGCGAGGTCAAGCCTCAGGCCGAAACGGAGCTTGCGACCGCCGCCGATGCGATCCTTCTGAAGGGTGCGCGCCATCCGCAGGTGAAGGATGCGATGTTCTTTCATACCGAGGGGCTGAAATTCCCCTACGACAACATGCATTATGTGGCAGTCGCCGGCGGCAACGCCTTCTATGAGAAGCGCGACTCCGACGGCACGCTCGAGACGCCGCCGCCGCTGCCCGCCTATGAGGTGGCGATGAACTATGTGCCCGGCGAAAGCATGCTGCCGCCGCAATTCGAAGCGCTGATACCCTCGGCCGTTCCCGTTCCTCTCCCGGCGCCGGACCCCTTGGCCACGGCGAGCACGGCGTCGATGCAGATCATTGCGCCGGTGACCGCGCCAGCACCTTCGCCGGTTCCCGTTCCGGTGGCCGCGCCGGCACCCTTGCCGGTAACCTCAATCGAGCCCGAGCCGGGAATGCCGATCGCAATCCCTACCCCCCGCCCCGCCTATGACAGCGTGATGCTGCGCGGGAGCATGCCGGCGAATGGCGGCTAGCGCATCGGCCCGAAAATCGGAATCGATTTTCGGAAAGCTCGATGCGTAGATTTAATGTGTTAGAGCGTCCTTTGTGCGTCCGAAGGGACGCACAAAGGACGCTCTAGTACCGCCAGTCCCGCATCTCAGACAGGTGAGAATGTTCAAGCCCGCTCTTCCCAGACCTTCGCAAGCTCCACGATCGTCTGGACGGCTTTTTCCATATCCTGGCGGCTGACCCATTCGAGCGGCGAGTGGAAAGCATGGCCGCCGGCGAAGATGTTCGGGCACGGCAAGCCCATGAAGGAGAGGCGCGAGCCATCCGTACCGCCGCGGATACTGCCGCGCACTGGCGTCATGCCCGCCCGCCGCACCGCTTCGATGGCGTTGTCGACGATCTCCGGGTGACGGTCGAGAACGACCTTCATGTTGCGATACTGTTCCGTCACCTGGAAATGATAGGTCGAGCCGGGATAGGCTGACATCACCTCCTTGACGATCGTTTCGAGCATTGCTTCCTTTTCCACTAGCCCCGTATCGGTGAAGTCGCGGATGATGAAGCTCAGCGAAGCCTTCTCCATCGAGCCGGTCACGCCGACCGGGTGAATGAAGCCTTGCTTGCCCTCGGTGGTCTCGGGCGCGATATCCGCCGGCAAGCGATCGATGATGGCGCCGGCGATCTTGATGGCGTTTTCCATGCGGTCCTTGGCGAAACCGGGATGGATCGCCACGCCTGATATGCCGATCTCGACGCCGTCGGCCGAAAAGGTCTCGTCCTCGATATGGCCTGATGTTTCGCCGTCCATCGTATAGGCGAAGTTGGCGCCGAGTTTCTTCAGGTCGACCTTGTTGACACCGCGCCCGACTTCCTCGTCGGGCGTGAACAGGATCTTGATCGTTCCGTGCCTGATCTCGGGATTATCGATGAGGATCTGAGCCGCGGTCATGATCTCCGCCAATCCCGCCTTGTCGTCGGCGCCGAGCAATGTCGTTCCGTCGGTCGTGATAATGTCGTTGCCGATTTGGTTCTTCAGCTCCGGATGCTCGCTGACACGGATTACCCGGCTGGTATCGCCGACGAGCTGAATATCCCCGCCCGCATAGCTCCTGACGATCTGCGGCTTGACACCGGTGCCGCTGAAATCGGGCGCAGTGTCCATATGCGAGCAGAAACAGATGACCGGCACCACCTTGTCGCTGTTGGCGGGGATGGTCGCATAGGCATAGCCATGCTCATCGAGATGCGCGTCGGAAAGGCCAATCTTCAGCAGTTCGTCGACCAGCACCCGCCCGAGATCCTTCTGCTTTTCGGTCGTAGGTTGGGCCGACGAGGATGGATCGGATTGGGTGTCGATCACGACATAACGGAGAAAGCGGTCGAGAACAGTATCGGTCATATCAATCCCATTCAGCAAGATCATCTGACGATATAGCCCTCGTGGGCGATGCGGCAAAAGCTTTTTCCTCACGCGACGCGTGAGGATTGGCCGTTCAGTCGACGCGCCTTCCCTCGGCATCGAATACGTGCAGATACTGGGGCGGAAAAGCCGCGTTGACCTTCGGGCCGGCCTTCAGCGCTTCGCGGTTCAGCGTGAAGATCTTGAAGGGCAGACCATGCAGGGCAAGGTGCAGGATGATGCCGAAGCCCGTGGGTTCGATGAGTTCCACGTCGGTGGCAAGACCCGTCCCGTCATTCGTCATCAGCACATGCTCGGGCCGGATACCGAGCGTCACCTTTGTGCCGTCCGAAAGCGCCAGCGGCTTTGCCAGCGGCACGATCGTTCCATCCCTCAGCCGCACCCCGCCCGCATCATAGGTCGCTTCGAGGAAATTCATGCCTGGCGAACCGATGAAGCCGGCGACGAAGAGATTGGCGGGCCGGTCGTAGAGCTCCAGAGGACTGCCGACCTGCTGCACCACACCGCCATGCATGGCGACGATCCGATCCGCCAGCGTCATCGCCTCGATCTGGTCATGGGTCACGTAGATCGAGGTCGCCTTCAGATCGCCATGCAGTTTCTTGATCTCGGCGCGCATCTGTTCGCGCAGGCGCGCGTCGAGGTTGGACAGCGGTTCATCGAAGAGGAATGCTTTCGGCTGGCGCACGATGGCGCGGCCCATGGCGACGCGCTGGCGCTGGCCGCCGGAGAGCGCCTTCGGCCGCCGTTCGAGCAGCGGATCGAGGCCGAGCTTGGCGGCCGCTGCGGCCACCGCGCCGGCGATCTTTTCCTTCGCCGTTTTGCGGAGCCGCAGGCTGTAGCTCATATTGCCGGCAACGTTCATATGCGGATAGAGCGCATAGGACTGAAACACCATGGCGATGTCGCGGTCCTTGGGATGCAGCTCGTTGACCCGGCTGCCTGCAATGCGGATCTCGCCTGATGTGACCTCCTCCAGCCCGGCGATCATGCGCAGGAGCGTGGACTTGCCGCAGCCGGAAGGGCCGACGAGCACGACGAATTCGCCGTCCCGGATCTTCAAATCGACGTCGTGCAGCACCTGCACATGACCATAGGCTTTGCGGATATTCTGGATATCGATCGATGCCATTCTGTTTAACCCTTGACCGCGCCGGCCGTCAGGCCCTGGACGAGATAACGCTGGATGAGCAGGAAGAAGAGGCCGGCCGGAATGAGCGCCATGACGCCCGCCGCCATCATCTGCCCAAAATCCACCGAGAACTTGGAAACGAAAGTGAGAAGCCCGACCGGGAATGTCGCCGCGTCATTGCCGTTGATCAGCATCAGCGCGAACAGCAGTTCGCTCCAGGCAGCGGTGAAGACGAAGCCGAGGGTGGCGGCGATGCCGGGAAGCGTCAGCGGCAGGATGATCTGGCGGAACGCGGTGAACTGCGTCGCCCCGTCGATCATCGCCGCCTCTTCGAGATCCTTCGGAATGCCGTCGAAGAAGGACTGCATCAGGAAGGTGGCGAAGGGCACGTTGAAGGCGGTGTAGACGATGACGAGCCCGGCCAGGCTGTTGGTCAGATGCAGGGGCGACAGGATCTTGAAGATCGGCGCGACCAGCATGACGAGTGGAAACATCTGGGTCAGCAGCATCAACGCGACGATCCAGTATTTCGCCCGGAAATTGAAGCGCGACAGCGCGTAGCCGGAAAGCGAGGCGCAGATCGTCACCGTCACCGCCGTCGAAGCCGAGACGATCAGGCTGTTCTTGAAGAAGGTGGGAAAGGCGCTGTGCTGCAGCACGAAGGCATAGTGATCCCAGCTCGTGCGCGAGGGCCACATGCGCACGCCTTCGGTATAGAGCAGATCGTTCGGTGTCACCGAAACCTTGAGCAGCCAGAACAGCGGGAAGAGCGCGAAAGCGATGTAGCAGAGGATCGCCAGACGGTGCGCGATCGTGGGGATGACGGATCGTCTCATGGTCTCAATCCTTGTTCAGCAGCGTCTGCCGCAGCAGGATGATCAGCATCGAATAGGCGAGCAGCAATGCGAGCAGCACCAGCGCGATCGCCGAGGCATAACCGAAATCGAGCCGCTTGAACGCCGTCGTGAAGATGTAGCTCGCCACAATCTGCGTGCGGTCGGCCGGCCCGCCATTGGTCATGACGACGATGAGATCGGCGAAATTGGAGATCCAGACGGTGCGCAGCAGCACGGTGATGGCGATTGTCGGCGCCAGGAACGGCAGGGTGATCGAGCGGAAACGCTGGAACCAGCCGGCGCCGTCGATCGACGCGGCTTCGTAAAGATCGCGCGGAATCGCCTGCAGGGCTGCCAGCAACGTGATGGCGAAGAAGGGAATGCCCCACCACACATTGGCGACGATCGGCCCCCACATGGCATAGTTGGGATCGGAAAGAATGTTGCCCGGCTCATGCATCAGCCCGAGCGCGAAGAGCCAGTGCGGGATCGGCCCGATGACCGGATTGAACAGCCAGGCCCAATTGAGACCGGCAAGGAAGGACGGCACCGCCCAGGGCAGGAAAACCAGCGCCTGCGCAATCGCCCGCCCCGGGAACGGCTTGTCGAGCAGCAGCGCCAGGATCAGTCCGAAGACGAATTGCAGCGCGACGGAAGCACCGGTCCACCAGAGCGTGTTTCTCAGCGCGCCGTAGAAGGCGGCATCGCCCGAAAGCTCACGGAAATGCTCGAGCCCGATGAAACCGCCGGAGAACGGATTGAGCAGCTGGATGTCGCGGAAGGCATAGGAAACCCCGAGCGTCAGCGGCACCAGCATCACCGCGATGATCAGGATCAGGGACGGTGCGCTGTAGAGATAGGGCTCCGAAGCATCGGCA
This sequence comes from Rhizobium sp. Pop5, assembly GCF_024721175.1. Taxonomy (NCBI): domain Bacteria; kingdom Pseudomonadati; phylum Pseudomonadota; class Alphaproteobacteria; order Hyphomicrobiales; family Rhizobiaceae; genus Rhizobium; species Rhizobium sp. Pop5. The sequence goes on along the minus strand of NZ_CP099400.1, from coordinate 178,055 downwards.
AGGCGACGCAGCCACGGCCTGCGGTCGCGACGCATGTCGAGCGTATCGGCGGAAATGGTCATCGGATTGCGGTTTCCATTGTCTTACCCGGTTAGGGATTCACGAGTGGGTCATGCTTTTGAATGGAGAGACCGGAGCCCCCTCATCCGACCCTTCGGGCCACCTTCTCCCCGCTGAGGAGAAGGGGAATGAGGCGCCGCCACGAGTCTCTCTCCCCAGCGGGGAGAAGGTGCCGGCAGGCGGATGAGGGGGCTTCCAGCTCGAAGCCCCCTTTTTCCACTATTTCTTCGACAGGAACTTCTGCTGCGCCTTGGTCAGATATTCCGCCCACTGGTCGGCCAGATCCTTCGCCGAGATATCGCCGAGCAGGGCCTGCTGCGAAGTCTTGATCGCCAGCGAATCCTTGAAGAAGGCGAATTCCTCGAGGTAGGTCGGCATCACGGTCGGCACCGTGTTCGGGTCTGCCAGCTCCTCGAACCAGCCCTTGAACTGGTCACCGGCATAGAAGGGGTCCTTCTCGGCCGCCGTATAGGCCGGCAATGCGCCGATGCGCTTGTTCCACTCGATATTGCCTTCCGGCCCTTCGAGGGTGGCGATCAGCTTCCAGGAGAGATCCTTGTTGCCGCTCGTGGTGAACATCGACCAGCCGCCGTAGCCAATCGTCGGGAAGGACTTGCCGTCAGGTCCCTTGGGCAGCGGCATGACGCCGAAATCTTCCTTTTTCATGCGTTCGGCGATGGCGATCAGCGCATCCGGGTCCTGATCGAGGAAGGCGCAGGTGCCGGAATAGAAGCCGGCGACGACTTCGTTGAAGCCCCAATTGACGCTGTCCTTCGGCGCATAGCCTTTCTTGTAGAGATCGACCATCCACTCGATGCCCTTGGCCCAGCCGGGGCTGTTCATCGTCGAGGTGCCGTCCTCACTGAAGTACTTGTTAGAGCCGGCCATCGAGGCAGCGAAGATCATCCAGCCGTTGAGGCCGCCCGGTCCGCCGCGCATGCAGTAGCCGTATTTGCCTGACAGCTTGGAAACCTTTTCCGAAGCGGCGGTGAATTCCTCCATAGTCTTCGGCGGCGCCGCGACGCCGGCTTCCGAAAGCAGTTTCTTGTTGTAGAACATCGCCCTGAGATAGAAGCCATAGGGCAGCATGTAGGCGGTGTTCTTGACGTCGCGGCCGAGTTCGAGCGCGCGCGGCGTCAGCTCCTTGGTGTGCTCCCACTTTTCAAGGTAGGGTTCCAGGCTTTCGAGCATGCCGTTATTTGCATAGAGCGAGAGCCAGGTATCGGGCATCTCCATCACATCAGGCACATCGCCGGCCGATACCATGGTCGCGAACTTCTGGAAGGCTTCGTTCCAGGGCAGCGAGATGATGTCGACCTTGGTGCCGGGATTGGCGGCTTCGAACTTGCCGACGATCGATTTCAGCGTTTCTGTGCGTTCCGGGCTGGTGATGACTTCGACGAGTTTCAGCGTCGTGTCGGCAAAGGCCGTACCCGCCATCATCGAAGCAAAGAGCGTCGAGATTATTAGCTTTTTCATGCTCAGTTCCCCCTTTTAGGTTTCTCTTGGGTTTCAGGATTGTGAAGCGGCGGCGAGCGCCTCCTCGATATCTCTCCACAGGGCCTCGGTTCCTTCGAGGCCGACATGGAGGCGTACGGATCGCGCGTGGATGCCAAAGGCATGCGCGGAATTCGGCTGTGCCTTCTGCTGAAGCACCACCTCGCCCGGTACGATCAGGCTTTCATGTCCACCCCAGCTTACACCCAGTTTGAAAAGCTTGAGGTGATCGGCGAAGGCACGGATATCGACGCCTTCGCGGAAGATGAACGAAAACAGGCCCGACGTGCCATTGAGCCCGGCGGGCAGGCGATTGGCGAGGCCCGGATGGCAGACCGTCTCCACCACGTCGAGTCTTTGCAGACGCCTGGCGACTTCGAGGGCGGATGCCTCATGCGCTTTCATGCGCAGCGGCAGCGTGCGCAGGCCGCGGATCAGCAGCCAAGCGTCGAAAGGCGAAAGTTTGCCGCCGAGATAGGGATAGGCCTCGGCCTTGATGCGCGCGATCATTTCCTTCGAACCGGCAACGACACCCGCCACCACATCGCTGTGGCCGCCGAGATATTTCGAGGCGGAATGGATGACGAGATCGACGCCGAGCGTCAGCGGCCGCTGGAAAAACGGGCTCGCCCAGCTATTGTCGATCATCGAGATCGCACCGTGATGTCTTGCGAGCGCCGCAAGCGCGCCAACGTCATGAGCCTCCATCACCCAGCTTGTCGGGCTTTCCAGGTACAGGACCTTGGCGCCGGGCAGCGCCTTGGCGACGGCCTCCTCGTCGCGCCCGTCGACATAGGTCACCTCGATCTTCATCCGCTTCAGGATGGTGCCGAACAGGCGGAAAGCATCGGGATAGACGTGTTTGACGGCAACGATGCGGTCGCCTGGTTCGACGAAGCTCAGCACGGCCGACGAGATCGCCGCCATGCCGCTCGCAAAACCCAGCGCATCCTCCGCAGCTTCGAGCTTTGCCAGCATTTCCTCGAAAGCGCGCACCGTCGGGTTCAGCCCGCGCGTATAGATCGGCCGCACTTTCTCGCCGCGATAGGAGGCGATCATCTCGTCGTAATCGGAAAAGGTGAAAAGCGAGGTCTGGAAAATCGGCGGCACGACGGCCTCGGCGAAATTGCCTTCGTCGTGAGCCGTGATGATGGAAGCGAGATCGAACGGGTCTGCGCCGCTGCTCATTTGGACATTTCCTTGATGTCTTCCTCGACGATATCGAGAATTTTCAATGTTTCCGCCCGCGCCGCCTCTGGATCCCGGGCGACGATCGCGTTGAAAAGCGTGCGGTGAAAGGGAAAGGACCGTCGGGCGAAATCCTGCCGGTCGAACGGGTGCTCCCAGAAGCGCTCGAAGGTCTCGCGCATCTGTTCGAGAAGTTGGCGAAACAGCGGGTTATGGGTGGCGTCGTAGACGGCGAGATGGAAGGCAAGATCCTCCGGCCCTGAAGTGCCTTTCTCCAGGTGCACCCGCTCCATTTCGTCAAGCTTCTCCTCGATGACGACGAGATCCCTCTCGGTGCGCCGCCGGGCGGCGACCATGCCCGCCTCGCATTCGATGCCGCGGCGAACCTCCAGCGTCTGCAGCAATGCATCGCGCAGATGCACCGCGTCGAACGACAGCGGCATGTGTATCGTCGCCCGGGAAACCGGCTTTAACAGATAGGTTCCGCTGCCCTTGCGCGTCTCGATGACGCCGAGCGCCTGAAAGTGGCGGATCGCTTCGCGAATGGTCGACCGGCCCACGGCAAGTGCCGCCATCAACTCGCGCTCGGCCGGCAGCCGATCACCCGCCTGCAATCTGGCTTCCTCGACATAATCCGCCAGCGCATCGGTCACCTGACGCGCCCGGTCCATGACGGGAAGCGGCCGGATCACCGGCCTGCCGCTATGATTTGCCTTCATGGTTCCCCATTTTCTATCAGGCAACGACCTAAAAATTGGTCTGACATCTTAGCATTAAGCAAAGACGCAAAGGCGTCAAGCGGTGTTTTTCGACGTGAGATAATGCCCAATCGGCGCCGCTCCGGCTGGAGCCAGGAACTGTTGATCAATAACCGAAGCAGGTCTTCGGATGCTTCTATGATCATAACTCACGCGGCGCAGTCTATCGAACTCGCATGCCCGAAAGGATCATGTTACGCTCGCCCAATAAATTAGAGATATATTAAAAATAGACTGCTATTCCTCGCACTCTGTGCAAAACCAACACGCACGGGTGGAGAAAAAAGCGTTGAAGACCTCATATAATGCACTACGCGCATTGCTTATCATTGCCAACATTACATCACCATTGACCGGATATTCCGCCGCCTATGCCGCGGCGCCGCCGACGCATGCGCTTCCTTCGCCTCAGATTTCCAAGGCGCTCGATGCACTGCTGTTGCCCGTCAACAAGGCGGTCATAAAGAAGTTCAAGCTCGCCAAGGGCGAACACGGCGTGTTGGTGCTCTCGGTCAAGAAGGGCGGCGTCGCCGACAAGCAGGGGATCAAGCCCGGCGATGTGCTCTCGGAGGTTCACGGGCACAAGGTTCACAAACCCGTCGATGTCGACATCGCTGTCAGTCGCGATCTGAAAGCAGGCAAATCCGATATCGCCTTGGCCGTCCTTCGCGATGGTGCGCCGGTGGCTGTCGCCGCCGTCATCACGCTTGAGGAGTACAACGAGGCCATCTCGGTCACGGAAATTTCGACCTGGGAGAGCGACACGTCGGAGACGTCTTTCTCCTATTCCGAATATGTATCCGAGGAAACGCAGACGATCGAGTCCTCCTATGAAAGCGAAGAGACGACCGTCGAGGAAGCGATGACCCAGGAAGAATCTTCCAGCGACGAGGAAACAAGCGAAGAGGCAAGCGACGATAGTTCCGAGGATGACGGCGACGACGATGCCGGTGGCGATGATGATGGCGGCGACGACTCGGGCGGCGATTCCGACGACGGCTGATCATAGCCTGCCAAGGCTCTACCGCGTCTAACCCATCGGCCACCACGTTGTGGCCGATGCGATGATCGAGCGCGTAAGACGCGCCGCGCGAGAGAAGTCTTTCCTGGTCAGATTGCGGCATTCCGACCGGGAAAGACTAGCGGCGGCTCCGGACCATGCGGCCGCTGGTGTGGGCAAGGCCGGGATGACCAAGCCAGACCAGTGCGAGCCGCTCGCCTGTCTGCTTGGCAAGATACATATAGCCGTCGGCGCGCTTCATGAATGAGCTCACGTCGTCGTCCGATTGCAACATGGTGACCCCGACTGCGGCGCCGAGTTCGACCACGACGCCATCGATCGCCATCGGTTTGAAAATGCGGTCCATTGCTTCGGTCAGCGTCGGCTCGACGTCGTTCAGATGGGCCGGATCAACCTCAAGCAGAACGACAAATTCGTCGCCCCCAATGCGTGCGATGAAGTCATTGGTTCGGAAACTGTCACGAAAACGGCTGGCAATCGTCCTGAGCACTTCGTCGCCGGCTGCGTGTCCCATCGTATCGTTGACGGCCTTGAACCCGTTGAAGTCGATGAATGCCAGCACAAGGAGCTTTTCGCTCCCATGCATCCGCTCCACATGCCCGGCGATCACTTCGTCGAAACAGGCCCGGTTGGGAAGCCCCGAGAGCGCATCGGTTCGTGCCGACGCGCGCAATGCAAGTTCGATCTCATGCTGGTGTCGAACACGTGCGGAGACATCGAGAATCACTTCAACATCGAAGGAAACATCATCCACGATCGTGCGCTGCGCGGAAATCAGCGTCGGAATGACCGTACCGTCGGCGTGCCGGATATCGACCTCCTCCAACACGTAGCCGCCATCCTCCTCGAGCATGCGGTGTCTGCGATCACGCGCCGGGCTGCTGATGGCAGCCCCCTCCGAAGTCAGCGTCCTACCGCGAATATCATCCCACTTTAGGCCCGTAAGGCGCAGATAGGCGTCGTTTACCTTGAGGTAGCTTGATGTCTCCGTGTCGCTGGTCGAGATTGCCATCGCTATCGGCGCGAACTCGAACATTCGCATCAATATCGAGGTCAGAACCTCTGAAGGAAGTATTTCTTCGTCAGCCATGCGCCATAACACCAAAAGGACGGAATCAATCTAGCCGACGAAAGTTAAGCTCTCCCTGACGATGGCGGCCAATTTAGAGTATAACCTGCGCCACCGCCGTGGCTCGTTGACCGGGGATCAGTATGCGAGGTGCGTTTCTGACATTCGTCATTGCCCTTTCCGCCGGTGCCGCCTGCGCAGCAGGGCTCAAAGATAACTTCGATTCCGACAGGCTGAATACGGCGAATTGGACAACGCAGCAGATTCTGTCGCGTCAGTATCAGTTCCAGAAACCCGGACGCTGCGGAAGCGCTGCCATCGATATCGTCACGACGGACGGCGACAACGGCCTCGAATGCGAAGACGACTGCCAGCGCGCCGAGTTGAGAACCACCAAAAAGACCTGGCCGATTTTCGGTGACGAGGTTTGGTACCGTTTCAGCTTCAAGATAACGGGCGACGTACCGTCGACAGGGAGCGCCCGTTTGGTGATCGGCCAGTGGAAGGGTCCGGGCGACGGCAGCCCTATGATTGCTCAGCGATTTGACAACGGAGTCTTCCACATCACCGTGCAGGACAACAATGTCCGACGCGTGGTCGCAAGGGCGGAAGGCGATCCGGATGCATTGCTTTCGGCACAAGCCTTGCTCGGAAATCTTCCTCGCGACGAGCGTACAGTCAACGCGATCAACTCGCTGCAGTCTCTTGACCTCTTCACCAGAACGCAACCCAACCTTTCACAGCAGTTCTTCAAGCAGAATCTGATGGACAGCCTGGGACCCGAGGCGCACCCATCCGACTCCCAGCAGTTGTCGCAAGCGCTCGGACTGGGCGACCCCGCCCTGGTAGGGCAATTCAGCGCTTTTTCCTTCGTGGCGGAACCCGGAAAGTACATCGGCAAGGCGGACATCGACATAGAGCCGGAAGACAACCGCTCGCTGCCGGACCCCCGCAAGGACTGGGTCGACATGGTCTACCGCATCAAGCCAGGACGCACCGACAACGAGTATGGACCGCAGCGTCCCGGCGAGATCGACATCTGGGCGAATGGCCAGAAGATCGTGTCCGTCAGGGGCAATATCGGCGCCACGTTAAGGAAGAACGATCCCCGGCCGTTGGTCGGTCCATATTTCAAGTTTGGAACCTACAGACTGCGTATACCCGGCACGTTCCATTTCGAATTCGACGAGTTCTCTCAGGCGTCGACGCAAGCGGGTCTGGGTCAAATCTGCGCGGCTCACTGACAGTCGAGGCCATCGTGGCGACCGGCGGATGGGATCATGCCATGTCCCACCTCGGTGAGTTTCTACTTTCAGGATTGTCTCGTCGCGCCACAGGGATAGCCGAGCTTCGCCGATCGCGGCCGCCGTTAAGACCCTTCGATCCGGGACCTGATCCAGCGAACGAACAGCAAGGCCGGCGGGGTGAGCCGGTCGAAACTGCGCGCGACGAGCCAGTAGGCGCCAAGGGGAATGGCGAAATCGAAGAGGCGAAGCAGCCGGCCCGCTTTGATCTCTTCCTCCGCAAAAATCTCGTCCATCAGCGCTATGCCCTGCCCACGTAAGACCGCCTGCATCACCAGGCCGCCATCGGCATAGACCGGTCCCCGCGCGGCTTCCGGCATCGCAACGCCTGCGGCTTCGAACCAGCGCGACCACACGTCCCTGTTTTCTTCATGCAGCAGCGTGTGACACAGGATGTCCTCCGGTCGTTCGATCACCGGTCCTTTCTCAAACAATGCAGGCGCTGCGACCGCTATCGTCCTGACATCGGCAAGATGCTCGCTCTCGGTCCTCGGCCAGGTGGTCGCGACAGCGCCGTGACGGATGGCGACCTCGGCCTGCCCGGTGCGGAACTCGACCAGCCGCGGATCGGAGTCGATCGTCACGTCGATATCGGGATGCTGCTCGCGAAACTCCGGTAGGCGGGAAACGAGCCAGCAGGACGCAAAGGAAGGTTCCGCGCTGATCGTCACCGCCATATTCGCCGGCCGGCGGCGAAACTCCTCCAGGCACTCGTCGATCCGGTCGAAGGATTGCGTGAGAATAGCGAGCAGCTTGGCGCCGGAGGCGGTGAGATGGACGCTGCGATGGCGGCGCTCGAAAAGCGCTTCGCCGAGCAGCGCTTCAAGCTCGCGGATCTGCCGGCTGACGGCTGCCTGCGAGATGAACAGCTCCTGCGCCGCCTGCGTAAAACTTTCGAGACGGCCGGCGACCTCGAATGTACGCAAGGCCGTCAATGGCAAGCGTCCGCGCTTCATCCATAACCTCAAGTCATTCGAAAGTGACGATAAGCTCGTTTGAACGCATCGGGCAAGAGGAAGCAAATGATCTCGAAGGAGAAATACCATGTTCGAGATATTACGTGACGTCATCAGGCTCGTGACCTTTCAGCCCCGGCCGACCGAAGCGCAGATGCCATCTGCTCGACAGGCCGCTCGCGCGGAAAGACGCTTGCCGGGCGCAAGTGTCCATTGTGCCTTCGAGCATGCCGTGAGAAGCTTCCAGGATCGGTAGAGCCCCTGGGACAGGCAGTGAAGCATGCGCGACTATTTGAAAAGTCGAGACTTTCACCGACATATGCGCTCACTGCTGGCGCCGAGATTTCGGGAGTTGGGCTGGGAATCACAGGCTGCCGGCAAGTGTAGCTTTGCCCGTGCCGAACGGGTTTGTTGGCTACAGGTATCCCAATATTCGAACAGCGTCATGGGCGCCAAATTCACGATCAACATGACTGAGGGCTCTGGCCCGGCCGACGACACGAGAATACTTTACCGCCTGGACGAGGCGGATCGAGCCACTGGCAAGGCTTTGGAGGAACGCATCATCGCGCGCCTTCCGAGGCCCGATCCCGATCTCGAGATCGAAGTCGTCGGAAACGACGGCGGGACTGTGTTGGTGAAGCTGGGCGATCTGGTTCGAGCAAATCCAAGACAGTGGGAAGGCCCCTCCGACGTCTGGCTGCCTTACTTCAGCAAAGCCGATCTCGACGATTGGGCTGCCTTTCTCCTGCCTCGCCTTGAGCGACTGACCACAGCTTCCTCATCTGAAATAGTCGATCCGCAATTGTGGGCACGGCGGTTTCACCGTCTCATGGGTTTTTTCCGCTCAAAGTGAGAATACACGGCGGTCGATTGAGGTCCCGCGGGACGGCACCAACCGGCAGGCTTCCTAACCGGCTATCGGCTTCAGATCGACGAGCGCCTTGACCGGCAGGTGGTCCGAAGCGATGCGCGCGAGCGGCGTGTCGTGAGCCTCCACTTCGGTGATGATCCCCTTGCGGTTGGCGATGATGCGGTCGAGTGCGAGCAGCGGCAGACCGGCGGGAAAACTCGGGACGGCGGGCGGCAGCTCTCCGAAGGCGGATTGGAAAGTGTTGAGCGACGAACTGTCGCCGAGCCGCCATTCGTTGAGGTCGCCGAGCAGGATGGTCGGCATCTCGTGTCTGTCGTTGATAAGCTCGACCAGCGTGCGGGCCTGCTGGGCTCTGCTATGGCGCAACAGCCCGAAATGTGCGGCGATGATGCGCAGCACCCCGCCCTCTTCGAGTTCGATTTCGGCAACCAGCGCGCCGCGTGGCTCCAGTCCCGGCAGCTTGACCTGGTGCACGTCGTGCACCAGCCCTTTCTTGAAAAGCACGACATTGCCGTGCCAGCCATGCGCCTTGGCCATGCCGGCGATCGGCACCGGGATCAGTCCCGTTTCCCTTTCCAGCCGGCCGAGATCGAGAATGCCCGTGCGCTCGCCAAAGCGTGTGTCGGCCTCCTGCAGCGCGATCACGTCGGCGCCGATTTCATGGATCACCCGGCTGGTGCGCTCTGGATCGAAGCGCCTGTCGGTGCCGACGCATTTATGCACGTTGTAGGAGGCGATCAGCGTCCCCGCGCTGCGCGGCCTTGCTTCAGTGTAGGCAGGATCGAGCCGCTTTTTCCTGTTCCTGATCGAGGCGAGAATGCTGGAGGGAAGATTGTCTCTTTTGGCCTGCATCGGACGGCGCACTTGTTCCGTTGATCAAAAAGGCTTCTCTCGGGAGTATAGGCAAGGCAGCGCAACTTGCTACGCCCGATCACGAAAAATCCGCTCAGAGATAGGGCGAACCGAGCCACAGCACCTTCTCGAGCAGCCGCACCGGAAAAGGCCGTGCGCGTAGCCCCTCCAGCGTCACCGGCGTCGCCGATTTTAGGGCTTCCTCGATATGCTCGTCGATCTCGGACGCGAACCCCTCGTTCAGCACTTCGAGATCGACTTCGAAGTTCAGCCTCAGCGAGCGCGGGTCGAGATTGGAAGAGCCGACATAGGCCCAGGTGCCGTCAATCGTCAGCAGCTTCGAATGGCTGAAACTGCCGGTCGAGCGCCAGATGCGGCAATAATTCTTCAGAATCTGGTCGAATTGCGCCGTCATCGCCCGGTCGACCAGCATGAGATTGTTGACATCGGGCACGACGATATCGACTTCGACGCCGCGGCGCGCGGCCGTCACCAGCGCGCTGATCAGTTCGCGGTCGGGCAGGAAATAGGGCGACATGATGCGGATCGACTGGCGCGCCACGGAAAAGACACCCATCAGCATCTTGTGGTTGGTCTCCACACTGCGGTCCGGCCCAGAGGCGACGACGCGCATCAGAATGGGATCGCCGGGGCTGCGCTGCGGCGGCTCGATGCGCCAGGCTTCACCGTTCAACAGTTCCTGGGTGGTGAAGCGCCAGTCTTCGGCGGCAAGGTCGAAGAGGTCGGCGACGACGGGGCCGGTGACGCTGAAATGCGTGTCGTGTGCGAAGCTCTCGCCCGTCGCCTCCTCGCTGAAGCCTGCCCTGATGTTCATTCCGCCCGTCAGTGCGATTTTGCCGTCGACGATGAGGATCTTGCGGTGGGTGCGCAGATTGGCATAGGGCAGCCGCAGGCCCATGATGACATTGCCGTTGAAGACGGCGACGGTGACGCCGCCCTCCCTCAGATGACCGAGAATGCTCGGCACCGAATAACGGGCGCCCACCGCGTCGATCAGCACCCGGACCTCTACGCCGCGCCGTGCCGCCGCGATCAACGAATCGGCGATGCGAAGACCCACGACATCACGGTCGAAAATATAGGTTTCGAGCAGGATGCTGCGCGTCGCCTCGTCGATGGCCGATTTCATTGCCGCATAGGCCTCGTCGCCGGTCTCCAGCATGTCGATGGAATTGCCCGACGTCAGCGGATTGCGGGTCACTCGGTCGCCGAGTGTCTGCAGCGCCGCAAAACGGCGGCCGAACTGGCTGATCACCGTCTCGGGTTCGGCGTCGAAAGTCTCCAACTCGTCGATCTCGGCCGCACGCAGCAGCGCGTCACGACGTATGCTCAGCGATTTCCGGCGAATGCGGTTGATGCCGGCGATCGCATAGAGCAGCGCGCCGATGATCGGAGAAAGGATGATGACGCCGACCCAGCCGATGGCGGCGCGCACCTCCTCCTTGGTCATGGCGGCGTGGATCGCCGCCGCGGCCCCCATGGCGATCGAGACGACAAAGAGGATATGCGGCCAGTAGGTCGACAGGAGGTAGAACATCGCTGGCAAATATAACCGCGAAACGACGGCGTTCAATCGCGCCGTCACTCTCCCATGGCGGGAAATTTCCTGCCGTGATCATTTTACCGCCCGCGTCTGCCGCTCCGCCGCGGAACAAATTCCCGGTGCGATCGATTGATCCCAAGGAGATGAGGATCGTACCATGAACATCGCCGCAAGTGGCGGCCCCGCCCTGGCGCTCGAAGTCGCGAGTGCCGAAAGCATCGCCGAACTCCGGCATCAGGCCGAAGGCTGCACCCGCTGTGATCTCTACAGGAACGCCACGCAGATCGTCTTCGGCGAAGGCCCCGGTAAAGCCGAGATCGTCCTCGTCGGCGAGCAGCCGGGCGACCGGGAAGATCTGACCGGCAGGCCTTTTGTCGGTCCCGCCGGCAACCTGTTCGATCGTTGCCTTGAGGAGGCCGGCCTCGATCGTCAGCGCTGCTACGTCACCAACGCGGTCAAGCACTTCAAGTTTACCCCGCGCGGCAAACGGCGGCTGCATGCGAAGCCGAATGCGGGAGAGATCAGGCGCTGCGCCTGGTGGCTTGGTGCGGAAATCGACATTCTGCAGCCGAAACTCGTCGTGGCGCTCGGCGCGACCGCACTTTATGCGTTGCTAGGGCCGAAGGCGAAGCTGACGCTGCAACGCGGGCATATCCTCTACCCGGCAAACCATCCGCCTGTATTGGTGACCATCCACCCCTCCTATCTCCTGCGCATCCGCGATGAGGAGGACCGGCACCGGCAGCGCCGGGATTTCGTCTCAGATCTGCACAGGGCGGCGGAGTTTCGGCCGCGGTGAAGGCGGTTTCATAACCCTGATATGCTGCAACGCGAAATATTTGCGGTTGCAGCGTGATTTCGCTTGAAAGAGCCCCGCTCCTCTGGAACCATCTCACCCAGTATCGCGTTCGAACGACGGCATCATGTGACTGGAGATCAGCGATGACAGAAACTCGGGAAGAGTGGATCAAAAAACGTGCCTACGCCCTCTGGGAAGAAGAGGGTTATCCGACAGGGCGAGATTCCATCCATTGGGACCAGGCACGGCACGAGCGCGACACGCTCGAGGGTTCGGCTGCGACGTCCAACGGCAAGGAAGTCAAAACCAAGGCGAAGCGCACCGTTACCAGCAGCAAGAAGACCAACGGTGTCGTCACACCGGCACCGAAGCGGACCGCGAGCCGCAAAACGGCGTCCTGAGCACAGACATATCGAACAGGTCGAGAAAAGAGGGCGCCCTCGCGACGCCCTTCGATCCTGTTTGTCATATGCCTGAATTAGTTGTGCTTTATTGAATTGTGAGGGCGGCTTTTTATGCGGGGGTGAACAGAGGCCGAATGATGCTGCAGGCTTTGAGGCTTCTCAGAAAAATTGAGCCCACGCGCGATGTTCCCGAACAGAGCACAAGCTGTTCCGGCGGCCGTAGCGATATCCAATTGCTTCCTTCGTTTAGAGCCGGCCGCCAGGTTCCGGCCGGAATCGTATGAGGATGGAGATGTCGCTTCTGCTCATCGCCGCCCTGCTCTATCTCGGTCTCGCCCTCGGGTTCATCCTCATCGTCGATAATCTCGTCGGTCTGGTTTTCCGCGATCCGCGCGCACCACTGCAACTGCCCTCCATCGATATCGGCCGCGCCTTCGCCGCATCGCAAAAGCTCCATCGAAAATAGAGTTCACCGGCGGCATCCGCAGACCGCCTAACCGTCTGCGCGCCGGCAGACGATGTTTTGGCCGCCTCTGGTCTGAAGGCGCTGCCGTGGCCGTTCGGATGGCCGGAACTTTTGACCTCCTTACCAGTTCGACCTCTTTGCAAGCCAGAGGAGGCGACGATGCCAAGAGGTGACAAGTCAGACTATACCGACAAGCAGAAACGCAAGGCCGAGCACATCGAGGAGGGCTACGAAGATCGCGGCGTCTCCGAGAAGGAGGCCGAACGGCGCGCCTGGGCGACCGTCAACAAGGAAAGCGGCGGCGGCAACAAATCCGGCTCCGGCCGCGGCAAGAAGGATACGCACGAATCCTCCGAAAAGGGTGGCCGCGCCGGCGGCGCTGCATCCGCCGCCCGCTCGAAGGAAGAACGTTCTGCCTCCGCCAAGAAGGCCGCCGCGACGCGCAAGCGTAGTGAGCACCACAGCCACCATTGATCAAGGCTAAGGCAGAGGACTTGGATATGGCCAAATCGAAGAAGAAATGGTCGCAGGACGTTACCGAAAACAGCGACGCGATGGATCTGAAGGAAGGCGTGTTCAAATCGGACGATCCGAAGAAGATTGCCCGCTCCGTCAAACACTCCGCCGAGGCGAGCCATCGCCGCAAGTCGAGCCCCTTCCGCGCGGCTATGTCGATGCTGACCTTCTACATCAACCGCGCCGGCGACCAGTTGACGAAAAAGCGGCGCGGCACGCTTGAAAGGGCCAAGGAAGAATTGCGAAAAGACTTCGGTCGTAAACCGAAGGATTGAGCACCATGACATATGAGCTTCATTATTGGGACGGCATCCAGGGTCGTGGCGAATTCGTCCGGCTGGCGCTGGAAGAAGCGGGCGCCGACTATGTCGACGTCGCGCGCGAGCCGGGTCGCGGTACCGCCGCGATGTTCGCCATCATGAAAAGCGAAAGCGAGCCGCACATTCCCTTCGCGCCCCCCTTCCTGAAGGATGGTGACCTCATCATCCCGCATGTCGCCAACATCCTGCTTTATCTCGGCCCGAAGCTCGGTCTGGCACCTGAGGATGAGGGCCTTCGCTATATCGCCAACGGACTGCAGCTCACCGTCACCGATTTCGTCGCCGAAGTGCACGACACACACCACCCGATCGACATGTCGCTCTATTACGAGGACCAGAAAGAGGAGGCGAAAGCCCGCTCGGCCGCCTTCATACGCGATCGAATTCCAAAATTTCTCGGTTATTTCGAGCGTGTGCTGCGGCAGAATCCTGAAGGTTCCCACCACGTGGTCGGCAATGCTCTCACCTATGTCGATCTCTCGCTCTTCCAGATAGTCGAGGGTCTGACCTACGCTTTTCCCAAAGCCATGGCGAACCGCAAGGCGGAATATCCCGCCCTCCTTGCGCTACGAGATGCTGTGGCGAAGCGCCCGAACATTGCGCGCTATCTCGCCTCCTCACGCCGCCTCGCCTTCAACGAGGAAGGGATATTCAGGCATTATCCCGAACTCGACAGCGCGGGTTAAGTTCATTCCAGCGGCACGGCCGCATCGAAGAAATCGCCCCACGGGTCCTTTGCCCGGCTCTCCACTCGCTGCGCCGCATTGGCGAGCGTGATGGCGGCCGGGCCGGCCAACTTCTGCAACTCCTGCCAATCCAGCGGCATGGAAACCGGGGCACCCGGCCTTGCCCGCGTCGAATAGGGCGCGACCGCGGTGCTGCCGCGGCCGTTACGGAGATAATCGATATAGATGTGCCCGCCGCGTTTGGCCTTCGTCGCGGTTGCCAGATATTTCTCCGGCGCATCGGCCGACATGCTCTCGGCAAGCGAATGAGCGAAATCCTTCGCCTCGATCCAGCCGACCTTCGGCGCAAGCGGCGTTACTACGTGAAGCCCCTTGCCGCCCGACGTCTTGATGAAGGCCGCAAGGCCGCGCGCTTCCAGCCGCGCCTTCACGTCAAATGCCGCGTCGATCACTGCGCCCCAGGCGACGTCTTCCCCGGGATCGAGGTCCATGGTGATCATATCGGGCTTTTCCCAACTGTCGGTCGTCGTGCCCCAAGGGTGAATTTCGAGCACGGCCGATTGAACCAGCGCCGCGAGACCGTCGAAATCGGCAATGCACAGCAGCTTTTCGCCGTCCGCATCCTGCGGATCGGCAATCTCCTCGATATGGGGATTCATGCCCTTCCACCCGTGTTTCTGGAAAAATCGCTGATGGCTTTTAATCCCGTCCGGCAGGCGCAGCAGCGCCAACGGCCGGTTGACGACATAGGGCGCCATGAAGCGCCAGACTTCGGCGTAGTAATTCGCCAGCCCCTGTTTGGTTATGCCCTCATCCGGCCAGTAGAGCCGGTCGGGATGCGTCAGCGATACGTCCGATTTCAGGGGATTGCTCTGGCTCATTCTTCGATCTCGCGTGTGAGGAAATCAAGTAACCTGTTTTCCTCGGCGCGCAAGCCGCGCAGCGGTTCGTTGACGCCCTCGATCAGCCGATGGTCGTTGCCGGCAAGTGCGATGATCGCGGGATGGATATAACTCGAGCGTGAGATCGCCGGCGTGTTGTGCAGCGCCTCGGCCGCGGCCTCCGACATTTCCTTCACCGTCGGACGATCGCCGTCTGCGATCCTCTCGCGCGCCGCGCCGAAGGCCGCCAGCGATCCCGCCCAGGTGCGGAAGGTCTTCGCGGAAATGGGGATGCCCGAGATCTCGGCGAGATAGCTGTTCAATCGGCCGGAATCGACCGGCTTCAGCGTCCCGCTTTCATCTTTCCAGACAAAGAGCTGGCGGCCTGGCAAGTCCGCTATCTCCTCCAGGATCTTCTGCAGCCGGGGGTGCTTGAGGCTGCGCTGGACGCGCTTGCCGCCCTTGGCGCGGAATTTCAATTCTATCTGTCCGTCGACGATCTTCAGGTGGCGCTTCAGCAGCGTCGTGGCGCCATAGGTGCCGTTTTCCCTGACATAGGCCTGGTTGCCGACGCGCAGATGCGCCTCGTCGAGCAGCGTCGTCAAAGCCGCAAGCACACCGTTGATATCCTCCACGCCGGTGTCGAGGTGGCGCAGAACCGTCCGGCGTATCTTCGGCAACGACCGGCCGAATTCGATCAGTTGGTGGAATTTTCCTGCACTTCGGAAGGATTGCCAGTCCTTGTGATAGCGGTACTGCTTGCGCCCGCGCGCATCGAAACCCGTCGCCTGCAGATGGCCATTCGCGTACAAACAGATCCAGACGTTCTCATAGGCCGGCGGCAGGCCGAGGGCGCCGATGCGCGCCCGCTGCAATTCGTCGGTCAGCGTCGTGCCGTCCGGCATCAGATAGCTGAAGCCCTTGCCTTTCCTACGTCTGCGGATGCCAGGCTCGATGTCGCTGACATAGACCAGACCAAGTTCGGTGATGGCTTCGGCATTCATCTTCTCTGCGACCTGCTACTTGCTCCTGCGACCGAACTGGAACCAGCGGCGGCGCTCGGCTTTTGTCGCGTCCTTCGGCGGCTCGGTCTGTCCCCTCGGTGCGAAGACCGCCGCGCTCTGGGTGTAGACCATCACGGGATTGTCCTGATCGTGCACTTCGAAGGCATCCGTCTCCGCTCCGGTGTCGAGAACCCTCGCCCACTCCTCCAGCCCGTTCACGACAGGCAGGTGAACCTCGCAGTCGCCGCCGGCGTTGAAGACGAGGAAAAGGTCGTCCATCGACTCGGTGTCGAGCGCATGGGCGCTCTTTGACAGATAGACGCCGAGCACCTGCAAACCGTCGTCGTTCCAGGCCCCGTCGTCCATGAAGCTGCCGTCCGGCTTGTACCAGGCGATCTCGATGCGTCCCTCCTCGCTGGTCTCTCCGGTGAGGAACCGCTCCTGTCTCAGAACCGGATGCGCCTTGCGAAAGGCGACGGCCTGCCGGCAGAAATCGAGAAATGGGTCGTCGAGCCCATCCCAGCCCGTCCAGCCGATCTCATTGTCCTGACAATAGGCATTGTTGTTTCCGCCCTGGCTGTTGCCGAGTTCGTCGCCGGCAAGGATCATCGGCACGCCCTGGGAGAGCATCAGGGTCGCCATCATGTTGCGCCGCCGCCGCGCCCGCGCCGCGTTGATATCGGCATTATCGGTGCCGCCCTCGACACCCATATTGTCGGAATGGTTGTCGGAATGACCGTCCCTGTTCTCCTCGCCGTTCGCCTCGTTGTGCTTGCCGTCGAAGGAAACCGTGTCCATCAGCGTGAAGCCGTCATGAGCCGACAGGAGATTGATCGAGGAGGTCGCCCCCCGATCCGAATGGTTGAATTGCAGCGCCGAGCCGGTCACACGCGCCGCCAACTCCGACACCATGCCGCCGTCGCCCTTCCAGAACCGGCGCACATCGTCGCGGAACTTGTCGTTCCACTCGCGAAAAGGATGCGGGAAACCGCCGACCTGATATCCGCCCTCGCCGATATCCCAGGGTTCGGCGATCAGCTTGACGCCGGCAAGCATCGGATCCTGGCGGATCGCGCCGAAGAACAGGCCCTGACGGTCGAATTCCAGATCCTGCCGCCCGAGCGTGCTGGCGAGATCGAAGCGGAAGCCGTCGATATGCATGACGCCCACCCAGTAACGCAGGCTGTCGAGCACCATGCGCATCACCATGGGATTGGCGACATTCAGCGTATTGCCGGTGCCCGTCGTATCGAAGGTGTGGCGCGGATCGTCGGGAGAAAGGATGTAGTAGCTCGCATTGTCGAGCCCGCGGAAAGACAGCGTCGGTCCCTTCTCGCTGCCCTCGGCGGTGTGGTTGTAGACCACGTCCATGATGACCTCGATGCCGGCGGCATGGAACTTCTTCACCATGGTCTTGATTTCGGTGATCTTGTCGCCGGACATGTAGCGCGACTGCGGCGCGAAGAAGCCGAGTGTCTGGTAGCCCCAATAGTTTCTGAGGTTCTGTTCCAGGAGATAGCGGTCGTCGAGGAAATACTGGATCGGCAGAAGCTCGATCGCCGAAATGCCGAGCTTCATCAGGTGATCGATGATCGGATCGCTGCACATGCCGAGAAAAGTGCCGCGCAGCCTGTCCGGCACTTTCGGATGTGTCATGGTCAGGCCGCGCACATGCGCCTCATAGATGATGGTGTCTGGCCAGGGACGGCGGATCGCCTCTTCCCCCGCCCAATCGAAATCCGGGTCCTGCACGACGCTCTTGACCATGTAGGGTGCGCTGTCGCGCTCGTCGAAGGAAAGATCGTCCTCGCCGATCCGATAACCGAAAAGCGCGTCGTCCCATATCAGGTCGCCGGTTACCTGCTTGGCATAGGGATCGAGCAGCAGCTTGTTCGAATTGAAGCGATGACCGGCTTGCGGGTCATAGGGGCCGTGGGCGCGATAACCATAGACCGAGCCGGGGCCGACACCGGCGATATAACCTGACCAGATGTCGCCCTCGCGCTTCGGCAGCGGCAGCCGGGCGATCTCGTTCTTTCCATCGGGCGAGAAGAGACAAAGTTCGATTTGTTCGGCGTGGGCTGAGAAGACGGCAAAGTGGGTGCCTGAGCCAATATATTCGGCCCCGAGCTCCGGTTTGAGGAAATCGAGTTCCGAAAATGAGAAGCTCATGGTGCCCCGCTTGACAATAAGACCAAGCGGGAAACGTGAAGCTTGTTCGAAAGTTCCCTCTTGCGGGGGAAAAGGGCGAAAGCGCGCAGCTCGGAAGAAGCTGCTACGGCATCAGCTGGCCGCCGTTGACCTCGATGATCTGGCCGGTGATGTAGCCCGAAAGCGTCGGCGAGGCGAGAAAGAGATAGGCTCCGACGCAGTCCTCGGATGTGCCGACGAAGCCCATCGGGATCGACTTGCGTTGCAGCTCCATCTGCTCGTCATCGGTATAACGCTCGTGGAACGGCGTGGCGATAACGCCCGGCGCCACCGCGTTGACACGGATCCTGTCGGCGACGAATTCCTTTGCATGGCCGCGCGTGATGGTCGAGACAAAGCCTTTGGAGGCTGCATAGAGCATCGCGCCGTTGCCGCCGCCGTTGCGCGCGGCGATCGAGGTGGTGTTGATGATGAAGCCGCCCTGCTTCTTCAGCCAGGGATGGGCCGCACGCGTTGCCGCCAGCACCGAACGGGCGTTGAGGTCCATGACCGCGGCATAATGCGCGTCGGTATATTCCGAGGTCGGCTTGCGCCCGAGCATGCCGCCGGCATTGTTGATGAGCCCGTCGAGATGCCCGAAGGTCTTGGCCGTCTCCTCGACAACGCGCTCCGTCTCGCCCTCCCGCGACACATCGCCCTGGATCAGATGGACGGTGCCGCCGGCGGCGCGGATCTCCTCGCCGAGCTTCTCGGCCGGTTCGCGGCTGGCATTGTAATGCACGCCGACCTTGGCGCCTTGAGCCGCAAAGGCGCGGGCGACAGCCGCGCCGATCCCGGTCGAGGCGCCGGTAATCAACACTGCCTTGCCGGACAGGTCGGGCAATTTGATGGATGCGAGCAATTGAGCAAGTTCTGCCATGGCCAGGATAGCCTCCCAAAATCACAGACATAGGTGATGAAACAGACCAAGGAAGTCTATCAGGCGAAATCTGAGAAGGGCAATGCACGAAAATGGGAGATTTGCATCTCCCATGGCTGTCGGGCTGCCCCCCACGCAAGGCGCGCGGAGGACCGAGAGGTTGCGGCATATCCCCCGCTCCGCGTGTGGGAAGAAGGTGGCAGCAGCCGGATGAGGGGCCGGGCTCGCCGATCTCATCCCATCACGACGCCCCGCCGAAGGCCGGCTGCGGCTGGTTGCGGGCGAGAGGCGGGAAGGCGAGCGCGATCGCCGCAGCGCCGAGCCCGACCATTGCCGAGCCGATGAACAGCCAGGAATAGTTGGCGAAAGTGTCGAATATCCAGCCGCCGATCAGAGGACCGAAGGCCATGCCGAGGCTGGAGAGCATCGTCGCCGCGCCCAATACGGTACCGATGATGCGCTGGCCGAAATATTCTCGCGCCAACACCGCATAGAGCGGCATCACGCCGCCATAGGCGCTGCCGAAGACGATGGCGAGCGCGTAGAATTCGGTCAGCTCGCTGACGAAGAGATAGGTCGCGAGTGCGCCCGCCTGAACCAGCAGGCCGGCGACCAGGACAGGCTTCACCCCGATCCTATCGGCGAGGGTGCCATAGAAGAGCCGGCCGCCGAGGCCGGCAAGACCTTCAACGCTGTAGATGCTCACGGCCGCCATCGGCGCGATGCCGCAGATCGTGGCATAGTTCACCATGTGGAAGATCGGACCGGAATGCGCCGCACAGCAGGCAAAGAAGGTCAGGCCGAGGACGATGAATTGCGGCGACCGGAAGACTTTCGACAGCTGTGGCCGGCCGCCTTCCGCGGCAAACTCGGTGCCGGCTTCGACGCTCTCGGCAGGCGGACGCCTGACCAGCAGGGCGGCCGGCACCAGCAGCACCCAGGTCGCAATGCCGATGATCAACATGGCCGGTCGCCATTCATAGGCGGAGATCAGCCAGCGCGCGAAGGGCGAAATCGTCATCGGCGCGACCCCCATGCCGGCGGAGACGAGTGACACGGCAAGACCGCGGTTCACGTCGAACCAGACGGTGGTCGCCGCGATCATCGGCGCGAAGAAGGCGCTGGCGGCCAGTCCGACCAGGATGCCATAGGTTAGCTGGAACTGCAGGAGCGCTTCGGCCCGGCTTGCCAGCACCAGTGCCAGGCCGAGCAGCAGAGCCCCCGTCAAGACGACGATGCGCGGGCCGAAACGGTCGCTTGCGGTACCCCAGAGGAAGCCGCCGACGCCCATGACGATGAAATTCAGCGTCATCGCACTGGCGATCCCGACATGCGACCAGCCGGTGGCGGTCGCGATCGGTTCCTGGAAAATCGCCAGCGAGAACATCGCGCCAATGGCAACGCACGACATCAAAGCGCCCACGGCGACAATGACCCAACGATAGGAAACACTCATGGCTTCATACCTCCATGCCGACAGAGTGATCGCGACGCATGCGGCTCTTCCCGCCGCGCCCGCGATCTAAAGACGCTCGAGCCGCTGCGATTTCGACAGCGCGCTCACATCTTTTTTGATCCGCTGCGCGGCCTAGAGATTACGGAACATCACCAGCGCATCGACGTAGCCTTCCGTAGGATGAAGGAAGACGCCGGGAAGGCGGCCGACGATCTCGAAGCCGAGGGACTGCCAGAGCTCGACCGCGCGTCGATTGCTGCCGACGACGAAATTGAACTGCATGGCGCGAAAGCCTCTGAAGCGGGCATGCTCCAGGGAGTGTTCATGCATCTGGCGGGCAACACCGCGGCCGGTGGCGGCAGGATCGGTCATGTAGCCGCAGTTGCAGACATGCCGTCCGCCACCTGCCTGATTGGCCTTGATGTAATAGGTGCCGAGGATCACGCCGTCAGCTTCGGCGACGAAGGTCTCGCGGTCCGGCCCCATCCAGTAGGCGAGCGCCTCGGCCTCGGAGAGATCGCGGTCGAGCGCATAGGTCTCGCCGGCGCGGATCGTCGGACCGATGATCCTCCAGATCGCGCTTCGATCGTCGTTGACGGCAGGTCGGATGAGCATGCCCGTTTTTTACAGAAATCGGGCATGGCGTGCAACGGGCGCTACGTTCTCACATCCTTTCGAGCGCGATGGCGATCCCCTGCCCCACACCGATGCACATGGTCGACAGCGAGTATTTTCCGCCAGTCTCCAGAAGCTCCAGCGCCGCCGTGCCGGTGATGCGTGCGCCCGACATTCCGAGCGGATGGCCAAGCGCAATCGCTCCACCATTGCGGTTCACCCGTTGATCGTCATCGGCAATCCCGAGTTCGCGCAGCACCGCCAGCCCCTGGCTGGCAAAGGCCTCGTTGAGTTCAATCACGTCGAACTGTTCCTGGGTCATGCCGAGCCGGGCCATCAGCTTGCGCGAGGCCGGGATAGGCCCCACGCCCATGACCCTTGGCGGAACGGCAGCAGCAGCGCCACCCAGAATGCGGGCGATCGGCGTCAGATCATATTTCCGCGCCGCCGCCGCCGAAGCCACGATCAGCGCCGCCGCCCCGTCATTGACTCCAGAGGCGTTGCCTGCCGTCACCGTGCCGCCTTCCTTCTTGAAAGGGGTAGCGAGTTTCGCCAGCGCCTCAATCGTCGTTACGCGCGGATGCTCATCCTTCTCGACGACGACAGGATCGCCCTTGCGCTGCGGGATGGCGACAGGGGTGATCTCCTTCGCCAGCCGCCCGCTTGCCTGCGCGACCGCGGCCTTCGCCTGGCTTCGCACGGCGAAGGCATCCTGGTCCTCACGGCTGACATGATAGTCCTCGGCGACATTCTCGCCGGTTTCCGGCATGGAATCGACGCCGTATTGCTTCTTCATCACAGGGTTGGCGAAGCGCCAGCCGATCGTCGTGTCGTGGATTTCGGCCGCGCGCGAAAAGGCCGTCTCGGCCTTCGGCATGACGAAGGGCGCGCGCGACATGCTTTCGACCCCGCCTGCGATCATCAGCTCGGCCTCGCCGGCGCGGATGGCGCGTGCCGCCGTGATCACCGCATCCATGCCGGAACCGCAGAGCCTATTGATCGTCGTGCCCGGAACTGTGATCGGCAGGCCGGCCAGCAGCGCCGACATGCGTGCGACATTGCGGTTGTCCTCCCCCGCCTGGTTGGCGCAGCCGAAGATCACGTCGTCGACGGCTTCCCAATCGACGGCGCCGTTCCGCTCCATCAGCGCCTTCAACGGGATTGCGCCGAGATCGTCGGCGCGCACCTGCGAGAGCGACCCGGCGAAGCGGCCGATCGGCGTCCTGATATAGTCGCAGATAAAGGCTTCGGTCATGGCTTTTCCCTTAGAGTTTCGGAACGACGAGATCGGCAACGGGTCCGTCGACATGAAGCGGCGCACCGGTCATGGCCTGCAATTCCTTCTCGGACATCGCGGCCAGCTTCTCCCGCAGGACGAAGCGCCCATCGACGATGTCGATGACGGCATGGCTGGTATAGACGCGGGTAATGCAGGCGACGCCGGTCAGCGGAAAGGTGCACGTCTCCACCAGCTTCGGCTCGCCCGTCTTGGTGACGTGCTCGGTAATCACGCAGACCTGCTTGGCGCCATGCACGAGATCCATGGCGCCGCCGACAGCCGGCACGCCCTTGCTGCCGACCCGCCAATTGGCGAGATCGCCGTTCTGCGCCACCTGATAGGCGCCGAGGATCGCGACGTCGAGATGCCCGCCGCGCACCATGGCGAAGCTGTCGGCGTGGTGGAAGAAGGCAGCACCCGGCTTCAGCGTCACCGCTTTCTTGCCGGCATTGATCAGATCCCAGTCCTCTTCACCTTGCGCCGGTGGCTCGCCGAAGTTCAGGATGCCATTTTCCGTGTGGAAAATCGCCTCGCGGCCGGGCGGCTGATAGCGCGCGACCATTTCCGGAAAACCGATGCCGAGGTTGACATAGGCGCCATCGGCAATGTCCTGCGCGGCGCGCCAGGCGATCTGCGCATTAGAAAGCTTGATGTCTTCCCGCGTATTGATGGGGCGCGTATCGATGGTCATACGTAGGCCACTCCGGCTCGGATGAGCTCTTCTTCCTGTTGGGGATCGGGGACAGCGACGAGGCGGTCGACGAAAATTCCTGGTGTCACCACATGTTCTGGATCGATGCCGCCGACCGGTACGATGGATGAGACCTGGGCGATCGTCTTGGCCGCGGCCATGCACATCAGCGGGTTGAAGTTGCGGCCGGCCTTGTTGTAGGTGAGGTTGCCGTGGGTATCGCCGATCTCGGCTTTCACGATCGCGAAATCGGCCTTCAGCCAGCGCTCCTGCACATAATGGCGGCCGTCGAATTCGGCGATGACCTTGCCTTCGGCAAGTTCGGTGCCATAGGCCGTCGGCGTATAGAAGGCCGGAATGCCGGCTCCGCCGGCGCGGATGCGCTCGGCCAGCGTGCCCTGCGGCACGAGTTCGAGCTCGATTTCGCCGGCCAGATATTTGTCTGTGAAGGCGCGCGGGTCCGACGAACGCGGAAACGAGCAGATCATCTTTCTGACCATGCCGGCGTCGATCATCGCAGCGATGCCGATGCGTCCGTTGCCGGCATTATTGTTGATGACGGTGAGGTTCCTCGGGCCTTTGTCGATCAAAGCGTGGATCAGCTCGATCGGCGCGCCCGAGCCACCAAAACCACCGATCATCACGGTCGCGCCATCACCGATCTCAGAGACCGCTTGCGCGGTGCTTCCGATTGTCTTGTCCATGCGGGACCTCCCTTGGCTATGCGGCCGGGAACGCAGTCCTCCCGTCCTCCAGCGTCAGGCATAGGGTGCTGCGGCTTCGTCGGCAAGCAATTTGTGCGTTATTTGATTTTTGTTCGTATATCGCACAAAAATGAACGAGTTGACTCGAAATTCGGCCCTGATGGCTTTGCGCTCTCATCACTCCAATCGAGGCCATTCTGGCGTTGCCCGCAATTGCTCGCATTCGTTGAATTTTTTCACCGCTCGCTTGATTGTTCATGGTTTTTTGTTACCTGTTATGGGGGAACACCGCGGGAGGAACTTTTGAGATCTAACCTTATTTGAATCTGCGCCTGCAGCGTTTGTCGCCGTCGGCTCTATGTCCGGCTCCTTCATCGGAAGCCAGGCTCGAGCAGCAGGTTCAATTTCGCTGAATTGACCATCGTCAATAGGGGATCGATGAGAACTTCCTCTCATCCCGCCTGCGAAGCGATGCGTTGATTCTCGAAGCAACGGGTTATTTTATGTACTCAAAACCCCAAAATTCGGCACCCGAGAACATCACCGAACTGACTGCGAACATCGTCACTGCCTATGTGGGCAGGCACGATGTCTCGATGCAGGATCTGCCTTCCCTCATCGCCAGCGTGCAAGCCGCTCTGGGTCAAGGACCTCGTCCGACCGAACTGGCCTTGGCCACCGAAGGAGCACCCACCACACATCAAAAACCAGCCGTTCCTATCGATCGGTCGATCGAGAAGGACTTCCTAATTTGCTTGGAGGACGGGAGACGATTCCGTTCGTTGAAGCGGCATTTGAAAACCCATTACGACCTGACGCCTGACGAGTACCGCATCAAATGGGGCCTTCCGCCGGAATATCCTATGGTCGCGCCCTCCTATGCCGCCAAACGGTCGTCGATCGCAAAAAGCATAGGATTGGGCATCGCCGTTTCAAAACGCTCTCAAGCTAAAGCAAAATAAGGCGAACAGGGAGGCGGGGGTCGCTCCCCCGCCTTTGTTATGAAAATGGCATGGGCTCCAGCCGTCTGGACGCTTTCTCGCAGAACAGATCGATCCATCTGTTGTCGTTGTTGTTATGGTCGCCCGGGCTCATGTGAAGGAAGAAATCCGGCGACACGACGCGGCAGAAGTGCAGCTTGGTGCCGGCAACATAGATGCTGCGGAAATAGAGATAGACGTTCCTGGATACGGAAAGAATGCTGTCCACAAGCGTCTCCATGTTTCTGTCGTTTCCGTCTGCTCCGATTGCCCTGGGATCGACGCCGACACCCAACTCGAAACCTGCCCTGTTCGCAGCCTGAAAATTATCCTTCAGAGAGGTGCTGCCATATTCTCGGGCTCCAAAGAACTCCATCTGAGGGAGGAGAAGCGATGTCTGCCATGCTTCGGTAAAGGCCTTTGCCGTGGCGGCATCGGGATCGAAATCCGCCGAGCAGCCGCAGGAGAAATTCACCAATGCATCCGGATCCTGCGACTTGTATTCGCAAAACTTGACGCTGGCGCCTTTCAAGAACGAAAGGTCGAGAACATTCAGGCTTCCCGCCATCGCCATCTGATCATGGATGGCGCGCGCCTTGCGGTCCTTGAGCGCAGCGCCAAGACCTTCGATAGCGTTGCAGCGCCGCGAGACCCACATCGCGGTCGTGCATTGGCGCTCGACAAATTCCAGCAGAGCGCCCTGAAATGCAGTCTTTTTATCCGGATGTATCGCCGATCCGGAGCTGTCTCGGACCGGAGCAAAGCGAACGTCTCTCTGTTCGTCGAAGCTGTGCAATGACAGAAGCAGGGTTGGGTAGAGAGCCATGCGGTCTTCCCCGAGCCTGTTTACTTCGACCAGTCGAAAACTCGCGGCCTCGATATCGTCGCGCACGTCATCGTGACATGTCTGGCGAAGCGCAAGAACCAAAGCATCTTGCTCTTCCGGATCAAGCCGCATCTCGGCGATCTTACCCATCCCGCGGGAGGTCACAGCGCGGAACGCCGCATAGCGTTCAAAATACTCACCCATGGCTTTGACCGCGACGCCTGGCCCAAGGCCAAATCCGTGACCATTGAGGTCGTTCGCATCATCGGCCGAGAACACCGTCGGTTCGAAGATGCTCGCGGGATAGGCAGGGGTCACACGATATCTCGGCGTCCGGGAAGCAAAACTGCGATATGACCGTTGCATTAATTCTCCTCCGGATAGGCAAAGGCCTGGATGATCCCCGGCAGGAGAACGCGGCTGTCCAGCCCGCAGTTTTTCGCAAGGGCGTATTCGGAAAATCCCGACAGGACACGGGAGCGTATTCCATGGTCTTGGGCGACCCTCAGCATTTGCTGATACATCGACCCGACTTCCATCAAGGCCAGGCGGTAGCCGCGCGAACGATATTTGAAGATCGCCTTCTTGAGATTGATGAAATACACGACGTAAAATGCCGCGCGCTCGATCTTGTAGATTTCATTGAAGAGTGTGGGATCGTATCCGCCTCGAAGCATTTCGAAGGCGTTGCTCACCGGCAGGTAATGAAGGACGTTGAAGCCTTCTTCCGTTCCCACGACGTTTCCCAGGACGTTTCCCAGGATAGCAACCGACTCGACGCTGTAAAGGGCGCCTCCGGAGGGGTAAGGCCGACGTCTGGCGTAATCGGCACCAAGCGCTTCTGAAAAAATTTGGTGAACGGTGGAGAAATCAATTGGTCGCGTGCCGCCTTTGTCAAGCGACGGCCACCGCCAGGTCGTGTCGGCGACAGAGGCATCGGGAAACTCGATGGTGCGGGTAATGTGGGAGAACCGCGTTTCGAAGGTCTCCGCTCGTTTCAGGTCTTCGATGGAAAGGTAAGGCTGGCTGAGTGCGTTCTCCAACGGAGAACCTGCAACGGAAATGCAGTGCTGATGAAATGCACGGATCTCGCTTTCGACCTCCGGATCAACGAACTGGCCGGCGTGTGAAATCTGGTTCACCGAGGATATCTTGACGTGTCGCATCTGACAGTCCTCCCTAAATCTCTCGCAGCGACGAGCTGAAATTGGAATGGACGCCCCGATGCCGTTCGATACGGCCTGTGTCGAGATTGAGCTCGATAACCGTGCTGAGATCGTCGGGAAAAAGCGGCGATACGCCGTCCGCTATCAGGGGGCGGAGCCGCATGTAAGCAAGATGCAGCGCGACGGCCGTTTCGATCTGGGCGGCCGGAAAGGTCGGAACATGCATCGTTTCGATCGCATAGGGATCGGAGAAGAAATAGTCGGCCCAACTGGAGGGCTTGAATTTCGACGACCGGTCAAGTCCGGCGAGATTATGGATACCGCTAAAATGGTCGGGCAGATCGATGGCCGACGAATAGAAGCCGTCGATGATAAAATGCCGGAAAACAAAATAGGAGTGAAGCAGGATGGCCTCTCTCTTCGATTTGCAGGCGGCGTAGATGTCCTTGGCAAGCCCCGGCTCGTAGCGATCCTGAATTGCCAGGATCAAATCGGCGTCCGCGATATCTGAAAGGGTCGTGCATGCCCGGCAGGAGACCGCGTCGCGGTCAAGGATCAATTGCACGACATCATCGGCAAGTGTCTGGGACGGCGAAAATACCGCCACTGTTTTCATATCTTCGACTTTTCGAAGCACTTTCAGGCGTTCAAGAAACTGCTGGGCGGCGCTGACCGGAAGTGTTTTCCTCTCGAGGATCTTTTCGATCTCCACCTCGTCAACACGAGACCGGAGCGCTTTTATTTCGCCGAGGGCCGCGACAAGATTTGCGTCGGTGATGCGCGCCGCACCCACCGGAGTGAAAAGCTGCCATGCGCCATCCGCCGGCGCCGAACTGAGTACGAACGGGGAAACCGAAAACATCTTTGCAAACCTCGTTGTGAAAGGTGGCGGCCCCTGATCGGGGCCAGCCGTTGTCTATCAGGTCGAAATCGAGCTGGCCGAACCGGAGGACTTGCCGGAGGCGCCGCAACGGCTGCTGCTGTCGCAACGTGCGCAAGTCGCAGCCGTTTGAACCGTGGAATCGCCCGCGTCGACGAACTCGATTTCGGTGCCAAACTGCGGCGGATTCAGAATCTGCGTCGTCATTTCACATACCTCCTATTTGCGAGTTGAAATTGCAGCACCACGCTGCAAAAGCAAAACTATTTCAATTTTTGCGTTCGTCAAGAAGAAATTTTGTGATACCTTGTATAAATCAAGAGAGTTCAAGAATAATATTCTTAGATATTCACTTGTATCGATCAATAAAATTCGAAATATGGAGCGGTTATTATGGGTAAATCTGAAAGCGTATTCAGAGTAATTAATAATATGCTTCTAAATAATCGCAGGCAACGCGCATCCTTCGCCTTGGTATTGTGCACTATAACGCTTACGGCGATCGGCGCGGCGCTGTTTCCGGTGTTCTTCTCGCTAGGTATCGATGCGCTGGCTGAGGGAAATTCTGGTGGGAGCCCAGGTATTCGCTACATAATCGCCTTCGGGATCGGCTTGACGATCGTCGGCGCTCTCGAACAGGCTCAATGGCTGACCTTCGGCCCGATGAATCTGCGCCTTCAAAGGCATTTGACCACACATGTCTTCAATCACGCCCTCTCCTTGCCTTATCGCAAGCTGAGGGAATACACGACTTATGAGATCGGCAGGACGGTAGAGCGCGGTCTGGACGCGGTCCGGGAAATAACCTCCAACCTGACGTTCTTCCTGATACCTACATTTATTGAATTGGTGATTGCCGCATCGGTCATCGCCTTCATGATCGACGTCTGGATCGCGCTGCTGCTGTTTTCCGCCCTGTTCGTCTACGCGGCGATCGCCAATGTCTCGGCGACGAAAATCCGCGGGGCCACAGAGAATGCGATGGAGACCGGAATTGAAGCGTGGACCTTCGGGCTCGACGGTGTCGCAAACGCGGAACTCGTTCAACAGGCAAACAGGGTCGAAGAATTCACGGAACGCTTGAACCTCAAACTCAAGGTCAACGATAAAGCCTGGGCGGTCACCTTCAGACAGAGAGCCTTTTTCGGTGTTCTGCAGGCGCTCGTCTTCGGAGCCGTTGTGCTCGGCGTCCTGTGGCGCGGGGCCTCTGACGTTTCCGAGGGAGCCATGAGCATCGGCAATCTGGTGCTTCTAAACACCTACATCATCCGTCTCCTGCAGCCTGTGGAGACTTTCGCGCGTGTCTACCGCGAAGTGAATTCGTCGCTGGGGGAAGCGAGATTGCTTATGGATCTCCTGTCCGTGCCGGTGCCGGCACCTCACCTCCGGTCGGATCGCGGAGATCGATCGCCGATGTCCTTGCAGCTATCCGGTGTTTCCGTGACCGTCAGCGAGAATGCCTTGCTTGAAGATCTGTCCTTCTCCGTCGCGGCCGGGGCAAAGCTCTATATCGTCGGCCAATCGGGAGTCGGCAAATCTTCCTTGTTAAGAGTCATCTCCTGCCTCTCCGTTCCGGATGGCGGTGAGTATCTGATCGACGGAACCAGGGTTGGCGAACAGAATGCCGGTCTCTTCAGACCAAGCATCAGCGTCGTGCAGCAGGATTGCTTGCTGTTCGACTGGTCGATATCCGAGAATATTGCTTTTGGCGTCGACGCATCACCGGCGGAGATCGAACTGGTCATCCGCAAGCTCGGCCTGAACGAAGTCGTCCGCCGCCATCAGGACCTCGGAGAACCGACGGTCGGCGAACGGGGAAGCCGCCTGTCGGGCGGCGAAAAGCAACGTGTCGCGCTTGCGCGTGCCTTGCTCGCCAAACCGCGGCTGCTTGTCCTGGACGAACCCACCGCTGCCTTGGACGAAGCGAACCGGAAGCGGGTGCTGGAAGCCATCGCAGAGTTGCAGCAGACATGCACGACGGTTTTCGTCACGCATGATCTGTCCCTGCTCGATGCGGATAGCCAAGTTCTGTTTCTTGCGCCGGATCGACGTCATTTCACCGGATCCCACAGAGAAGTTCTGGCGACGAGCGACGAATATCGGAGCTTTAACAGCAGCGGGCCGGCGGCAACATGGGCTGAACCTTTGTCGTTTGCTTCCAAATGATCGACAGGCGGACATGGACAAATCAATTGGGGCAGATCTCCGAAACAAAGTGATGCACGGTTCGAATTCCCCTATAGAAACCTCGGCGAGGTTCTGCCTCGGAAAAACGTCGAAAGAGCAGAAACAATACCGATGCGCGAAACGGATTTTGTCAGCGGCTTCGCCCGCGGCCTGAAAGTCATCGAAGCTTTCGGTGAAACGCGCCAGCGGCTGTCCATCGCCGAGGCCGCCAAGCTGACGGATCTTGACCGCGCTACCGTGCGCCGCTCGCTGCTGACGCTCGCCGAACTGGGTTATGCCGATTACGACGGCAAGTTTTTCACGCTGACGCCGAAGATCCTGCGGCTTGGCCATGCCTATCTCGCCGCCACGCCGCTGCCGGCGCTACTGCAGCCGCATCTCGATCTTCTCTCGGAGAAAGCCGGCCAGAGCGCCTCGGCCTCGGTGCTCGACGGCACCGAAATCGTCTATATCGCCCGCGCCTCGCAGCGCCGCGTCATGTCGATCAATCTCACTCCGGGCAGCCGCCTGCCCGCCTACTGCGCATCGATGGGCCGCGTGCTCCTTGCTGCCCTGACCGAGAACGAAGCGCGCGCCATCCTGGCCCGCAGCGAGCTGAAGCAAAACACGATAAATACCAGGACCGACCCGGACGAACTCATTGCCGAATTCCGCCGCGTCCGCGCCGAGGGTTACGCCATCATCGATCAGGAGCTGGAAATCGGCCTCTGCTCCATTGCCGTGCCGATCGACAACGACCGCGGCGAAACGGTGGCGGCGATCAATATCGGCGCGCCGGCCGCCCTCGTCCCGGCCGCGGAGATGAAGGAGCGTTATCTCAAGCTGCTGAAGGAAACTCAGGCCGCGCTGCGGCCGCTGCTGCGCCGGTGACGACAAGCAGTTCCAGCAAAAGTGCGCTGGCCCGGAATGCGTAAAGAAAGAGATTGAGCGGCCCCGGCCGGTGACCGGGGCCGCTCAATCGTCAATGCGTCAGGTCGAGCGAAGCGGTCAGGTCGCCCATCGGCGGCTGGCCGTTGGTGCGCAGCGCCTCGTCGCGGGCGACGATACCGGGCAAGACAGGCAGATCGTAGCGCGCGGTGATGAGGCGGATGATGGAGGTCGTGTCGTACTGGGTATGATCGATCGTGCCGCCTTTGGCGAAGGGCGAGATGATGAAGGCGGGAATACGGTTGCCCGGGCCCCAGCGGTCGGCCTTCGGCGGCGCGACATGATCCCAGAAGCCGCCATTCTCGTCATAGGTGACGATGACGAGCATATGACCCCATTGTGGGCTCTTTTCCAGATGCGAGACGATATCGGCAAGATGCTGGTCGCCGCTCGACACATCGGCATAACCGCCATGTTCGTTGAGGTTGCCCTGCGGCTTGTAGAAGGAAACGGCCGGCAGCTTGCCCGCGTCGATATCCTTCAGGAAGGCTTCGCCGGCAAGGCCGCCGTCCTTCAGATGTTCGGCGCGCGCCGGCGTGCCGGGCGCGAAATTGGCGAAATAGTTGAACGGCTGATGGTGGAACTGGAAGTTCGGTACCGGCGTGGCGTTCTTGCCGTCCAGCGCCGCCTGCCAGGCGCCGCTATACCAGGCCCAGCTGACGCCTTTCAGCGACAGCAGATCGCCGATGGTGATCGCATGCTGCGGCGGCAGTGTCGTCGCCGCTGCCGGATCGGCCAAGGCGGTATCACCGTCCTTGGCCGGCGGATTGGCGCTCGGCTGATAGGGTGGCTGCATGGTGTTGACGGCGTAGAAATCGGGCGTCAGCGTGCCGTCGGAGACGAATTTCGGGGCGCCGTCGAGCGCCGACTTCGGGGCGTTGTCGGCCACAACAAGCGACGTGCCGTCGGCATCGACCTTGGCGATCACCGGCTTGGCCGGGCTCTTGTCGGCGTCGGGGTAATAGGGCGCACAGGCGCAAACCAGCGCGAAGTGGTTGAGGAAGGAGCCGCCGAAGGCGCCCTGGAAGAAATTGTCGGCAAGGACGTATTTCTTCGCCACCTGCCACATCGGCAGGATGGAGCCGTCATAATGGCCCATGACGAGGCTGCCGGAATCCGCCCAGGCGACGAATTTGTCGTTCTTGCCGCCGTCGATCTGCATCTGCTCCTGATAGAAGCGGTGCCAGAGATCGCGGGTGATGACCGTGGGCGCTTGGGCAAAACCCTTGGGATCGTCGATCGCGAAGCTGGCATTGGCAAGATGGGCCGACTGGGCCTCGGTGACGGCGGGCGTCACGCCCTTGGCGGTCAGGCCGCCCCAGGCCGGCGGCAGTTCGGCAAGCGGCTGCCCGTCGCGGTCGAGCTGGCGCGCCTGGTCAGCGGTGACATTGGAGAGACCGTTGGCGCCGGGGAAGCCGCCATAGAGATTATCGAAGCTACGGTTTTCGGCATAGATGACGACGATATTGTCGATCTTGTCGTAACCGGCAGGTGCGGCATGGGCTGCCGTCACTATCGCGAGCGGCATCATGGCCGATCCGGCGAGGCAGAGGGCGTTGAGGAGTTTCAGTCTTTTCACGGGTAGAGACCTCATGGCTAGGGGGCGTTGGCTAGAGGGAGCGGGAAACGCTCGGGGGCGCACCGACGCTATTCCCGCCGTCTATCAACATTGTGACATCAAGGTTACAGCGAGGCGGCCGTCATCAATTTGTTGCAACGAGGTTCGATCATGAAGGAAAATAGGCCTAAGCTATTGGAATTCTTATCATGTCGACAAAGACGTTCTGGCTGCTGCGCTCCGGTTTGGCAGTCAGCCTGGGTGCCGCGGCGCTCTGTGTGGCCATTCCGCCGCTGCGGCAAAGCAGCGCGGCCGCCGCTGCCGGCGTCCATCCAGGACCGATGTCACGCGCCGAGGCCTTCGCCCGGGCCGAAACGCTGACTGCGCTCGGCCGCAAAATCTTCTTCGATCCCTCGCTGTCGGCCTCAGGCCTCCGGGCCTGCTCGTCCTGCCATGATCCCGCTCACGCCTTCGGCCCAGCATCGGCCAAACCGGTCGAGATGGGCGGCAAGGATATGAACCAGCCGGGCCTGCGCGCCGTTCCGACGCTGCGTTATCTGCAATCGATGCCTGCGTTCACTGAGCATTATTACGACTCCGAGGACGAGGGCGACGAAAGCGTCGACAACGGCCCGACGGGCGGCCTCACCTGGGACGGCCGGGTCGATCACGGCGCCGACCAGGCGAAGATCCCGCTGCTCTCACCCTTCGAGATGGGCAACAGGGATGCGGCCGAAGTCGCGGCGAAACTGCGCAGGGCGCCCTATGCCGACGCCATCAAGGCGGCCTTCGGCGAGACGGTGTTCGACAACCCCGCGGATACTTTCGCCGCCGCCGCCGAGGCACTCGCCACCTTCGAGCAAAGCGGCCCGGACTTCTATCCCTATTCCAGCCGCTACGACGCCTTCCTCGCCGGCAAGGCGACGCTGACGGCGCAGGAATTGCACGGCCGACAGTTGTTCGAGGACCCGGCCAAGGGCAACTGTTCGAGCTGTCACCTGAGCGAACCTGCCAATGACGGCGAGCCGCCGCTCTTTTCCGATTTCGGCTTCCTCGCCCTCGCAGCCCCCCGCAACATGGCGATCCCGGCCAATGCCGACCCTGGATATCACGACCTCGGCCTCTGCGGCCCACAGCGTACCGACCTGGCCGGGCACAGTGAATATTGCGGCTTGTTCCGCACGCCAACGCTGCGCAACGTCGCGCTGAAGAAGAGCTTCTTCCACAATGGCTATTTC
This sequence comes from Rhizobium sp. Pop5, assembly GCF_024721175.1. Classification (NCBI taxonomy): domain Bacteria; kingdom Pseudomonadati; phylum Pseudomonadota; class Alphaproteobacteria; order Hyphomicrobiales; family Rhizobiaceae; genus Rhizobium; species Rhizobium sp. Pop5. Next base: position 144,259 of record NZ_CP099400.1, on the reverse strand, counting down.
CACACGCTGCGCGACGTCGTCTCCTTCTACGCGACCCGCGACAGCGACTCCGGCCGCTGGTATCCTCGCAACGCCGACGGCACGGTCCAGCGATATGACGACCTGCCGCAAGCCTATTGGGACAATGTCAACCAGGACCCGCCCTTCGGCAGGAAACCCGGAGATGCGCCGGCGCTGACCGACCCCGAAATCGACGACATCGTCGCTTTCCTGGGGACACTGACGGATGCGGACTTACAGCCCGAGCCGACCGGGCACTGACGCCATCGCGAAACGGCTGAGGATTACGACAATCTCCGGCCGCCTCCTTGCTACTTCGATCTAGGCTCAGGACCTTTGATTAGAGCCAAAAAATGACGGTTGCTGCGATGCAGATCACCAATCTTGAATCTGATTTGCAGCCCTTGGAAATCCGTCCGATCCGCGGGAAGATCATCCCGCTCTAATTCTTGGGAGTTCTCATGGAAAATCACGAGCCGTTTCTGCGAGAGGCGATTGCGCTCTCGAAATCCGCGATGGCAAACGGCGACGAACCGTTTGGCTCGGTACTGGTAAAGGACGGCGAAGTCATCCTACGCGCCGAAAACAGCGTCTTCACCGGCCACGATATGACAAACCACGCCGAGATGAACCTGGTTAAACTTGCGGCACAGCACTACGACACTGCTTTTCTGGCTGACTGTACGCTCTACACCAGCACTGAGCCGTGCGCGATGTGCTCCGGGGCGGTCTACTGGTCGGGTATCGGGCGTATGGTGTTTGCGTGCTCCGAAACACGGCTTGGCGAGATTGCTGGGATCGGGTTGAACGTGCCTAGTCGGGTAGTGTTGCAGACCGGCGCTCGTGCAGTCACTGTGGTTGGCCCGACGAACCTCGAAGACGAAGCCGCCGAAGTCCACCAGGAATTCTGGCCGAAACATCTGGGCAAGGTTTAGACTCAGGGCTTATTGATCAGAGCCAGAAGATGACGGCGGCTGCGATGCAGATGGCCGAGAAGAAGGTGTAGGCCCATCTGTCGCAGCGGGTGGCGATGCGCCGTGGCTGCGGCTGCACGCGCTCCCGCCACTCATGCCTGCACGGCCGAGCCACTTCGATCAGAGCAACAGCCGCCCCGATGGTATGGAGGCGCAACCGCGATGATCTTGGATTTCCAGGCAGTTCGCGAGACGTAGCAGTTCATGAATTTGCAGCAGATAATTCTCTCTTTCAAGAAGGCATTTACCGCCCCGGACGAAGCAAAATGGTTCTTGTGTGTGCCTTTTCATACCGAAACACCTAGCTTCAATTGGATATCTCAATTCTCGACGCTTAAAGACCACTTGATGTATCAGAATTTCCGATATACATCAGTTCATCGGAAATGATGGGGAAACGATGGAACGTTCGTTTTTGACGATTGCCGCCGGCGAGAATAATGATGCAATACGCGCGCTTTCGGCTCCGGCACGGGTTGAGATACTCAAGCTGCTCTGCGCCAAAGGACCGATGAATATCAACGATATCGCGCGCACTCTTTCCCTCCCCCAATCCACCGTCGCGACCGGTATCCAGATCTTGGAAGACGCCCGGCTGGTCGACTCCCAGCTGGCGAAGGCTCGGAAGGGGAACCAGAAAATCTGCTCGGCAATCTACAGCGAAATTCTGATCAGCTTCGAGGAAAGTGCCGCCCAAAGAGCCAACAACATCATCGAAGTCGAGATGCCTGTGGGGCTCTACACCAGTTGCGACGTCCATGCGCCCTGTGGTCTTTGCTCCACCGAGAGCGTCATCGGCCCGCTCGACGTGCCCGACTATTTCCTTGATCCGCAGCGCATGCAGGCCGGGCTCGTCTGGTTCGGTCGGGGCTATGTGGAATATAAATTCCCCAATAATGCCAAGGTGTTGAACAAGGACATCCGTGCCATCGAATTTTCGCTGGAGCTCTCGTCCGAGGTGCCCGGCACCAATGCGGACTGGCCCTCCGACATCACGCTCTGGGTCAACGGCATGGCGATCGGCACCTGGACGTCGCCCGGCGATTACGGCGACAAGCGCGGCGCCTTCACGCCGGCATGGTGGAAGCTCGAGGGCTCGCAATATGGGATGATGAAGACGTGGCGGATCTCGACGCGCGGGACTTTCATCGACGGTGTCGCCGCGTCGAATATCACGCTCGGCGACCTGGCGCTCGGCCAGCATTCGTCCATTCGGTTGCGGGTCGGCATCGCCGAGAATGCCGGCCATACCGGCGGGGTGAACATATTCGGCCGCGGCTTCGGGAATCACGGCCGCGACATCATCATGCGGCTGCATGTCTGAAAAAATCAATATCGGATATCTTGATTTAAAAACTTCATTTATTTCCGATTTCAGCGACCGTTAATCTTATACAAGTTATTGTTATAAAATATTTTTCCTTAAATTTTGTATTAGTATGATTAAATAAGGGACTCGATTGACAGAACGACATTCCTGATATCAAGTTAGAGGCAAGAAAACAAAATTCTTGATATATAAACGGGAGGATCCGTTGAAGACGAGTGTCGTTGCCCACCGCGATTTCCGCATCGCGACCATTGATTCCAGGCTCTACAGCTCGTTTCTCGAGCATCTCGGCAGAGCGATCTACGGCGGCATCTATGAGCCCGGACATCCGACAGCCGACGAGGACGGATTCCGCCGCGACGTGCTCGATCTGGTGCGTGAGCTCGATACGCCCTACTGCCGTTATCCCGGCGGCAATTTCGTATCGGCCTATAATTGGGAGGACGGCGTCGGCCCGCGTTCGGAGCGCCCGGTTCGCCTCGATCTTGCCTGGCGCACCCGTGAAGCCAATCAGATCGGCGTCAATGAATTCGTCGACTGGTGCAAGAAGGCGAACACCAAGCCGATGCTCGCGGTCAATCTCGGGTCACGCGGCCTGGATGCGGCCCGCAATTTCCTGGAATATTGCAATCATCCCGGCGGCACCTACTATTCCGATCTGCGCCGCAAGCACGGCTGGGCCAATCCGCACGATGTGAAATTGTGGTGCCTCGGCAACGAGATGGATGGTCCCTGGCAGGTCGGCCACAAGTCGGCCTATGAATATGGCCGGCTGGCGGACGAGACGGCGAAAGCCATGCGCGGCTTCGACAAATCGCTCGAACTCGTGGTCTGCGGCTCGTCCAATTCCGATATGAAGACCTATCCCGATTGGGAGGCCCAAGTCCTCGACCAATGCTATGACAGCGCCGACCATATCTCGCTGCATATGTATTTCGCCAATCGCGAGAAAAATACGCTGAACTACCTCGCCCGCGCGACGAAGCTTGACCGCTACATCACTACGATCGGCGGCGTGATCGACTACATCAAGGCGAAAAAGCGCTCGAAAAAGACGATCGGCATTTCCTTCGACGAATGGAACGTCTGGTATCATTCCAACCAGCAGGACAAGGAGATCCTGGCGCGCGACGAGTGGCCGGATGCGCCGCACCTGCTGGAAGACGTCTATAATTTCGAGGACGTGCTGCAGGTCGGCGGTATCCTGAACACCTTCATCCGTCGCTCCGACCGCGTCCGCATCGCCTGCATCGCCCAGCTCGTCAACGTCATCGCCCCGATCATGACCGAGGACGGCGGTGCGGCCTGGCGCCAGACGATTTACTACCCGTTCTACTACGCTTCCCGATATGGCCGCGGCTCGGCGCTGCAGCTTGTTGTCGATGGCCCGACCTATGATAGCGACGAGGAGAACGAGGTTCCCTATCTCGACGTCTCGGCAGTCCAATCCGAAGACGGCAGGAGCCTGACCTTCTTTGCCGTCAACCGCCATCCGGATAGTGCGCTCGATCTCGACGTGCGGCTGGAAGGCTTCGGGGCCGCCCGCCTGATCGAGCAGGTGGAAATGACCCATGGCGATCTCGAAGCCGTCAACACGGCGCGGCGGCCGGAGACGGTCGTGCCCGCAAAGGTCGAGAGCGCGAAGATTGAGGACGGACGGGTGCGGGCAGCTCTGAAGCCGCTGTCCTACAACGTCATCAGGCTGTCGGTGTGACAGCCGCCGCCGGATAACCCGGCTGAGAATTCGGCTCGACTGCGAGGAGGCAGGCGGGCCGGAGGGATGGTTCACCAAGGCCTCGAGCTGCCAAGCTCCGGCTTCTGCGAACCGACAACCGCGACGTGCCCATGCGTGCCTTAGCGGCCGCCGTATCGTCGCTTTCTAGGGAGGAGTTCATGCAACAGTGGAAGAGGCTCGCATTCGGCGTCGCGCTGGCCGCACTTAGTCTGGCCGCCGCCGCCAAGGCCGATGACTACACCTCCTTGCCACGCAAGGAGACGCTCATCGTCGAAAATCCGGAAGGGACGATCAAAAATCCCGGCTGGTTCAACATCTGGGTCAATGGCGGCGGCGGCGTGTCGACCGGCCTGCAGCAGCTGACCATGGATACACTCTGGTATATCGACCCCGAACAAGGGCTTGGCGGCGCGGCCTGGGACAATTCGCTCGCCGCCGACAAGCCGCAATATAATGCCGACTTCACCGAAATGACCGTGAAACTGCGCAAGGGGCTCTACTGGAGCGACGGCGTTGAATTCACGGCAGACGACGTGGTCTATACCGTCAAGACGCAGATGGATCACCCCGGCATGGTCTGGAGTGCGGCCTTCTCGGTGCAGGTGGCAAGCGTCGAGGCGACCGATCCCCAGACCGTGGTGTTCAAGCTGAAGAAGCCGAATTCGCGCTTCCATGCCATCTTCACCGTTCGCTGGAACGGCGCTTGGATCATGCCCAAGCACGTCTTCGAGAAAGTCGAAGATCCGCTTCGCTACGATTTCGCCAATCCCGTCTCGCTCGGCGCCTACAAGCTGAAGGCCTACGATCCGCAGGGCAAATGGTATACCTGGGAGAAGCGCGACGACTGGCAGCGCACCTCGCTCGCCCGCTTCGGCGAGCCGGCCCCGAAATATGTGACCTATACCGATCCCGGCCCGCCGGATAAGCGCACGATCGCCCAGCTCGAGCACAATCTCGATATCATCCACGACAATACGCCGGAGGGCATGTTCACCCTCAAGGAGAAGTCGAAGACCATCGACACCTGGTTCCCGGGCTTCCCCTTCGCCCATCCGGATCCGACGCTGCCGGCTGTCATTTTCAACACCCAGAATCCGCCCTTCGACAATGCCGATGTACGCTGGGCGCTGGCCCTGCTGATCGACATCAAGGCAGTCGACATGGCGAGCTACCGCGGGGCGGCGACGCTTTCGGCGCTCGGCGTGCCGCCGACGGCCGCTACGATGAAAGACTATCAGGCGCCGATGCAGGATTGGCTGAAGAATTTCGAGATCGATACCGGCAAGAGCAAGATCAAGCCCTATGACCCGACAGTCGGGCAACAGATCGCCGATATCCTGCGCAAGCAGCCGAAGTTCAAGGACCAGATCCCGACCGATCCGGAGGCGATCAGCGGTGCCTTCGGCTATGGCTGGTGGAAACCGGACCCGAAAGCGGCCGGCGAACTTCTGGAAAAGGCAGGCTTCAAGAAATCCGGCGGCAAATGGCTGACTCCGGACGGCCAGCCCTTCAAGATCCGAATGACGGTCGAAGGCGATACTCGCTCCGTCTTCACCCGCGCCGGCACGCTGATCGCGCAGCAATGGGCGGCCTTCGGTATCGACGCCAAAGCCGTGCCCGCCGCGAAACTTTGGCAGACGGCGCTGCAGCCCGGCGATTTCCAGGTGGCGATCGCCTGGAGCGTCGAAACCTGGGGCGGCGATCCCGACCTCTCCTTCTTCCTCGACAGCTGGCACTCCCAGTTCGTGGCGAAGAAGGGTGATGTTCAGCCGCCGCGCAACTGGCAGCGCTGGTCCAATCCGGAGCTCGACAAGATCATCGAGAGCATCCGCGGCATCAGTGCGGACGATCCGAAGGGCATGGAGCTCGGCAAGGATTATCTGAAGCTGGTCACCCGCGAAATGCCGACGATCCCGCTCATGTCCTATAACGTCTTCACCTCGATGGATACGACCTATTGGACCGGCTATCCGACGATCAAGGACCCCTATACGGATCCGGTGCCGAACTGGGCGAACTCCAGGTTGATGATGGTCAAGCTGAAGCCGGCTCAACCGAAATAATCCTCCCAACGCCGGCGCGCAGCCACGCGCCGGCTCCTTATCGGCGGGCTCCGCCCGCCGATCCTTTCCATCCGATGAAAGGAAACCAGAGAGGAACCACTGCCTTATGACGTCCTATCTGATCTTTGTGCTGAAGCGGTTTGGTCAGTTTCTGCTCGTCGTCTTTCTCGGCGTGACGATCACCTTCTTCGTCACCCACCTGACCCCGATCGATCCGGTCGAAGAAAGCATAGGCGCCATCACGCAGATGGGTCAGTCCGACCCGAACGCGATCGAGCTGATGCGCCAGTCGCTACGCGAGCTCTATGGAATGCAGGGCTCGATCTGGCAGCAATATCTGCATTTCTGGCTGCGGCTCGCGACCGGCGATCTCGGTCCCTCGCTCTCGGCGTTTCCGACCCCCGTTTCGACAATCATCCTGCGCTCCCTGCCCTGGACCATCGGCCTGATGACGGTGTCCACCCTGATCACCTTCGTGCTCGGCAATGCGATCGGCGCGCTTGCCGGCTATTACCGCAAAGACATGGTGCTGAAGGCCGTCAGTCTCGTCTTCATCGCGATGCTGCCCATTCCCTATTATATCCTCGCCTTCGTGCTTCTCATCGTCTTCGGCTTTATCTGGCCGGTGCTGCCGATCAATGGCGGCTACGAGATGAACGCCAATCTGGACCTCTCCTTTGCTCTCGTCATCGATATCCTCAAACACTCCATCCTGCCGGCCCTCTCGCTGATCCTTGTCGGCGCCGGCAGCTGGCTGATCGGCATGCGGGCATTGGTTTCCAACATCATTACCGACGACTATGTCGTCTTTGCCGAGCTCGGCGGCGTTCCCAAGGGAAAGATCCTGCGCTCCTACATCGCCCGCAACGCCATGGTGCCGCAGTTCACCGGGCTTGCCATGTCGCTCGGCGCGATCTTCAACGGCACGGTCATCACCGAAATCGTCTTCGGCTATCCCGGCATCGGCAATCTGCTGATCGAAGCGGTGCATGCCGGCGACTACAGCCTGGTGCTCGGCCTCAGCGCCCTGTCGATCGTCGGTGTTGCCGCCGCGGTCTTCATCATCGACGTGCTGAGCCCGCTGATCGATCCGCGCATCAAGGTGGAATAGGCCATGTTTACCATCATCCGCGACCTCGCACGCCAGAACATGGAATTCCTCTGCGGTCTGCTGCTCTTTGCCGTTATCGTCGGCTTCGTCATCTTGTCGTATTTCTCGCCCTATGGCGCGACCGACATCTATTTGCTGCCGCCCGATATGCCACCCGACGGCGACTATTGGCTGGGCACCACCTCGCGCGGCCAGGACGTGTTCTGGCAGCTGACGACGGGGCTGCGCAACACGCTCTATTTCGGCATCGGCGTCGCCTTTCTCTCGCGCATCATCTCGTTGGTCGTCGGCCTGGTGGCCGGTTATGCCGGCGGCACGGTGGACCGGGTGCTGATGGCCATCAACGACAGCGTCATGGTCATCCCGCAATTTCCGCTGCTAATCCTTTTCTATTTCGTGCTGAAGGACAACATGACCTGGGCCGTGCTGATCGTCATCATGGCCTCGCTCGGCTGGTCCTATGATGCGCGGCTGATCCGCTCCGTGGCGCTCGGCCTGAAGAGCCGGCCCTTCACCACCCAGAGCGTCTATTCCGGCATGACGATGCGCAAGATCCTCGTCGAGGAGCACCTACCCTATGTGCTGCCGATCGTCTTCGCCACGACGATGAACAACATGATCTGGTCGATCGGCATGGAGATCACCCTTTCTGTGCTCGGCTTCACCGACATCGAGACGCCGACCATGGGCATGATGATCTATTGGGCCAATGCGCATTCGGCGCTGATCTCAGGCATATGGTGGTGGGTGGCCGCCCCCGTCGCCGTCATCGTCATCCTCTTCCTGGCGCTCTTCCTGCTCTCCATGTCGATGAACGAATACAATGATCCGCGCAGCCGGCTGAACCGGATGGGAAGTTAGCATGGAGAATTTGGTCGAAATCCAGAATCTGAAAGCCTATTATCGCGCCTTCCTCTACGGCGTCGATCGCGAAGTGCGGGCTGTCGACGATATCAGCCTGACGATCGGCCGCGGCGAGGTCTATGGCGTGGCCGGCGAATCGAGCAGCGGCAAGACGACGCTGATCAAGACCATTGCTGGCGCCATCCGGCCACCGCTCCGGGTCGTCTCCGGCAGCGTCAAATTCCATTTCGGCGGAGGCACCCAGGATATCTATGCGATGACGCCGGAAGAGCGCATGGCGCTGCGCTGGCGGCATCTCTCCTACATCATGCAGGGCTCGATGAACGTGCTCAATCCGGTGCGCCGGATCCGCCATTCCTTCACCGATTTCGCCTTCCGGCACGTGAAGGTCAGCAAATCAATCTTTTTCGAAAAGGTCGCCGCCCACCTGCAACGGCTGAAGCTCGATCCGCAGCTGCTCGACGCCTATCCGCACGAATTATCAGGCGGCATGCGCCAGCGCATGACCATTGCGCTTGCCACGATCCTCACGCCGGAATTCATCATCGCCGACGAACCGACGACGGCGCTTGACGTAATCGTCCAGCGCGACGTCCTGTCGATGATCCGCGAAATCCAGCGCGAAATGGGCTCTTCCTTCCTGTTCGTCACGCACGACATGGGAGTTCACGCGATGGTCTCCGACCGCATCGGCATCGTCTATGCCGGGCGCCTCGTCGAGGAGGCGCCGACCGCCAAACTCTTCAGCATGCCGCTCCATCCCTATACGCAGCACCTCGTCGGCAGCCTGCCGAAGATCGGCGACCCCACGACGCGGCCTTCGCTGGAGGGACGCCCGCCGAACCTCGCCATGCCGCCGGAAGGCTGCCGGTTTCACCCACGCTGCCCGAAGCGGATGGAGATTTGCTCACAGAAGGTTCCGCCCATGGTGACCGTCGAGCCGCAACGGCGCGTGGCATGTTTTGCAGTAACGGGAGATCAGGTTTGACCGCTCTGCTTAGCCTCTCACATGTCACCAAAGTCTACCGGCAGGGCGGCATGCTCGGCCGGCGCCTGATCACGGCGGTCAAGGATGTCAGCTTCGAACTCGGCGAGGAGCCGGAGATCCTCTCGATCGTCGGCGAATCCGGCTCGGGCAAATCGACGGTCGCGGCAATGATCCTCGGCCAGACCGAACCGACGGAAGGGCAACTTCAATTCGCCGGCAAGACCGTCGCCATCCATAGCCGGGCCGAGCGCAAGGCTTTCATGAAGGAGGTCCAGCCGGTTCTCCAGAACCCCTTCGAAGCCTTCAATCCGTTGAAGCGGGTCGACCGCTATCTCTTCGAGACCGCCCGCAATTTTTCCGCTGACGGAAAACGACCGGACCGGCAACAGGCCGAGAAAATAGCCGACGCCGCCCTCCATCACGTCGGCTTGACGCTGGAAGAGGTGAAAGGCCGCTTCCCCCACGAACTCTCCGGCGGCCAGCTTCAGCGCGTCGCCATCGCCCGCGCGCTGATCCCTGAACCCCGCCTGCTGGTGGCCGACGAACCGGTCTCCATGGTCGACGCGTCGCTCCGCATGGCGATCGTGAACCTCTTCGGCCGCCTGAAGAGCGAACTCGGGCTTTCGATCATCTACATCACCCACGACCTCGCCACCGCCTATTACGTCAGCGACAATATTATCATCATGCGCAAAGGTGAGATTGTTGAACGAGGACGGGCGCGGGCAGTGTTGGATGATCCGCAGCATGAGTATTCGCGGGCGCTGAAGGATGCGGTGTTGGCGGCGGATTTTGCTGCGGTGGTGTGAGTGGTGGAGGGGACGCGGCCGTTGGCTGCGTCTGTCACCCGGCGTGATTTCGCACCTTCCGCCCAAGCATTTCGAATACGATAGCTTTTGGCGGTCGCCTGCAGGACCTAGTTCTTTTGAGTGACTTTCGCACATTCTCCACGCGTTCTACTATCTTGGCGGGAATTCTGGAGAGGGGCATGCACTATCGCCAAAGGTCGGTGCTGTTTTCAGCACCTGGACTGATTGTCGGAGTTGCCGCACTAGGCGCTTCGGGTGGTATAACTATCGCAGATCTCGATAAGCCAGAACTGCTGATTGCCGCCCTCCTTGTCGGTCTCATCATCGGCATGGCCGTTGAGCAGCTCCTAGCCACGATGAGAAAGCAGGCGCGGCGGGAGAGAAACAGGTCACGCCGGAGGAAAAAGCGGAGCAACGAGCGCATTATACTGTGGCCCTCATCTCCAATGCGAGCTGTGGCGCCAATGAGGCCAATCGACGCCACAGATCAATTGCGTATCGTCATGAAATCGCATTTCACCATTCAGCCGTTGCTCAACAAGAGCGAAGCCCGAGTGTTTCGCGAACTCGACAGCATCGTGATCGGCTGCAATTCTTCTTGGCAGGTGATGGCGCAGGTTTCGTTGGGCGAAATCCTCCGAAGCACCGATGCGGGCGCCTACAGTTGCATCAACTCCAAGCGGGTCGACTTACTGCTCGTAGACAGCAATTGCCAACCGCGGCACGTCATCGAATATCAGGGCGGGGCGCATCATCAAAGTGCCGCAGCCGCACGCGATGCAATAAAGAAAGAGGCGCTGCGACGCGCCGGGATCGGCTACCACGAGGTGGTGGCGGGACAAACGACCCCGTCAGAACTCAGGCGATTGGTCGAGAAACTGGTGGACAAGCCCGGTGTCACCTAACGTGCCCTCGCCACGCCAGGCCCATGTCCGATGCGTAGCACGGGCAGGCAGGTTCAGATACCGCGCTTTCATCCTCCCTGCGGGTTTAGCGTTGCCTTAAAGAAGCTGTGGCAGGATGAGCGCCAGTCATCCACGCCGGCAACCTGATGAAGCTTCGAAGAAATCTAGCTCGCTCTATAATGAGCCATACCAGCGCATTCGCTCCCGCAATATTTGCCGCAATTATTGCTGCAATCGTCGTCTGGGTAGCAACGAACTGGCGGATGGAGCGATCGCTGGCCGATGAACGTTCGATCGTTGCCGGCGAGCTTGCCACCATATCCTCTCGGCTTCAGACGAACCTCAATAGCAATGTGAAGCTGTTGCAGGGGCTGGCCGCCGGCATCGCAGTCAATCCGACGATGGATCAAAGCGGATTTTCCAAGCTTGCCGCACAGATCCTGCAGCCCGATTCACAATTGCGAAGCTTCGCCGCAGCACCCGGGATGGTGGTCAGATGGGTTTATCCGGAGAAAGGAAACGAAAAGGCCATCGGTCTCGACTACCGGACGAATGAGAAGCAGCGGGCTGGCGCCATGCTGGCGCGCAATACTCACAATATCGTCCTGACGGGCCCGGTGGAGCTTGTTCAAGGCGGAACCGCCTTTGTGGTGCGGTGCCCGGTTTACATCAACGACGGCGCGAGCCAGGTTTTTTGGGGGCTGCTTTCCGGAATCGTCGACACACCAAGGCTTTACCGGGAAAGCGGTCTCGGCTCCACCGAGCTTGAGATCGCCATCAGCACCGTTCCGGAGCCGAACGCCCCCCAGCAGGTTTTCTTTGGCAGTCTCGAGACTTTTTCAAAGAAACCGGTCGAGACATCCGTCGATATGGTCTATGGCCGATGGACCCTCGCCGCACGGCCAAAGCAGGGATGGGGTCAAAATAGCGGGATCGGCATTTTTGAGTTCTATGCCAGCCTGTTGGCATTATGTGTCGTTGCGCCGATCGTCTGGGTCGGTTTCCTGACCAAGTCACGCCAGCAAACGATTGAAAAACTTCGCCTTCACAAGAAGAAACTCGTTCGAGCCCAGCAAAGGCTGGAATACCTGTCATTGCATGACGCGCTGACGGGTCTTCCCAATCGACGATTTGTTGACCGGATGATCTCGCAGCCGCCGCGGCCCGCCCCGGGAGATTGTCTGATACTCATCCATATCGACCTGGATCGTTTTAAAGAGATCAATGATACGAAAGGGCATGCCGGAGGTGACACGGTCTTGCAGGCAACGGCTTTCCGCCTTGCCGATTTGGCTGGTCCAAACGACGTAGCGGCTCGGATCGGCGGAGATGAGTTCATCTTCGCCAGCTGGAGTACCAATCCCGAGCCGAAGGCCAACGCATTGGCCCAGCAAATTGTCGATACGCTGGAGCAGACCCTTTTTATCGATGGTGCGGAGTGTCTGGTCGGCGCAAGCGTCGGCGTCGCCTGGGAGACTGAACGTGCTGGTGACCGGGACCTCAGTCAATTGCTTCTCAATGCCGATTTGGCTCTGTATGAGGCGAAGAAGACGGGCCGCGGCCGCGCGGCCATTTTTACAGAGGAGCTTCGCAGCGCCGCCATCCATTCGAAAGAATTGGCGGACGAATTTAATCACGCCCTCGATCGCGACGAACTGGTTGCGTTCTTCCAACCGCAGTTCAATGCAAACACATTGGATATTGTCGGTGTCGAGACGCTTGCCCGCTGGGATCACCCGCGAAAAGGACTGCTTGCCCCGGACAAATTTCTTGATGTCGCGGAAAGGCTGGGGCGTACCGGCGACATGGACAGGCTGATCCTGCAAAAGGCCCTGTTCGAGCTGACAAGATGGGACAGCCTGGGAATGCAAATCCCACGTGTCTCAGTCAACATGTCTGCGCGTCGACTGGCACAGCCGAACCTGCTTGCCGAGCTGTCCGAGCTTCCTCTGGCAAGCGGTCGCCTGTGTTTCGAGCTGCTTGAAACAATCTCCTTCGACGAACTTCAACCCGTCCTTAATGAGATTATTCCAGCCGTCAAAGAGCTTGGCATCGAAATCGAGATCGATGATTTCGGCACCGGACATGCCAGCATCGTCAGTCTGCTTCGATTTGAACCGCGACGACTGAAGATCGATCGCGAAATCATCAAGCCGATTATCGCGTCTCCATCTCAGCGCCGTCTGGTAACCTCGATCATCGAAATCGGCCGATCGCAGAACATCGACATCGTTGCCGAGGGCGTGGAAACAATGGAGCATGCGAAGATCCTGAAAGATCTCGGCTGCCATATCCTGCAAGGTTACGCTCTGGCCCGACCGATGACCTCGGAGCAGTTGATTGAATTCTGCCGTATCAAGGACAAAGGAGCTACAGCGGCAGGCCGATAGCCACGCCCCGCGTTCCTCGGGTGTGGCTATCTCCAAGCTTCCCTATTGTTTCGTGACTGCCTTTAGGACGTCTCCCTGCAAATCCGCCTCGTCGGCAACAATGGCGGCGGCCTCGTCCAGCAAGACGTCCTTTGCCTTCTTTCGGGCATTCTCCATGGCAATATCGGCGCTCAGGCTGCGCTCGTCCGCCTCCAGGCCGTCATCGCCACCCGGATCTTCGCCATCGCCTGCCTGCGCCCGATCCTTGAACCGTTTCTCTCGGGCCGCCGCTTCTTTGCGACGTTCCGCTTCGTTGAGGGAGATAACCCCCTTCTCGCGCTGCGCCTTCAAGTCGGCAATGTCTTTCAACAGATTCTGGAAGTCCTGATCGCTGCCGACCCGCGCATCGTGGCGGCTCTGCAAAGTCGGCAGCAGCCTCGCGACCGTATCGGCGGGCGCATAGTTCGCGGGCTTGATCTCAGCCCATGGCAGGGCGTTGTCATAACTGGTTTCGCCGAAAGCGGTTGGATCGGACAGACCCGGCAGAACGATATCGGGTGTTACGCCGCGCAGCTGCGTCGTACCGCCGTTGACCCGGAAGAACTGGGCAATCGTCACTTTCAGCTCCCCGAATTCGGGTTTGCTATTGTGGACCATCTCGTCGAGATCGACGACGGTCTGAACGGTGCCCTTCCCGAAACTCGGTTCGCCGACGATCACGCCTCGACCGTAATCCTGGATTGCCGCGGCAAAAATCTCCGAAGCCGAAGCCGAGCCGCGGTTGATCAGGACGCCCATCGGGCCTGCCCAGACGGGCGCGGAGAGGTCAGACCTTTTGACGTCGATCTTGCCGTCGCTGCGACGTTGCTGAACGACCGGTCCCTTGCCGATGAAGAGGCCGGTCAGATCGATCGCCTCGTCCAAAGAACCGCCGCCATTGTTGCGCAGGTCGATGAGAACGCCGTCGACCTTTTCGTCCTTCAGCTCTTCGAGAAGCTTGGCGACATCGCGGGTGGCGCTCTTGTAATCCTTGTCGCCTTTGTTCTTGGCTTCAAAATCCTCGTAGAAGACCGGCAGGGTGATGACGCCGATCTTGCGCGTCGCGTCGCCCACCTTCACCGACAGCACGGCCTTCCTGGCAGCCTGCTTGTCGAGACTGATCTTATCGCGCACCAGGCTGATGACGCGATGCGTGGCATCTGCCCCGGCGTCCGCCGGCAGAACATCAAGCCGCACCACGGAGCCTTTTTTCCCACGGATCATCTGCACGACTTCATCGAGGCGCGTGCCCACCACTTCCTTGATCGGCCCGTCCTTGCCCTGCCCAACGCCGGTGATGCGGTCTCCGACCGCGAGCTTGCCGGACAGCTGCGCCGGCCCGCCGGGCACGAGTTCGCGGATCGTCGTATAATCGTCGCGCTCCTGCAGCACGGCGCCGATGCCGAACAGCGAAAGCTTCATCGAGACATTGAAGTCGGCCGAAGCGGCCGCGCCGAAATAATCCGTATGCGGGTCGATCGAGGTTGAGTAGGCGTCCATGAACGACTGGAAAACGTCGTCGCTTTTGAACTTGTAGGCGCGCTCGAGCGTATTTTCATAGCGTTTGTCGAGCGTTTCGCGGATCGCCGCGTCGGTCTTGCCGCCGAGCTTCAGCCGCAGCCAGTCGCTCTTGACGCGCTTGCGCCAAAGCTCATTGCTCTCGGCTTCCGACTGCGGCCAAGGCGCTTTGTCACGCAGCACCGAAAAGTTTTCCTGCGTGCCGAAATCGAAGTCCTGCTTCAGCAGGCTGCGCGCGTAGCTCATGCGCTCGACGACGCGTTGCTCATACACGTTGAAGATAGAAAACGGGATCTTCAAGTCCTGCTTCTCTATGGCATCGTCGATCTCGCTGCGATCGGCCATGAACCTGTCGACATCGGCTTGCAGGAAGAGCATGCGGTCCGGATCGAGCGATTTGACAAACCGATCCATGATCTTGGCCGACAAGGCGTCATCGAGCGGAACGGGCTTGTAGCTGTATCGCGAAAGAAACTGCGCGCTCAATTCAGCAGCCTGCGCCTGCCGCTTCAGCGGCGCCAAAACAGGCGGTGACGCGACTTCAGCATATGCGGTCTGTGCAATTGCAAGAAATGCACCAAGAAAAACGTAAGGTATGCGCATTCAGCGTCGATCCAATTCTGTATGCCGGGTGTGGATTTGTGATCTATGTGAGGCAATCATGGTTTTTTGGCAACCAGGTGGCAACGGGATCGTGTGAAAGGTCGCGGGAAAGTATTCGGCGGCGAGGGAGGGCGACGCGTCGACGAGCACGGTTCTCACAAAGTTTGAGTTGACCGCTTCCGATGGCGAGGCGACACTTGCAACCTGCGGCAAGGGAGGAGAAAAGACGATGGACGAGGCAGATCGCTGGCGCAACATGGCAAGCGCACCGAAAGACGGCAGCCGGATTCTTGTCACGATCCGCCCGTCCGAACAGGGGCCGGCGGAGGTCGATCTCGCTTATTGGTCGAATGGCGATCAGTTCGCAGGAGAAGGCTGGCGCGCCTCCGATTCCTCGCCGGGGCACATCATCGAATATGCCGAACCGGAATTGAAGTGCTGGATGCCGATGCCCTCGGCCAACCGCCTCTCGATGCCTTCGCCCTGGGAAGGCGAGGACGCTCAGCAGCTCGACGGATCAGGGATTTAAGAATTCGCGCCAATAACACATTGGCTCCCCAGGTTGCCGTCCCGGGCTCCTACGCCGCGCGCACCCTGTCCCGGCCGCTCAGCTTGGCGGCATAGAGTGCCTGATCGGCGCGCCGGTAAAGGTCCGACGCGCTGTCTGACGGGGCGCAGGCGGCGATGCCGGCGGAACAGGTGTAGCTGAAGTCGGGAGAGTCAGGCAGGGGCCGGGAGAAGCGGATCACCGTCAGCATACGCTCGACCATAGCAATGGCGTCGTCCGGCCCGGTTGCCGGCATCACGAGCAGGAACTCTTCGCCGCCGACGCGCCCGAAACAATCGTTGCGGCGAACATTCTGATGGATGCGATGGGCGAAATCGCGGAGCACAATATCGCCGGCATGGTGGCCGAGCCGGTCGTTGATGTGTTTGAAATTGTCGATGTCGAAGACGGCAAGGCATCCGGGGCTTCCGTGCTCCGCCGCGGCCAGCATGTCGTCGACGCGCGCCATCACGAAGCGGCGGTTGGCGACACCCGTGAGCTCGTCGGTGTAAGACGCCTTGATCGCCTGATCGCGATCCTGCCGGACAGTCCGGCCATGCGCCCGCAGATTGGTGATGTCGCTCGCGATGCACAGCATCCAGCCGTTTTTCTGGACGGCCTCGGTCATCCAAAGCCATCGGCCATCGCATAGATCTGTTTCGAAAGCCCGATAACCGATCTTGCCGCGGCGCGACTGTGTCGAGCGCAGCCACTCTTCAAAATTGCCTGTCCGAATGACGGTGCCACGGCTCAGCTGAAAATTGCGCCGCATGAGATCCGGCCAGAGCGGCGTTTCATCCGGCTCGATGAAATAGACCGAACGAAAGGCGCTGTTGGCATATTGCAGCCGGTCATCGCTATCATAGACCGCAATTAGCGTTTCGGTGTGTGCGGAGAGGTGCAGAAGCTGTTCGAATATCTCGTCCATACCGAACCTGTCTGTTTGCCTTGGCATGACATGGCGCAGAAATCCTACGAGAAAAGAGTCCGTCGGCAAGCAAAGGTGCATCCAGTGATTACGGAAACGTCAACGAGCCGCTGTGCCCAATCGTGATTGGACATCGGCTGCGACCTGAGCCACGCTGTTTCTTGGAGGCGGACCGTCTATTTTTTCGGAGATAGGAGGCCGAGATGGAACAGTACGCATTAGACCAGCTGAAGAGCATTGCGAAGGTCAGCACGACCTGCAAGCCCCTTGACATGACGCGGCGCGAGCGGCTTGAGCGGTGGGCCGAAAGCCTCGAACGCAGCCCCAAACCGTTTCTCAGGACGCTTCACGAAACCGAATACCAGCCGGTTGCGGATCGGGAAGCCCTGCGGGATGACAATACCCCGATCTCAGTCGCGTTCGCAGATCCCATTCTGCGGGCGGCGGGCATGGAAAATGACAGCTATGGAGAAGCCAAGCGGTTCTTCGAGCTCAGCGACGAGCAATTGCACGGCCTTGTCTGCTTCTGCCATTTTGGGGAACAGGTCAGCGCTGCAACACTCTCTCGCCGGGTGAGAAAGATGGCGGACTACAAACCAGGCGGGTTCTTCGCTCAGCTTCTTGCGTTCTTTGGCTGATTGAGGCCAAGAGCCATCTGGCGCTCTAAGGCTGGCGCTCGCCGTCGTAACGATCGGCGGGTTGCCCGCATGCGTATCTGCGATCCCCTGAAAGCCGGATGTCCTATCACGGGAAGGCCCCGCGCTGACCCAAAACATGATGAGCCCGAGCGATGCGGCCGGGTATGCGCATGCGTCGTCATTTGAGCGCACAACTCGCCATCAAGCCGCAAGCCATACATATATTAGCGTCACCGCACGAAAAGCTTGCATGCAAGCTATAAATCGGATGTCCTGAGAAAGACTTCTGTGGTGTTGGGCGACCCAGTATGAAAACCCTCGACGCGCGAATTCGGTTCTCAGGTGAGCGGCGACAGGTCACGGCTCTTTTCTATGACATTGTCGGCTCGACGGAGCTTTTGTTACGCAGCGAGCCGGAGAAATTCTTTCGCGCTGTCTCGGCATTACATCAGAGCGCCGAAACGATCATCAAAAGGCACGGGGGATTTCTTCATCAGCGGCTCGGAGATGGGGGATGCTGTTTCTTCGGCTATCCCGACCAATCCGAAGATGCAGCTGAAAGCGCGGTACAGGCTTCGCTGGAGTTGCTTGGTATTGTAACGAGCACCAAGGCCAAGGCGCGCACCGCCTTCAGGCTTCGGATCGGTGTTGCCACCGGTCTGGTCGTCTTCTCCACGCAAGGAGACGAGATTGTCGGGACGGCGCCCGTCCTGGCGGCACGCCTGCAGGCGGAGGCCGAACCGAATTCCGTTCTGGTCGCAGGTTCGACCGTTCAGCTCACCCGGCACAAGTTCGACTACGCCCTGATAAGGAAGGCCAAGCTCAAAGGCTTCGAAGACCCCGTGGCGCTCTGGCGCCCCCGCGACCGCGGTCGACTAACCTCTGAACCGTCACTACCCCATGTGTGGGACCGGCCGATCAGAGGCAGGGAAAATGAGCTCGCCGCTCTTTTGAGCGCCTGGAATTCAGCGCGCGATGGCAAGGGCAGTTCGATCACCGTGGTCGGAGAGGCAGGCATCGGCAAATCCAGGCTGATCGGCGAACTCGCCCGCAACCTCTTGCAAACGCCGCACGAGACCCTGATCTTTCAGTGCGGCAGGCGCATGGAGAGCCAGCCTCTGCACCCGTTTTTGTCTTTTCTCGATAGGCTTGTCGGCGAAGCTTCGATCCTGAAGGATGGCGATAGCGCGGCTTTCATGCAGGCGCTTCGAGCATCCGGCCGAAAGGTCAACGCGAGCGTCGCCCAGACCATTCTCTCATTCACGTCGGACCGCTCGCCAGCGACCTCGCGCAATATTCGCGTGTCGAATCTCTCCGACCGCGCATTCAGGCGGGAGGTGATCGAAGCCGCGGCTGACATCCTGACCTGCAAAGTGACAGCGGTTCCGACCCTCCTCGTCTTCGAGGATGTCCACTGGGCTGACGGCATGACGCTGGAGCTGATCGACC
Organism: Rhizobium sp. Pop5; assembly: GCF_024721175.1. NCBI lineage: Bacteria > Pseudomonadati > Pseudomonadota > Alphaproteobacteria > Hyphomicrobiales > Rhizobiaceae > Rhizobium > Rhizobium sp. Pop5. The sequence continues at coordinate 125,389 of NZ_CP099400.1, read as the reverse complement.
GGCTCGGATCGCTCGCAGGCCAGTTGCCGATCCTCGTGGTTCAGACGTCGAGGATAAGACGGTCCCTGGCGCTGGCAACCGAGATAGAATTAACCGGCCTGGCCTCTGCCGCAGTTCGCGACCTCGTCGCCTCGATCTGGGGGGAGCCTCCTCCGCCGGGCCTTGACGACTTCATCCTGGATCAATGCGATGGCATGCCGCTCTATGCGGAAGAACTGGCCAACTTCTTCCGGGCAAGGCAACCACTGAGCAAGGCCTCGTCCGAATGGCAGGAGCTGCTCAGGGAAGGCGGCGTCACCTCGCTCAACGATCTGCTGTCCGCGAGACTCGCTGCGACCGGTTCGGCGCGACGGGTGGCGCAATTTGCAAGCGTTATCGGCCGCGAATTCAGCATGTCGCTGCTCGCCTACCTCCTAGAAGGGGTCGACCGGCAGGCCGTCGACGTCGCCGTCGAGCGGCTTCTCTCTCAAGGCATCATCGAGCCTTCCTCCATTGGGCCTGGCTCCTTTCAGTTCCGGCACGTGCTGACCCAGGAAGCCGCCTATAGCAGCCTTCTCAAGACCGACAGACGCCGCATCCACAAGCGGATCGCCGATCTGTTGATCGGTGAAGCAAAGCCCAGCCTGCCGGCTGCCATCGCCGCCTGGCAGTGTGCCGAAGCAGGCCTGCACGACGCCGCGGCGCGGTTTGCCCTGGCGGCGGCGGAAGCAAGCGTCCTCCGCTCGGCGATGCACGAGGCAAACGTATCGCTCGAGCTCTGTGCACGGGAAGTCGGCGGCGTTTCCCGGCGCCATCCCGATCGCGCCGAGCTGGCATTGGGTCTGCTCGAACTTCAGGGTGTCGTTGCGACCGCACTTGAAGGTGAAGGCTCGGAAAGCGCGCGGCGGGTCTATTCACGCGCCATGCAGCTTCTGCAGAAGCAGGCCTCGGCCGTTCGGGTCAAACATTTCCCGGTCTATTGGGGATGGTGGTTCACCGCGCCCAATATTCTGACGCAGCAGTCCCGCGCGCGCATTCTCGTGGGAGACATGAAGGCCGTCGAGGATCAGGAGACGCGGCTTCAATCCTATCATTGCGGATGGGCGACGAGCTTCCATGCCGGCGAGCACGAATTCTGCCTCGATTGCGTCGCCAGAGGCCTTGACCTTTACGATTCCGAAAGAGCGGTCAGAAATCGCGCCTTCTTCGGCGGACATGACGCCAAGGTCTGCGGCCTGGGCGAGAGCGCCCTCTCCTATCTATTGCTCGACGATGCCGACGCCAGCGAAAATGCGATCGGGCGGTGCCTGGACTGGGCGGCCTCGACCGATCATCCGGGCAGCATGGTTCATTCGCTTTATTACGCGATCGTCCTTCGCCGCTGCCAAAGCCGATATGACGATGTCCATGCGCTCGGCGAACAAATGCTGGCGCTTGCCGAGCGGCACGGCCTCGCCGCCAGCCAGGCCCGCGCCAATATGTATTGCGGCTGGGCGGAACTGATGACTTCCGCCGACGAGCGCGGCCGGGAACGCTTCCAACGCGGCCTGCTGCTCCAGCAGCAGTTGGGCACCGACGATAATTTTTCCATGCACAGCGACATGCATGCACAAGTGCTGCAGCGGCTCGGCAAGCCTGTTGAAGCGCTGGCTACCGTTCACAATGCCATCAATGTCGGCCGCAACAGCGGCCAGCGGTTCTGGCTGGCCGAACTCTATCGTCTCAGCGCAAGGCTGAGGCGGGATCTGAACGAGCCTCCCTCCTCGATCAGAAGGGACCTGGTGAGAGCGGTCCAGATTGCCGAAGGTCAGAAAGCCGCCTGGCTGGCCGAAAGAGCGAAGCAAGGTCTGGACGGGTTGCCAAGGCCGTAAGACCAGGAGGAAGCGATGGAGGACGGGATGCTCGACCATATCTTCGATATCCCCCTCTCCTCGCCTCCTGATCCCTGGCAGACGGTGCAGCGCATCCTGGCGCGTAAACAAGAATACGGCATCACCAGGCTGGGCTCTGTCACAGAGCTCGACCGGATCGGCATCCCCGTCGTCCAGGTCATCAGGCCGCAGGCGCTTTCCGTTGCCGTCAGCCAGGGCAAAGGTTTGACTGTGCCGCTTGCGGCGATATCGGGCCTGATGGAATCCCTGGAGGGATGGGCCTCGGAGCGGATTGCCCCGGACCGCGTCTTCACGGCGACCTTCGGCGACATCAACGAGAAGGAATTCTGGTCGCACCTTGGCGTCGGACGAGATGAGGAGAGGCTTTCCTGGATCGGCGGACTGGATCTCTTTTCCGGCCGGAGAACGCCTGTCCCGCTTGCCCTTGTCGATTCCGCATACACCGTCCTCTCGCCTCACCCGCATTGGCTGCCCAGAGACACAACGGGCCTTGCGGCCGGCACCAGCCTGCAAAGCGCGACCTTGCATGCCGGCCTGGAGATTCTCGAGCGGCAGGCGCGATGCACGGCGATGAAGACCCCGCATTTCTTCGATCGCTTCCAGATCGACGGCCGCTCGGTCCGCTCCGGCAGCGCCGGCGACATCATGCAGCGGCTGGCCAAGGCGGGTTTCGTCACCGGCATCTGGAAAATCCCGGCGCCGCATGCGCTGCCGATCTACTGGTGCCACGTGATGGAAGGTGCCGGCCGCGCTCCCTTTGCCCCCTTGCCGGCCGAAGGTTTCGGCTGCAACTTCAGCCATGACCGCGCTTTGACCAGCGCATTGCTCGAAGCGTGCCAATCGCGGCTGGGGGTGATTTCGGCTGCACGCGACGATATCAGCAGCGAAGTCTACTCCTATGCCGATACCTCGGAGCTTTCCGCATGGCGCCAGCAACTCGCACAGGGCGGCATCTCCTATGTCGCCGATGAAGATCCTGTCGCCAAGGACCGCTCCATGTTGGCGATCGTCGAGGCCTTGAAGTTGGCCGGGGCGAAGGCGGCCATCAGAGTGGTTCTTCATTCGGATGATCGCATTCCCCTTCACGTCGTCCGGGTGGTTGCTCCGCCGCTGGAAACAAATCCGGAGGCGGATCTTGCGTGACGATGTCGTGGTCTTTCTCGGCCCTACTCTCTCCGAGACGGAAGCGCTCGGATATCTCGACGCGATCTATCGGCCTCCCGTCGGCTGCGGCGATGTCGTGCGCGCCGTGGCGGATTACGGGCCGTCGGCGGTCGTGCTAATCGACGGCGTCTTCGCGCAGCGCCCGGCCGTTCGTCACCAGGAAATTCTCTGGGCGATGGCCCGTGGGGTCCGCGTCTACGGTGCGGCCAGCATCGGCGCGCTGAGAGCAGCGGAACTCGCGCCCCAGGGAATGATCGGACACGGACTGATCTACCGATGGTATCGGCGGCACCCGCTCGCCGACGATGCCGACGTCACGGTGCCGATGGCGCCCGTCGAACTGGGATCACGCGCATTGGGCGACGCTCTCATCGACATCAGGCTGAGCTTGAGAAAAGCGGAACGCGCCGGGGTCATCGGAAGACGATTGCGAGATCAGCTGGAGTCCCTGGCCCGCGCGCTGCACTTCAGCGAAAGATCATTCGCCAGGCTTCTCGCAATGGCTGAAAACAATCCCGGCCCTGCGGACAAGCTAGCGGCACTAAAGTCGTGGCTGAAAGCCGAGGCCGTAAACCAGAAACGAAGGGATGCGGTAAATCTTCTGACATATCTCGCCGACCACAAGCTAAAATCCGGGGCCAACCCCATTTCCTTCGACTTTGAACTTACGGAATCATTCGCAAACGATATGGAGTACTGCGGATTGCTCGAAACACTATTGTCGAAACACAAGTAGAACTGGTATAGTGCAAGATCGCTCGGCGTTGGGCAACGAGCTGTGGGGGCAGCATTGGATGCCATCACACATGCGGAGGGGGGAGGCCATGGGGCGGCTTCAGAGCTGCCGCTTGGAACGCGTTTCCTTGTCTTCCCTCAGCCGCCCTTCATTCCCGGTTACGAAAAGCCCGAAGTGGTCTGGATCGGACCATCGGCAGGACCCATCCTGGCCGGCCCATCCGACAGCCGCATCTATGTGGCAAATCCCGTCGAACCGAAAACGCCCTATGCCGCGCCCTATATTCCTCCCTATCGCGGTCTTTTGCAGCCGCCCGCCGAGCCCGGTCCCGACGGGCATTTCGATCACATCGGGCCTGGCTCGCCGGCATTCCTTTCGACGCACAGCTATGCCTGCGCGCGCAGGGTTCTCGATATCTGCGAGAGCTATGTCGGGCGCTCGATCCCCTGGTTTTTCGAACCAACGCTGGAACGGTTGGAAATTATTCCCCGCATTCCCGGTTGGCAGAATGCGCAATCCGGCTTTGGCTTTCTGGAGCTGGGTGAGAGCGAGCCGGGAAACTCGGCATCGTGTTTCGCGCTGAATTTCGATGCCGTTGCTCACGAAATGGGACACCTCATTCTGTTGAGCGAACTCGGGATCCTCGCGGGTGACGGACGTGACACCGATTTCTTTTCCTACCACGAAGCGATAGCCGATTTCATATCGCTGCTGGGATTGCTGCAATTCGATACCGCTCTCGATCGGCTCCTTCGCCGCACCGGCGGAAATCTGCTCTTGCACAATGAGCTCGACAAATTTTCCGAACTCAGTGACGAGAAGCAATTGCGATCGTTTAACAACTCGCTTCGTATCGGTGATGTCGGCAACGATGTTCACGACCAGTCCAAGCCGTTTGCGGCGGGCCTATTCGATTGCCTTATCGAGGTCTTCCAATCGCTGCAGTTCGAACGCGGAACGTCGGACATCAATCCCAGGGAATTCAGCGATCTTCGGCGGCAAATGGTGCCTGCGCTTATCGAAGAAGGCCTGCGAGCGCCGCAGGCATCTTATGAATTGAAGCACTTCGCCACGAAGGCGGCCCTGCAGGACGCACGGGACATCGTGGGCGAAGCCGTTGTGCGTTCCTGGAGATATCTCGAACCGGACAGTCTGACTTTTGAAGCTGCAGCACTGGCCTTCCTCGAAGCTGCCAGCCGTGGGCGGGGTGTCGCTTACATGGACCAGCTTGAAGATTGCATGAGGTGGCGTGGAATTCTTTAACCAGACGACGGGAGGTATCGATGATAAATGACAGCGTCCCCGCTCCGGCGACCGAGCGCTACGAAGCTGATGCCCTAATCCTCTACGGGGTCAAGCTCAACGACAGAAACGATTATGCTCGCTTCGATATCGGAGAGGGATCCCAAACCGATCTTCGAATGCAATTGTTCCATGGCGATGTCGGAAGTGCGTCCGGAGAATATTCAATCGTCTTGGCCTATGGTTATGCTTTTGAGGGGCATTGCTACAGGTTCGATTCAAACCGGGTATTTCTCGTTACGGGCGATCCTCCCCGGGACGCCGTCGGATGTGGATTTGATGATCTTGGCTATATGATGTGGAGGATCCGCGCATCCGATATGTTGCTTGAGATATGCACAAACTTCGGCGACGCAAAGACACTCATACTCGACGCCAATCTACCGGGAAAACGATCCCCAAGCTCTTACGCAATCACCCTCAGGATGGCACATCGTGACGGCCGTCTTACCCGCGACTAATACGCATTGATGGAGAGCATCATGGCATTCGTGGTCTACGCAAAAATACTGGACGACTACAAGCAGCTATCGATCTTTGACGAGTATGCTTCAAGTCTGTGTGAGGACAAGAACGGGCAAATCAGCGACCGAGATGGTAGTAAAAATGAAGAGTACAAATTCTCTGTCAAGGAAGACAAGAAGAGCACACCGCCCGGTCTGATTACGGTAACAGCAACGCTCACTCCTGACAAAGGTGCGGAGCGAACGGTGACAGTGGAATATCCGATCCCAAAAAGCGGTGAGCACTTTGATTTTCCGAAGCCGGCATAACCACCGCCAACGCAACTCTCGAACATGAAACGTCCTTGCGACAAAGAGGCCGTTTCACGCACGAAAAACCCCGCGGTTGTTGCGACCGCGGGGCTCTTTGACGCCCGATCCGGGAGAGAGGGATCAGGCAGCCTGGACTTTACTGGATGTGCGCGCCCATTCGGGGAGCCAGTTGCCGTGGGCGGCGAGCAGATCGTCGACCAGCGACCAGATCTGGTCGAGGTCGAGTTCGGCCGCCGTATGCGGGTCCATCATCGCGGCGTGGTAGATGTGCTCGCGATTCTCAGTCATCAGCGCCTGCACCGTCAGTTCCTGCACGTTGATATTGGTGCGCATCAGCGCGGTCAGCTGCGGCGGCAGGTTGCCGATGAAGGTCGGCTGGATGCCGGAGGCATCGACGAGGCAGGGCACTTCGGCGGCGCAATTTTCCGGCAGCGAAGTGATGCAGCCATTGTTGCGGACGTTGCCGTAGATCACCGAGGGCTCGCCGGTCCAGACCGAGTTGATGATCGAGGAGGCGTATTCCTTCGACGGCGTGACCTCGATCTTGTCGGCGGAGCGATAGGCCTCGGCCTGGCCCTTCCAGCGCTCGATCTGCTCGATGCAGCGCTTCGGATATTCATCGAGCGGAATACCGAATTTCTCGATCAGGTCCTCGCGGCCTTCCTTGATGAAATAGGGCGTGTATTCGGCGAAATGTTCGGAACTTTCGGTGACGAAATAGCCGAGCCGCGTCAGCATCTCGTAGCGCACCTTGTTCGGGCAGCGTGGGTTCCAGCCGGGCTTCGGCGCCCTGCCCTCGCGATAGCCGCGCAGGAGGTCGGGATAGAGGTTGCGGTACGAACCGTCCGGCTGGCGATGCTCGAATTTGAGATAGAAAGCCATGTGATTGATGCCGGCCGCGCGATAGCGGATTTCCTCGTAAGGAATGTCGAGGTCATGGGCCAGTTCCATCGCCGTGCCCTGCACCGAATGGCAGAGGCCGACCTGTCGGATGGTCGGATATTTCTCCGAGATCGCCCAGGTGTTGATCGCCATCGGATTGACATATTGCAGCATGATCGCTTCGGGGCAGACGGCGAGCATGTCCTCGCAGACCTTCCAGAGATGCGGCACTGTGCGAAGCCCGCGCATGATGCCGCCGACGCCGAGTGTATCGGCGATCGTCTGGCGCAGACCGTATTTCTTCGGCACCTCGAAATCGGTGACGGTGCAAGGCTCGTAGCCGCCGATCTGGAAGGCGACGACGACGAAATCGGCGCCCGCAAGCGCGTTGCGCTGGTCGGAATAGGTCTCGGCCTTCGCCTTCACGCCGAGCGTCGAGATCAGCTTGTTGACGACGATGGCGCTTTCTTCCAGCCGCTGCGGATTGAGATCCATCAGCGCGATGGTCGCACCCGACAACGCCGGACGCTGAAGCACGTCGCCGATGATGTTCTTCATGAAGACGGTGGAGCCAGCTCCGATGAACGTGATCTTGGGATTTCCTGCCATTATAGCCTCCGGCATTCGGTAATCATGCTACCTCGAAAGCGGCTTTGACGAGCCGTTCGGTGTAGGCGGTCTTGGGATGGGTGAGAACTTCGTTGACGGGCCCCTCTTCGACGATCTTGCCATGCTGCATGACGATGACCCGATGGCAGAGCGCCCTGACGACCTTGAGGTCGTGGGAAATGAAGAGATAGCTCAGGCCGCGCTCGTCCTGCAGCTTGCGCAGGAGTTCGATGATCTGCGCCTGGACGGAGAGGTCGAGCGCCGATGTCGGCTCGTCGAGCAGGATGAATTCCGGTTCCAGCGCGATGGCGCGGGCGATCGCGATGCGCTGGCGCTGGCCGCCGGAAAATTCGTGCGGGAAACGTGAAAGGATATTGCCGGGCATGCCGGCGGCAATGAGCGCCTCGCGCACCCGGTCCTGCCGTTCGCCGCGGGTCGCGCCCAGCCGGTTGACGACGAGCCCTTCGTCGATGATCTGGCCGATCGTCATGCGCGGATTGAGCGATGAGAACGGATCCTGGAACACCACCTGCATGCGGGCGCGCAAAGGCCGCATCTCGGCTCTTGAAAGGCCGTGGATCGGCTGACGGTCGAAATAGATCTCGCCGTTCTGGGCGTTGTTCAGCCGCAGGATTGCCTGGCCGAACGTCGTCTTGCCGGAACCGGATTCACCGACGAGGCCGAGCGTCTCGTGACGGCGCAGCGACAGGTCGAGGCTGTCAACCGCGACGAGTTCGCGCATCTCGGGTTTCAGGATGGTACCGTGGCGCAGCATGAAGGAGACGCGCACACCCTTGGCATCGAGAATGACATCCGAACCCTCCGGCAGCGGATTGGCCTGGCCGCGCGGTTCGGAAGCGAGCAGATGCCTCGTATAGGCGTGCTGCGGATTGGCAAACAGAGCTTCGGTGACGTTGTGCTCGCGCACTTCGCCATGCTGCATGACATAGACGTAGTCGGAGAACTGCCGCACGACCGTCAGATCGTGGGTGATGAGGATGACCGCCATCCCCAGCTCTTTCTGCAGGTTGCGGATCAGATTGAGGATCTGCGCCTGCACCGTGACGTCGAGCGCCGTCGTCGGCTCGTCGGCGATCAGCACGTCGGGATCGTTGGCGAGCGCCATGGCAATCATCACGCGCTGGCGCTGACCGCCGGAAAGCTGATGCGGATATTGCTTCAGCCGCGCCGCCGGATCGGGGATCTGGACATGTTCGAGCAGTTCGAGTGCACGCTTTTGCGCATCCCTCCTGCTGATCCTGCGATGCACGCGGATCGCCTCGACGATCTGGCTGCCGATCGTATAGATCGGGTTCAGCGAACTCATCGGCTCCTGGAAGATCATCGAGATACGGTCGCCGCGCAGCTTGCGGCGCGCCCGCTCGGAAAATTTGAGGATATTGCTGCCGTCATAGGAAACGGTCGATTTGCCGGAGACGACGGCGCGCTTCGACAAGAGCCCCATCACCGTTCGCGCCGTCACCGATTTGCCGGAGCCGGACTCGCCGACGATCGCGATCGTCTCGCCGCGATAAAGCTGGAAGGAGACATCCTTGACGGCCTCGACCATGCCGTCCTCGACCTTGAAATTCACTGCCACGTTGCGCGCATCGATGATGGGCGTGTCCGAACGGCCGTCGTGATCATGGCGGACGGGCGGGGCGAAGGAATTGACCAGTGCAAGAGCCATATCAATCACCTCAATAAGGATCGACCGCATCGCGCAGTCCGTCGCCAAGCGCGTTGAAGGCGAAGACGGTGACGAGCACGAAGGCGACAGGAGAGAGAATCCAGGGATAGGAACCGATGACCGAATAGGTCGCCGTATCCTGCAGCATCAGCCCCCAGGAGATCAGCGGCGGCTTGACGGCGAAGCCCAGGAAACCGAGGAAGGATTCAAGCAGCACGACGCTTGGTATGGCGAGCGTCACCGCAACGATGACATGGCTCATCACATTCGGGAAGATATGCTGCATGATGATGCGCCTGTCGGTGGCCCCGACCGCCATGGCCGCCCTGACATAATCGATGCGGGCGAGCGCCAGGGTCTTGCCGCGCACCTCGCGCGACATCTGCGCCCAGCCGAGCGCCGACATCACGACGATGACGAAGGCGAGGAAGACATTGGTCGGCGCCGTCACCGGGATCAGCGAGGTCAGAGCCAGATAGAGCGGCAACTGCGGGAAGGCGAGCACCAGCTCGACGAAGCGCTGCACCCAGACATCGAAGGTCCCGCCGAAATAGCCTGAGACCATGCCGACCGTCGTGCCGATAATGGTGACGATGAAGACCACGGTGAGCGCGATCACCAGCGAGATGCGCGAACCGATAATGGCGCGCGACAGCACGTCGCGGCCGAACTTGTCGGTGCCGAGGAAATGCGCCGGCTGGCCGTCGGTCGAACCGAAGAAGTGCCGGTTCGCGGGAAAGAGGCCGAACAACCGGTAATCCGCACCCTTGACGAAGAAGCCGAGCAGCCGCGGATTGTCGTAATCCATGCCGACGATCGGCTGGAAGGTGACCGGATCGAGTTCCTTGGAATCCGACAGCGCATAGACGCGCGGCTGGAAGACAAAGTTCCCGTCCTTGTCGTGGAAGCTCATAATCTGCGGCGGCGCGAAGCCGACATCGGTCGCTTTCGGGTCCATCGGCGCGAAGAAATCGGCAAAGATCGCCATGAGGATCAGGAGCCCGACCAGCACCAGCCCGGCCATGCCGGTCCAGGAGCGCCGCAACCGGCGCCAGACCAGCGCCAGATAGCTCTCGCTGCCATGCGAAGGCTTCTTGATCGCCGATTCAGCTGTCGGCGGCGTGGCGGAAGAGTCAAAAGCAAGCATTTCAGGCTCCTCCGAACTGGCGCACGCGCGGATCAAGCAGGGCCAGCAGCATATCGGCGATGATGTTGCCGACGATCAGCGTCGCCGACAGCACCATCATGAAAGTGGCGGTGACATAGACGTCGCCGACCGCCATCGAACCGACGATCGCCGGGCCGACGGTCGGCAGTGCGAAGATGATCGCGGTTTCGATTTCGCCGGTCAGCATATAAGGCAGCACGACGCCCTGATACATCACCAGAGGATGCAGTGCGTTCGGCACCGCATGGCGCATCACCACCGCGCCGCCGGAAAGTCCCTTTGCCTTTGCCGTCTCGACATATTGGGCATTCAAAGTATCGAGCAGATTGCCGCGCATGACGCGCATGTTGTAGGCGAGCCCGCCGAAGGTGGCGATCGCCACAACAGGCCAGACATGGTGGACGAGATCTGCGAATTTCGCCCAGGACCATGGGGCCCCGCCATATTGCGGCGAGAAGAAGCTGCCGATCTCGGAAACGTTGAACTGGAAAACCAGGAGATAGACGATGATCAGCGCCATCAGGAAGCGCGGCACCGTCATGCCGAGGAAGGAAATCGCCGAAAGCGTGCTGTCGATCCAGCTGTACTGGCGGGTCGCCGCCCAGATGCCAAAGCCGATGCCCAGCACCGAGGCGAAGATGTGGCAGACGAGCGCCAGAAGCAGCGTGCGCGGCAGTCGCTCACCGACGACGTCGGCGACCGGCTTGTTGTAAAACATGCTGTAGCCGAAATCGCCGCGCGTCACGATTCCGCCGATCCAGTTGACGTATTGGACGACCATCGGCTTATCGAGGCCGTGTTCGGCCCGGTAGGCCTGCGCTTGCGCATCGGCCTGAGCGTAGGACGCACCGCCCTGGTTGATCAGCTGGGATCTTATATAATCGGCATAGTCGCCGGGCGGGGCCTGGATGATCGCGAAAGTCACCACACTCAGGATGAAGAGAACGGGGATCGCGGAGGCTATGCGCACGAGCAGGAATCGTAACATCGGACGGCTCGCTTCTCCTTACTGCCAGTCGCTCCTTGTCAGCGCGGCCGGCTTGTTGGTCATATCAGGCCGCGCGCGGCACGCGCGGCCTGAGGCTCACTTCAGCTGGGAGGAGCTTAGTTTATCGGACCCTTGTCGCCGGGCTTGCCGGGCAGTTGTTCAGGGAACAGCTCGTATTTGCCCTGCTTGTCGGCGGCCACCCACAGGCGTTCGCGGATCACCGAATCTTCAGCCCAGTTGAACATGAAGATCGGTGTGCCCTGCGGGACGTTCGAGAACCGCTTGTTGATGATCAGCGCACCGGGATATTCCGTCAGACCGACGGTGTTGACGTGCTCCGTCGAGATCTTCTGATACTGCTTCATCAGATTGACGCGCTCGTCATTGCTCTGGCTCGTGGTGAACTTGTTGACCACGTCGACAAGCTCCTGCTCGAAGGGCATCAGATCAAGCTTGTCGTCCTTGCCGGCACGGTGGTTCCAGCTGGTACGCGGACCGACAGGAGCAAGCTGTTCGGTATTCTGCACCACCGACGACAGTTCCGTCGTGTTGCGCTGGATCAGCCAATCCCAGCGGCCGGAATAATGCGCGTCGTCACGCTTCGTACCGTCGAGCCCGTTGATGACGATCTTCAGACCGAGCTTTTCCATCTGGGCGACGACACCTTCGGCAAGGCTCTTGTCGGTCGTGTACTGATTGGTGATCAGCATGACGATTTCGACATTCTTGCCGCCAAGCGTGCCGGCCGGGAAGTTCACGATGCCGTCGCCATCGGTATCCTTGAGGCCGGCCTTGGCGAGTTCCGCCTTGGCGCCAGCGAGATCAAAGGGATAGTAGACGGTCGAGTTGCGGTCGTAGAAGCTGGTGCCCGAGGAGAGCCCGCCCGCATAGATCGCGGTGAAGGGTCCCTTGACCAGCGATTCGCCGATCGCCTTGCGGTCGAGCGCCATAGTGACGGCCTTGCGGAAATCCTCGTTGCGGTTCAGCTCGCGGATCGCCTGACCGCGCTCGTCCGGGTTGCCCCAGCCGTTGGCGGAGAAGTTCATGCGCAAGTTATAGCCGATGAGGCGCGGACCGAAGGCAAGGCGGGCGGGCGCCGTCTTTTCCGCAGCACGCTTCAGCGATGCTACGAAGTTTTCCGGCTGCTCGAGGTTCGAGAAGTCGGCGGAGCCTGCTACGGCCTGAACGTCGCGGTCGGCCCAGGTCGAGAGCTTGTAGTGCAGTTCATTGAGGTAAGGCAGCTGGTTGCCCTTCTCGTCGACCTTCCAGTAATAGGGGTTGCGCCGCATGACGATGATGTCATCGGAGCGATATTCCACAGGCACCCAGGCGCCCATAACCGGCATGTTCATGAATTCAGGCGGAAAGGCGTTCTTGAACTGGTCGTAGGTGTTCTTCGAATATTTCGGATGCTGGGGTTTGAGGATATGCGATGGACCCGGGCAGAAGTTCGGGTAGGACATCGTGTAGAGATATTGCTTCGGGAAGGCCTCCTTGAAGGTCCATTCGACGGTGTAATCGTCGATCTTCTTCAGCGTCGTGCCGGCACCGAAGGCTTCCGGCGAGGCGCCGCCGCCGAGCGGCGAGACGTTCGGGTCGATGACTTCATCGTCCCAGTAGAACATGATGTCGTCGGCATTGAACGGCGCGCCGTCGGACCACTTGGCGCCTTCGATCAGGTGCATGGTCAGCTTATGGCCGTCCGCGGACCAATCCCAGCTCTTGGCGAGGTTCGGCAGCGGCTCGGTATCCTTGGCTTCCACCTGGAACAGCGGCGCGGTGCGCGTCAGGCATTCGGAAAGGCCGATATCGATGCCGCCCCAGCCCTGCGTCTGGCCGGCGCCGTAGTTCCAGCCTTCAGGCCGGCCGCCGATGACGTGACGCATCGTATCGCCGTAGACGCCGACGCCGTCGGGCATATTGCCTGTCTTGAAGACCAGCGGCTCCTTCGGCAGCCGGTCCTTGACCGGCGGCAGCTTGCCGGCGGAGACGAAATTCTTCGTGACCCAGTCGGGCTCGTGATATTCGGGCAGCGCCTTGAACTCCAGGATGGAGTCACGCGCAACATATTTGATCTTGCCTTCGGCCGGGAAATCCGCCGGCGCCGGCGGAATGGTTGCCTCGGAAGCATATGCATTCAGTGCCAAGACCGAGGCGCCAAGCGCCAGGCCGGCAAGAATGCCTGTTTTGCGGAAATTCATCATCGCTTCTCCCTCTGTTCCGGAGCGCAGGTCAAGCGGCTCCATTTTCCTCGCACGACGTGAAAGCGGGGCTTGATGTCATGGATTTCCCTCCCGGAAACCCATGACGACCCATCCTTCACAAAACTCAGACGGCCTGTTTCACAGCAGCCTTTTCGGCGCGCAATTCCTCGATCGAGCGGACATTGCGCCGCGCAGCACCTGCCCAGTCGCGGGTCTGCACCTTCGATTTCGACAGCCGCTCCTTGGCGGCCGGCACGGCATCGGCATATTGCGGCAGCCAGCGTGCCTGGGCAACAACCATCTCGTCGACCATCTGCCACACCTCTTCGGGTGTCGAGACGGCGCCGACCAGCGGATCGTGCAGCACAGCGAGCTTCAGCAGGTCGATGTCGCCGCTGATTGCAGCGTGCACCGACATGCGCTGGACGTTGATCGATGCGTTGCAGGTTGCCGCACAGGCTTCCGGCAGGGTGACGCCCGAGACCATGTTGATGCCGAAGCGATCGACGAAGCCCGGCGATTCGATGATCGCGTCGGAAGGCAGGTTGGTGATGACGCCATTGTTCTTGACGTTGAAATGGCCGCGATAGACCCGGTTCGTCTCAAGCGCCTCCAAAATGTGGCTGGCATGTTCGTTCGAGCGCTTGGCAGGATCGATCGGCTTCGAAGCGGATTCCAGGAATTGCGGAAATTCCGTCTCGAACCAGTTGCGCGTTTCGGTGGAATAACGGAGATAACCGCCGGTCTCGCCGTGGATCCAATCGGACATGTCGATCCAGCGGGTAATCTCGTCCGGCCGCTTGCGGTACCAGGGCAGGTATTCCGAGAGATGGCCGTTGCTTTCCGTCGAATAGACGCCGAACCGCTTCAGCACGTCGATGCGCAGCTTCTCCTGCTGCGAATAGACGGGATGTGCCTCGAAGGCTGCGATCAGTTCGTCCTTGCCGATCTTGCGGCCATTGAGGCGCAGATCGATGAACCAGGTCTGGTGGTTAATGCCGGAGCAGATATAGTCGAGTTCGCTGCGAGACTTCGCGCCGAGCACCTCGGCGATCTGTTCGGCGCCGTGCTGGACGCCATGGCAGAGGCCGACAGTATCGACCTTGCCGTATTCGATCGCCGCCCAAGTGTTCATCGCCATCGGGTTGGCATAGTTCAGGAACTTCGCGCCGGGCTCGGCGACCTCTCTTATATCCTTGCAGAAGTCGAGAATGACGGGGATGTTGCGCTGGCCATAAAGGATGCCGCCGGCGCAGATCGTATCGCCCACGCACTGGTCGATGCCGTATTTCAATGGAATGCGGATATCATCCGCATAGGCCTCGAGGCCGCCGACCCGCACACAGCTGATGATATAACGTGCGCCCGCCAGCGCCTTGCGCCGGTCGGTCGTCGCCGTCACTTTCGTCGGCAGCCCGTTCGCCTCGACGACGCGATCGAGGATCGCCTTGATCATTTCCAGATTGTGTTCGCTGAGATCAGTCAGCGCGAATTCCACGTCGCGAAACTCCGGAACACACAATATGTCGGTGAACAGCTTCTTGGTGAACCCAACGCTGCCCGCGCCGATGATAGCGATTTTGAAACTCATGATCTTCACCTCGACCCAATCGAATGCTAGAGAAAAGATGGCTATGAAGGATCAGGCCGCATGCCGGCGCATGTGGTTGAAAAGCCGTAAAACTGCCTGTTTTCCTCCCGACCGCTGTGTTCGGCCGTGGTCTCTTCTTCCTTGTCGAGCGGGATTATGCCCGAAATCGGCGGGGCCGCCAGAGAAGGATTATGCTTTCATGGGTAATTTTGTGCTGCATGATTTGATCTCTAACGGACAGTCGATGAGGACGGTCTCATTGCCCCGCGGCCGCCAGCCATTGCACGCCATGCCGACCAGTACCGGCTATGAAGTGCGTGAGAACGAAACCTATGATTGGGACGGCCGCCGGCGCGGCCAGACCCCCTTCACCGTGCTGCAGCACACGATCAGCGGCAGTGGCCGGCTGCGCTACCAGAACCGCAACTATCGCCTCCAGGGAGGCGACACCCTGCTCGTGCTCGTGCCCCACAATCACCGCTACTGGCTGGAGAAGGGCGACCGCTGGGAATATTTCTGGATTTCGATGAATGGCGAGGAGACGCTGCGCATCCACAAGCTGGTGCTTTCCACTGCCGGCCCGGTCTTGAAACTGCAACCCTCGACCATCGACCATCTCGCCGATTGCAGCCTGCGCCTCGTCAAGGGCGTGACGTCGCCGGGCGCTGCCTCGGCAATCGCCTATGAGGCGGCAATGGCGCTCTATGACGACGTCTTCGGCTCGCCGGCCTTTGCCGCCGAGCTCAGCCTCATGCAGCCGGTGATCGACCATATCAACGCCAATCTCGACAAGCCGCTGCCGGTCAGCGACCTCGCCGGCATCGTCGGCCTCAGCCGCGCGCATTTTTCGCGCAGCTTCGCCGAGAGCGAGGGCATGCCGCCGGCCGAATTCGTGCTGCAGCAGCGCCTGCAGCGCGCCGTCAAACTTCTGACCAAGGCGGACTTCCTGCCGGTCAAAGAAGTCGCCATCATGTGCGGCTTCGAGGACGCCAACTATTTCTCCAAGGTCTTCCGCCGCGTCTACGGCACCAACCCGACGGAATTCCGAACGACCGGCATGTATGCCAGCATCGGCAAGCTTCGCTGAGCGCCCTGATCGCCCGAAGGCCACAACGCCAAATCCACTGCTACGTGGCGGTTTGACATTGCTAGAACGAAGGGCAATGTTGCTCTCCGGACCTCTGGTTCGCCCTGCCTGGCGGACGTCGCGACGATATGGAATTTTCTCAAGGAATATTCGATGACAGCGACCAAGATTCTTCTATGGTTGCCTCGCGGTCGGCTTGGAAGGCCGGATGCGTACGTGCTACAGGGCGCAGCCTTCCCTCGCGAGTTGATTTCGATGCTTGACGATCCCACATGGTCCGAGGTGCTTTCCGATCCCATCGTCCAGGTCGGAGCGGTGGCCGTGGTCGGCGCGATGGTTACCCGAGTTGCCCTTCGCCCCTTCCCGAGCTGGAAGCTGGCCGGCCAGGTCTTCTTCCTCACGGCGCTGACCATCCTGCTTCTCTATCACGATATCGTGCCCTACGAGGTCAGTCCGCCATCGTCTTCCACCTTCGAACGTGTCTTCATCGCCCTTGCCAAAGTGGTCTGGTGGATCAATGCCGCCTGGGCGTTGATCGGCTTCGTTCGTGTCTTCCTGATCTTCGAACGCCAACCGCGGGAGGGACGCCTCGTTCAGGATCTGGTCATCGGCCTGATCTATCTCGGCGCGATCCTCTCGGTGGTGGCCTATGTCTTCAGCTTTCCCGTCGGAACGCTGATCGCCACCTCGGGGGTCTTCGCCATCATCCTCGGCCTGGCGCTGCAGAGCACGCTGAACGACGTCTTTTCCGGCATCGCCCTCAATCTCGGCCGGCCTTATACAATCGGCGACTGGATCGTCCTCAACGACGGCGTCGAAGGACGGGTCGTCGAAACCAACTGGCGCTCCACGCATCTCCTGAACGGCACGAACGACCTCGTCATCCTGCCAAACAGCTTCCTTGCCAAGGTGGGGCTGACCAACCTCAGCAGCCCCGACCGCAGCCACGGTGTCATGCTGACGGTCCGCGTCGTACCGACGGCCGGGCCATCGACGATCGTCGAGGTCATGCGCACCGTGCTTTTGAGCAGCGGCTCTATCCTGACGGAACCAAAGCCCGGCGTGCAGGTCAAATCGCTCAATGCCGATGCGGTGGAAGTGGAACTCTCTTTCCGCGTCAAGGATATTGGCCACGCCGGGCCGGCGAAGAATGAGATATTCGATCTCGTCTATCGCCACATCAAGGCTGCCGGCCTCACCCTGGCGCGGCCGATCGACGCCGCCGGCCCGCCGCCCGACCGGATGCAGCCGGAAGAAACGGCAGGGCCGCATCGTCCGACGCCGCTCAAGCTTCTCGACGCCATCCCCCTGTTTTCCTCGTTGACCGAGGACGAGAAGGAGACGCTGGCCGCCTCGATGACGCGGCGGACATTCAAGAAGGATGCGATTCTGATCGAACAGGGGGATACGGTGGCCTCGCTGATGATCGTGCGCAGCGGCGCCGTCATCGCGATGCGGAAGGAAGGCCACAAGGAAACCGAAGTCGGACGATTGGCGCCGGGCGACTATTTCGGCGAGAGCGGACTGCTGATCGGCGCCGGCGAAGCGGCAAGCCTGCACGCCCTCACCTTCGTGGTCATTTACGAAATTGCGCAGACCAGTCTGACACCGCTGCTGCACGACAGGCCCGGTATCGCCGAGGAGCTTGCCGCCACGCTGTCCCGCCGCATCGAGACCGGCCAGCATTCCCTTGCCACCGAAGGCGCGACGTTGAACGGCAGCTCGATGACCTCGTTGCTGATGCGAATCCGTCACCTGTTCCAGGTGCCGCAATAGCGGTCAGTACCTAGCCGACACCCTGAAAAAACGACTGATCTGCTTTACGCCCGCACCTCGAACACCATGTTGAATGGCGTTTCCGTCGCACGGCGGAAATGCGTGAAGCCGGCGTCGAGCGCGACCTTTCGAAGCTTCATTTCTCCCGCCTGAGCGCCGAGCCCGAGCCCCACCTCCTGGGAAAGCGATGCCGGCGTGCAGATCATCGTCGACGCACCGTAATAGACGCGGCCGACCGGGTTGAGATTGTCCTTGAGATGGTCATGGGCAAAGGGCTCGACGATCAGCCAGGTGCCGTTCGGGGCAAGCGTCTCCTTGACGTGCCGTCCGGCGCCGACCGGATCGCCCATGTCGTGAAGGCAGTCGAACATGGCGACCATATCATAGCTGCGCCCCGGAAATTCGGACGCCCGTCCCTGCTCGAAGGTCACGCGGTCCGCCACGCCCGCCTCTTGCGCGGCTGCCTTGGCTCTTTCGATCGATGGGCCGTGATAGTCGAAGCCGGTAAAATGCGAGGCGGGATAGGCCTGCGCCATCAGGATGGTCGACGCACCGTGACCGCAGCCGACGTCGGCGACATTGGCGCCGGCCTTGAGCTTTTCGTCCATCCCCTCAATAGCCGGAATCCATTCGTTGACGAGATGACTGTTGTAGCCCGGGCGAAAGAACCGCTCTGTTCCCCGGAAGAGGCAGGCGCTGTGCTCGTGCCAGCCGAGACCTTTGCCGGTGCGGAAGGCTTCAGCGACTTTCGGCTCGTCCATCCACATGGATTGCACGACCTCGAAGGCGCCGACAAAGAAGGCGGGGCTGTTTTCCTCGGCGAACACCATCGCCTGCTCAGGCGTCAGGCTGAAACGATCGGTTTTCTCATTGTAGGTGACATAGTCCGCCGCCGCCTGGGCGCTCAGCCACTCCCTGAGGTACCGCTCCTTCACGCCGGTTTTTGCGGCAAGCTGCTCGACGCTCAAGGGTGTCCCATCGGCCATCGCCTTGAACAATCCCACCTTGTCGCCAAGCACGACCAAGGCACCTGACACGGCGGCGCCGACGTCTCCAACAAGACGACCGACAAGCGCATCGAGTTTCTGCATATCTGGCTCGCGCATCGTTACCTCCCTGGCGCGTGGTAAAGGGGCATTAAATTAGGCTTTCATTATATTCAGTCAATCAACCTCCCCATCATCCAATGAGGGTAGATCATTAAAGCTCGAAAGATCTCTGGTTGACGGCACGCCTGGTTTCCATCCGGCATTGGGAATGCGCGACTGCAATCGGCATGTGGCTGACAATGAGCCTCGCTTGCTTTCTTCTCCTGTGGTTACATCTTTGTATTGCTGACTCAGAGCAAGAATCAGAACTTCAATGCCAGGTGGTGATTTGTATCTATCTCCAGCTCAGTGCCGCGCCGCACGTGCTCTCATCGCGTGGTCTGAGGACGACCTGTCTTCGGCCTCGACAGTCGCAAAGGCAACGATTGCCGGTTTCGAAGCGGGCAGGATTTCCCCCGACGATCAAACCTTGCAGAACATCAAGCAGGGCCTGGAGAACGCGGGTGTGCTTTTCATCCAGGAGAATGGCGGCGGTGCCGGCGTTCGCTTGGCAAGACCGGCGTCGGCTTCTATAGACACTGATGAAACCGAGACGGTTCAATACGAAGAATATTTGAAAAATGACGCCCCTCCCGGCGCTGGCGGCTGATTAATGGCAAAGAAACAGAAATTTGAGCATTCCGAACTGGCGGGCGAATTCACCGATGACGGGATTACCGTGCTCGTCGATATCTTTCGAACCTCCGGCAGCAATGAAGACTGGACGATGGAAGTCGTCACGCAGTCGGAGGACCTGATCCGCTGGGACGAACCCTTCGCGACCGACCGGGAGGCTTTTGACGAATTCCTGGCCGTCGTGGCGCGGGACGGCATCCGATCCTTTCTCGACGATGACGAGCCTTCCGTGCATTGAGGGGCAGCCATGAAAAGCATCAATGATCTCGTCGCATCGGCTAAAACTGTCTGCGACCGGTACCGGGCCGGGCGGATGGAGCGCGAAACCGTGCGGGAATGGGTCCTCGGACTGGGTGCCTATCCGTCGCCGCACGGAGACCGTGTGCGCGAAGCGGCCGAATGGTTCCGCCTGCACAATCGCGAGCCTGTTTCGGAAGACATCGTGCTCGTGGATATCGACCGGCTTGCAGCGATTTCCGCGCCGTGATCCTGGGGTGTGCGAGCGAATGGGCAAGCTGCAGGGCTCGTCTATATCCAATCGTCGCTAATCACTGCCTGACCGTTCGATGCGGGCTGACGCAATTACGCCGGTACTCGGCGGCGAAGGACCAATGACGATCCTGAGCCTTGTGCATAATAGCTTGATCGCAGCTTCCACGCGGAAAGGTCTGGGGCTTCCGCAGCTTCGGTAAATATGACACGCTTACCAGGCTGACATGGCTCCTGCATCTGACGCGCGAAGCGCAAGCCAAGCGCAGCTAGGTAATTTTTATTCGTGCGATAAGTAGAAGGAACAGCACGTGGCAGCATTTCCGGAAAAGGCAAAGGTCGTCATCATCGGGCTCGGCGGTATCGTCGGCGCCTCCATCGCGCATCATCTCGTCGAGCGCGGATGGGACGATATCGTCGGTATCGATAAGTCGGGCATCCCGACCGATATCGGCTCGACAGCCCATGCCTCCGACTTCTGTTACACCACGAGCCACGACTATCTGTCGGTCTGGACTACGCAATATTCGATCGATTTCTACGAGAAGATGGGCCATTACGCCCGCATCGGCGGTCTCGAAGTGGCGCGGACCGGCGACGATGCCTGGATGGAAGAAATCAAGCGCAAGCTTTCCTCGGCACGCGCTTTCGGCACGCGCGCCCATTATGTCAGCCCTTCCGAGATCAAGGAAAGGTTCCCGCTGATCGAGGAAGATCAGGTGATGGGCGGCCTTTTCGATCCGGATGCCGGCCTCGTCATTCCGCGCTCGCAGACCGTTGCCGGCAAGCTGGTCGATGCCGCCGAAAAGGCAGGCAAGCTCAAGGTGTTCGGCAACACCCCGGCGAAGTCGCTGATCGTCGAAGGCGGCCGCATCAAGGGCGTCGTCACCCATCGCGGCACTATTATGGCCGATCACGTCATCGTCTGCGCCGGCCTCTGGGGACGCCTGATCGCCGAGATGGTCGGCGAAGACCTGCCTGTTATGCCGGTCGACCACCCGCTCACCTTCTTCGGTCCCTATAACGAGTTTGAAGGCACCGGCAAGGAAATCGGCTTCCCGCTGCTGCGTGACCAGGGCAACTCCGCCTATATGCGCGATACCGGCGACCCGGCGACGACGGAAGGCGGCCAGATCGAGTGGGGCTATTACGAGGCCACCAATCCGCGCATGTGCCATCCGCGCGACCTTCTCGAAAAACACGAAGCGCGCCTTTCGCCCTCGCAGCGCGACCTCGAGATGGAACAGATCATCGAGCCGCTCGAGCGCGCCATGGAACTGACGCCGATCCTCGGCGAGCTCGGCTACAACGAAGGTCACTCCTTCAACGGCCTGCTGCAGGTTTCCGCCGCCGGCGGCGCGTCCTGCGGCGAGAGCCAGAAGGTGCGCGGCCTGTGGTATTGCGTTGCCATCTGGGTCAAGGACGGCCCGGGCTACGGCAAGCTGATCGCCGACTGGATGACTGACGGCCGTACTGAAATCGATCACAACAGCATCGATTACGCCCGCTTCTATCCGCATCAGCTGACGGAAGAGTTCATCGAAGGCCGCTGCTTCGAAGCCGCCCAGAAAATCTATTTCCCGGCTGTTCACACCCGCGAACCCTATGCATCCGCCCGCAACGTCAAGCGCTCGCCCTTCTACGAGCGCGAGAAGGAGCTTGGCGGCTACTTCATGGAACTTGGCGGCTGGGAGCGTGCGCACGGCTATGCCGCCAACGAGCACCTGCTGGAGAAATACGCCGACCGCGTCCCGGTTCGCGAGAATGAATGGGACAACCGCCATTTCTGGCGCGTATCGAATGCCGAGCATCTGGCGATGAGCGAGGATTGCGGCATCGTCAACCTCAGCCACTTCCACATGGTCGACATCGAAGGACCTGACCATGTCGAGCTGATGGAATGGCTGTGCGCCGCCAAGGTCGGCGGCGATGCAAACATCGGCAAGGGCGTTTACACCCACTTCCTCGACGACGAAGGCATGGTGCGCGCTGACTTCACGGTCTTCCGCATGGCCGACCGGTGCCGTCTCGTCAACGGTGCCGACGCCGGCCCGCGCGACCTTCACTATATGAGGCGCGTCGCTCAGGACCGCGGCCTTGACGTGACCATCACCGACGTCTCGGAGAAATTCGTGACGATCGGCATCTGGGGTCCGAACGCGCGCGACACACTGAAAAAGGCTGTGGCCGATCCGGCCGGGCTCGATCAGGAGAACTTCGCCTTTGCGGCGATCAAGCCGATCGAAATCGCAGGCAAGCCCGTCACCGCCTTCCGCATCTCCTATGTCGGCGAGCAGGGCTGGGAACTGCACATGAAGTACGAAGACGGCCTCGCCGTCTGGGATGCGCTGCGCGCGACCGGTGTGATGGCCTTCGGCGTAGAAACCTATGCAAACTCGCGCCGCATGGAAAAGAGCCTGCGCCTGCAGAACGCCGACCTCCTGACCCAGTACAACCTGATCGAATGCGATCTCGCCCGTCCCAAGGTCAAGGAAGCCGATTTCCGCGGCAAGGCAAAACATCTGGAATACAAGGCGCGTGAGCACCAGCCGGCCATGCTCTGCACGCTCGTGATGACCGAGAATACCGACAAATCGGGCGTGAAGCGTTATCCCCTCGGCAACCTGCCGGTTGTCGATCCGGCGACGGGCGAGGTTCTGGTCGACGAGCTCGGCCGCCGCTCCTACACGACCTCGATCGCCTACGGCCCGACGGTCGGCAAGAACATTGCCTTGGCCTATCTGCCCTGGTCGCATTGCCAGGTCGGACGCAAGCTTGAGGTCGAGTACTTTGCCGAGACTTATCCGGTGGAGGTTGTCGGCGTCGGCTACAAGCCGATCTATGACCCGGAAAATCTGAAGCCGCGCACCTAAGCACCCAAGTGTTTGTGGCGCCGCAGGTATGCGGCGCCACACCCATGAGGGCGAGCCGGCGCCTGGCCTAGACATCGCGCTATCTGCCGTCGCCGTTTTCGGCTTCGGCGACAGCGTCAGGGGCGCGGTTTGGAACGAAACGTTTCGAGATCAGCCAGCAGCCGAGCGCCCAGAGCGCGCCGGCGCACCATCCGGCGAAGACATCCGTCGGGTAATGGACGCCGAGATAGATCCGACTCAAACCGATGATGACGGCCAGGAAGACGCCGGCGCCCATGACGAAGATCCGCGTCGAGCGATACCGCTGCGTCCGGGCCAGCAACGCACCGAGCGTCAGATAGGTCACCGCCGAGACCATGGCGTGTCCGGAGGGAAAGCTGAGATCGCTGACCTCGACGAGATGCGGCACGATATCGGGACGCGGCCGTGCGACGAGGATCTTCAAGAGCGTGCTCGCCAGCCATCCAGTCAGCACTGAGGAAAAGACGAAAATCGCGATCGGCCAGCGCCGGTCGAGCAGAAGATAGACGGTGACAAGAACAGTCATCAAGGTCAGGACGGTGAGGCCGCCGAGGCTGGTGATGTCGCCGACGGCATGCGTCAGCCAGGCGGGACCGATCGGCACGGCAAGATCGCCATGCCGTCGAAGCGCCAGCAGGATCGCCTCGTCGAAGCCCAGAGTCTCGCCCTCGAGAACCTCGCTTGTCAACCGCTGCAGCACGAACAGCCCGCCGGCGATCGTTGCCAGCGTGATCAACGTCAGCGGCTCATATGCGGTTAGCCTCTCCCAAAATCCGCGTCGTTGAACATCCGTCATGCCTGCCGTCAAACTCCCTTCACATCTTGTCCCACCCCGCCAGATCGGCAAGGTGAGCCGCAAATTCAAGACCTTGCGGCATTCGGAGATGAGTAGAGGTTACGGCCCACGCGGTTTCGGCACGCCCGGTAGCAAAAGCTCAACCTTCTTTTGCTATCGCTGGAGCCGATTGTCCTGGAGATGGTTTCGGCGATGAAAATACTGACAGCGATGGTTCTGACGGCGGCCGTGCTGCAGCCGGTCGCAGCCCTTGGCGAGACCGATTGGATGGGCGGCGCGAGACAATGGTCGGTCGGCTATGCGAACGAGAGCCCGCAGCCCTATTGCCGCCTGCTGTGGGACAGTGAAATCGGCAAAACCATGGAATTCCGCCAGAGCGCGACCGAGACTTTGTGGCTGGTAACGAAGAACACATGGGACATTCCCGCCGGCACCACGACCGAGGTCACGCTGACCGATCGCAAGATGACGAAAGTGGTCGCGGCCGCGTTCTTCGACAAGAATACGCTTCGCCTCTGGCCCCCGGCCAGCAAGGGAAGTGGCGGGTTGAAGAAGATCATCAAGAATTCCTTTGCCGGAACCCCCGACGTGCAGTTGACCTTTGCCGGTGACGAAGGCGACTGGACGCTGCCGCTCTCGCGGGTGGATCAGCTCTACCCGACCTTCTCTCAGTGCCTCAAGCGCCTCGAGGCCGGCGGAAGGCCCAAGCAGGATTCCGAAACCAGCAAGCCGTTCTGACGAACTCAGCCGATCGGCGGCGGCGCAGTCTCACGGATCAGGCTTCGTACGGTCTCGATATCGCCGTTGAGCGGCCGCTCGTCGCCATAATGGGAAACTTGCTGCCGCGCGGCTTTATAGACAAGGTCCGTGCCTGCCGCCCGCGGCGCTGTCGCCGCCAGGAAATCATGTGCCTGGGCAGCGGCCATCAGCTCGATCGCCAGAATATATTCGGCGTTGTCGATGACGGCGAGCAGCTTGCCGGCGGCGGCCGTCGGATGCGCGAGGAAATCCTCCTGAAGGCCGGAGGTCAGGCCGCCGTCCATGGCAGCAGGCGCGGCAAGCCGGCGGTTCTCGTTGCTGAGCGCGGCAGCGGTATATTGCGCGATCATGAAGCCGGAATGGCTGCCGGCATCGCTTGCCAGGAAGGGCGGCAGACCGCTCACCAGTGGATTGACGAGCCTATCCATGCGCCTTTCGCTGATCGCGCCGATCTGCGCCAGCGCAATCGCAAGACTGTCGGCCGCCTGCCCGAGCGCGGGGGCGACCGCATGCGCCTCGGAAGAGACGATCGGCTGCTCCGGCGTGCCTGAGACCGCAGGATTGTCCGTCACCGAAGCCAGTTCCTGGTCGGCGACGCGGGCGGAATTGTCGAAGACGTCGCGGGCGGCGCCATGGGCATGCGGCACCGAACGAAGGCTGAGCGCATCCTGGGTGCGCCGGCCGAGCGCGGCGGCGACGAGGCCGCTGCCTTGGAGGCGAGCCCGAAGGGTCTCCCCCACCTTCCCGATGCCGGCCGATGGGCGCAGCGCCAGGACCGGTTCGTCAAAAGCGGTGATCTGGCAGCCTGCGGCCTCCAGTGTCAGCGCCGCGATCGCATCGGCCCAATCGAGCAACCGTTCAGCGCGGGAAAGCGCGACGGACGTCAAGCCGGTGGCGCAGGCGGTGCCGTTGACGAGGCTCAGACCCTCCTTGGCGCCGGGCACCAACGGTTCCAGGCCGATCGCGGCAAGCGCCTCGCGGCCGCCCATGCGCCGGCCGCCGAACGTGGCGCTGCCTTCGCCGATCAGCACGAGCGCGGTATGGGCGTTGTGCGTGAGATAACCCGCCGAGCCTTTCGACGGCACGTCGGGAATGCAATCATGCTCCAGCAGCGCCGCAAGATGCTCAACGATCTCACGCCGCACGCCGGAATGGCCGTGGGCGAAATTGGCGATCTGTGCGGCGATGATGGCGCGCACCTCATGGACCGGCAGCAGCGGGCCGACGCCGCAGGCATGGCTGAGCACGATGCTGCGCGACAACAGGCTTTGCGAGGTACGGTCGACCACGGTATCCGCGAGCGCGCCGACGCCGGTATTAACACCATAGGCGCGCACGCCCGTCTCGACGATACGCGCGACGATGCGGCTTGCCTGCTCGATCCGTTCCCAGGCTGCCGGCGACAGCGCAAGCGTTTCCCCTGCCCCGACGCGCGCGACGTCGCGCCAGGTCAGCACTTTGTCGATGACTATTGTCATTGACCTGTTCCGAAATGGCCGATGAACTGGCGGAAGGCTGGCGTCGCGCCGCTGGTGAACATCTCGTCCGGCTTGCCGCTGCTTTCGATCAGCCCTTCGCGCATGAAGACGACGCGGTTCGAGACGTTGCGGGCGAAGCTCATCTCATGGGTGACGACGAGCATGGTCATGCCCTCCTCGGCAAGCGCGCGCATGACGCGCAGCACCTCGCCGACAAGCTCCGGATCGAGCGCCGAGGTCGGCTCGTCGAAGAGCATGACCTTCGGCTTCATGGCGAGCGCGCGGGCAATCGCGGCGCGCTGCTGCTGGCCGCCGGAGAGGTGGGCCGGATAGGCGTGGCGCTTGTCGGCGATGCCGACCTTCTCGAGCAGTGCCTCGGCCTCGGCGATGCAGTCGGCGCGCGGCCGCTTCAACACATGGACCGGCCCTTCGATGATGTTCTGCAGGATCGTCATGTGCGACCAGAGATTGAAGGACTGGAACACCATGCCGAGTTCGGAGCGGATATGGTCCACCTGCTTCTGGCTGGCCGGCTTTGTCTTGCCGTTCTTGTGAACCATTTCAATATGCTCGCCGTCGACCCAGATCTCGCCGTCGCTGGCGGTTTCGAGCATGTTGATGCAGCGCAGGAAGGTCGATTTGCCGGAGCCGGAGGCGCCGAGCAGCGAGATCACATCGCCGTCCTCAGCATCGAGGGAAATGCCGCGCAGCACCTCGTGCGTACCGAAGCTCTTGCGGATATTGCGGACCGATAGTCGGGTTACGCCTGGCATGAGTGCTCCAATCGGGTCAAAAGCCGCTTATGCCTTCAGCGCCTGCGGGATCGCGCGGCGGTGTCGGGAAAGCGAATATTCGAGCAAGGCCATGCCCTGCAGGATGATGAAATTCAGGACGAGGTAGATGATTGCCGCGCAGAGGAAGACTTCCATCGTGCGGTAGGTCTGCGAGATCAGCCGCTGGGCCACGCCGGTGACCTCCCAGACGGTGACGAGGCTTGCGAGCGCCGTCGACTTCATCATCAGCACGATCTCGGTGGAATAGGCCGGCAATGCATGGCGGAAGGCGATCGGCGCCAGGATGCGGCGCACCAGCAGGGAGCCGGACATGCCGATCGAGCGCGCCGCCTCGATCTCCTTCGGGGAAACGGCCCGGATGCCGCCGCGGAAGATCTCCGCGGTATAACCGGCCGTGCAGAGCGCCAGCGACAGGATGGCGCAGACCATCGGCTCGCGCAGGAATGGCCAGAGGAAGGAATAGCGGATGAAACCAAACTGGCCGAGACCGTAGAACACCAGGAACATCTGGATCAAAAGCGGCGAGCCGCGGAAGACGAAGATGTAGCCCTTGGCGAAGCCCGCAAGCGCTGGGTTGCCGCTGACCCGCATCCAGACGATGACGAGCGCCAGCAGGCCGCCGAAGAAGATCGACAGCGAAAAAAGGATCAGCGTCGTCGGCACGGCCTTAAGCAGGGTTACCATCGTCGAGGCGAGGAAGGTGAAATCCATCGTCGTCTCCTTACGCCTGGCCCATGGCCGAGGCCGGCATGCTGCGGTTGGCGCGCCGCTCGGCGCCGTTGAAGATGCGGTCCGAAAGGCTGGTCAGGATCAGATAGAGGCAGCCGCCGGCGATGAAGAACAGGAAATATTGCCGTGTCGAGCCTGCCGCCACCTGGCTGGTGCGCATCAGCTCGGCAAGGCCGGTAACGGAGATCAGCGCCGAATCCTTCAGGCTGAGCTGCCAGACATTACCGAGGCCGGGAATGGCGTAGCGCAGCACCTGCGGCATGATGATGCGGCGAAAGCGCAGGCCGCGATGCATGCCGATTGCCGATGCCGCCTCGAGCTCACCCTTGGAGATGGCAAGGTAAGCGCCGCGGAACACCTCAGCCTGGTAGGCGCCGGAGATGATACCGACGGCAAGCGCGCCGGCGGCGAAGGAAGGCAGGCCGAGGAAGCCTTCGTAACCCATCGCCTTGCCGATCGACGTGACGGCCGAGGAGCCACCGAAATAGATCAGATAGATGATCAGCAGTTCCGGCACGCCGCGAAACACGGTCGTGTAGACATTGCCGAGCGTGACGAGGAGCGGATTGCCGGAGAGTTTCGCGAATGCCACGATCGCGCCGAGAACAGCGCCAATCGCAAGCGCCGTCGCAGTGACGGCGAGCGTCATCAAGGTGGCGAGAATGAGCAGCGCGCCCCATCCCGTCGAGCCGAAGCCAAGCAGTTCCAAGCTTGCCATATCGTCCGTTCCCCGTCCGCGGCAGTGTTTTTGTGAATTTAAGAATAACACGCGGTCTCCGGCGTTGAAGCCGGAGACCGGCGTTTACGGCCAAAGGCCGAAACGCCTTATTGCTGCGGGCTGACGTCGACCTTGAACCACTTCATCGAAAGGTTCTTGACGGTGCCGTCGGCGAGCGCTGATTTGATCGCCTCGTTGAACTTGTCGCGCAGATCCGTATCGGCCTTGCGGATGCCGAGACCTTCGCCCTCGCCCCAGATCGAGCCGACGATCTCAGGACCGGTGAAGTCGAGCGCGCCATTGGCGCTCTGGAAGGCGTTGGCGAAATAGACGGCGTCATCGAAGCCGAGGTCGATGCGGCCGTTCTGCAGGTCGAGGTCGCGATCGGCGCCGGTCTTGTATTCGCGGATCTCGGCAATGTCGCCGAAGTTGTCATAGACGAACTTGGCATAGACGGTCGCCGCCTGGATGCCGATCGTCTTGCCCTTGAAGGCGGCCTTCAGCGCCTCGATCTCCTTCACGCCGGTCTGGCCGGGCGTCATCTTGATCGTGGCGCCGGTGCCGGCGGCCTTCGCCAGCGGGCTGTCCTTGGCCGTCGCAAAGGCGGCAGGCGTCGCAGCGTAAGGAATGGTGAAGCCGATGACCTGCTTGCGCTCGTCGGTGATCGACAGCGCGTCCATGATGACGTCGAACTTGCCGGCATTGAGCGCCGGGATCATGCCGTCCCAATCGGAAGCAACCAGCGTGCACTCGATCTTGGCGCGTTCGCAGAGCACCTTGGCAAGCTCCGGTTCGAAGCCGCCGAGCGTGCCGTCGGCGTTGGTGAGGTTCCAGGGCGCATAAGCGCCTTCGAGGGTGATCGTCGCCTTGGTCCAGTCCTTGGCGAAGGCGGGCGCGGCGAAGGCGGAAAGGGCGGCGACGCCGCAAAAAAGGATAGCGCTGAATTTCATAGATGAATTCTCCTCTGAGATTGAAACTGACCTTGCGGCACCGGAGCCGATCTTCGCCGGCTTGCCCTTTCCGCCCTATTTTTATGTCAAGGACGGATCGGGAGGTTGTATAGGGTACCATATGAGATATTTTGTGATATGCAAGAGGAAAGTCGATTTATACGGCGAATTCCATTCGTGCAAAAGGAATAGGCAATGAAGCGTTCCGGCGAAATGAAGCGCGAACTGGCGGGAAATGACAGCACGCCGCTCTATGCCGGCGTAAAACAGGTGATCCTCGACCGCATTCACAGCGGCGAGTGGCCGCCGAAATACCGCGTGCCCTCGGAAAACGAGCTAGTAGTCGAACTCGGCGTCAGCAAGATGACCGCCAACCGGGCGCTGCGCGAACTCGCCAACGAAGGCGAACTCATCCGCATCCAGGGCGTCGGCTCCTTCGTCGCCGAACGCAAGGGTTATTCGGCGCTGTTCGAGGTGCGCAACATCGCCGAGGAAATCGCCGAGCGCGGCCATGCCCACGAGGCGTCCGTCATCGTTCTGGCGCGGGAGACAGCGTCTCCCGAGATCGCCGATGCGCTGGAACTGGAGATCGGCGCGGCAGTGTTCCACTCGCTGATCGTGCACAGCGAAAACGGCGTTCCGGTGCAGATCGAAGACCGTTTCGTCCACCCGGAGGCCGCTCCCGAATATCTCGATCAGGATTTTTCGACGCTGACGCCGAACGCCTATCTGACGGCGGCCGCCCCGCTCAGCGGCTCTGAGCACGTCGTCGAGGCGGCGATGCCGCAGGCCTGGGAATGCAAGCTGCTCACCATCCTGAAGACGGAACCGTGCCTGACCATTCGCCGGCGCACATGGTCGGCGAAGCAGGTCGTTTCAACCGCCCGCCTCGTCTATCCCGGCTACCGTTACCGGCTGGAGGCGCGCAGCGGCAAGATGTTCGAGGAGTGAAAACACCTGCCATCTTGTATATGGAACCTGGCGGCTATTGTGACGCCGGCGTGAAACGCGCCACCAGCGCGTGACGATCTCCCGGATAGGTGAAGCGCACGTGCGTCACCGGGCCGGCGCCGCTCCAGGTGCGGCGCTCGACGACAAGGCAGGCGCTGTTGCGCGCTATATCGAGAGCCGCAGCCACCTCCGCGCTCGCGGAAATGGCATGGATCCGGTGTTCGGCCGCACTCCATGGCACCTGGTTGAGCAGCCACGGCCCCGGCGCCACCGACAGGAAATCGGCATCGGCGGCTTCCGGCACGGTCTCAAGGCTGATCAGCCGCTCCTCCAGGCAGAAGGGCCGCGCGCCGGCATTGTGAATGCAGACGACCTCGACGACCGAGGACGCCACAGGCAATTCCAGCCGGCGGCTGTCTTCCGCCTTGGCCTTGCGGCTCGCCTTCTTCGAAACCGCGTAGGAATAGGGCAGGTTCAGCGACTGGACCTCGGCCTTGATGTCGTGGATTTCGAGAACGGCCGATTGCGCCTGCGGCTGGGTGACAAAGCTGCCGGATTTCTTGCGCCGCTCGATGAGACCGGCCTTGGCGAGCTGGGTTAGCACCTTGTTGACCGTCATGCGCGAGCAATCATATTGCGTGGCGAGATCGACCTCGAAGGGAATACGGTGCCCCGGCGGCCATTCGCCCGAGACAATACGGCCCTCGATCTCGCCCAGGATGCGCTGATGCAAGGTGAGGTCCCTGCTTTGATTCATCGCCACGTTCCGACTGGCCTTCCGCTATAGGGCATTTCCGTATCCTCCGCAGAATGCCCTATCTCTTTGTTTTTACGCAACTCCGGATGCAAGACCGCAACCTGTTTTTGCTGAAATTGCTCTAGTTCGAATATCCGGACAGGAAAAGCTCTTTTTCAGGCGGCGAGCAATTCCCCCATCGCCGCGAGAAACCGCCGGTCGATGGCATCGCGCCCGATATGACGCCCGCCTGCCACCTGCTTGCGGCCCCGCGCCCAGGCGCAATCGACGGAAACCCCGCCCGCAAACAGCCAGTGATCGAGAATCTGGTCGCCAGTGAGATAGGGAACGGCCGCGGCATCGAGCGAAACGACATCGGCATAAGCGCCTTCGGCGAGACCCACAGGCGTCTTCAGCGCGGCACCGCCGCCGGCAAGCGCATGCGTGAACAGCGACAGCGCCGTCGAACCGCCGGGCGTTGCAACGACGTTGCGGGCGCGAAGCGCCAGGCGCTGCGAATATTCGAGCTGGCGCAGTTCTTCGGACACGGAGATCAGCACGTTCGAATCCGAACCGATGCCGTAACACCCACCCTCTTCCAGGAAGAGCGGCGCCGCAAAGGCGCCGTCGCCGAGATTGGCCTCGGTGATCGGGCAAAGGCCGGCGATCGCGCCGCTTTTTGCCATCCGCCGCGTCTCGTCTTCGGTCATGTGGGTCGCATGGATCAGGCACCAGCGCTGATCGACCGGGGCGTGATCGAGCAGCCATTCCACAGGCCGCGCGCCGGACCAGGAGACGCAATCCTCCACTTCCTTCACCTGCTCGGCGACATGGATATGGATCGGGCCGTCGCCCGCCATCGGCACGAGTTTTTCCAGTTCCTCGGGAGTGGCGGCACGCAGACTGTGCGGCGCAAGCCCGAGCTCGGCGCCGTCGAGCCGGTTGGTCACCGTCCGGCATCCGTCCATCAGTCTTTCAAAGCTTTCGAGCGAATTGATGAAGCGCCGCTGGCCATCGATCGGCGCAGCGCCGCCGAAGCCGGAATGGGCATAAAAGACCGGCAGCAGCGTCAGGCCAATGCCAGTCTCGGCGCTCGCCGCGCCGATGCGTTCGGCAAGCTCGGCAATATTGGCGTAAGGTGCGCCGTCCCTGTCATGATGGAGATAGTGGAATTCACCGACGCGGGAAAAACCTGCCTCCAGCATTTCCGAATAAAGCTTGGCGGCGACCGCCTCGACATGATCTGGCGTCATCGCCAAGGCGAACTTGTACATAACAGTGCGCCAGCTCCAGAAGCTGTCATTGGCGGGGCCGCGCACTTCGGCAAGACCGGCCATTGCCCGCTGGAAGGCGTGGCTATGCAGGTTCCCCATCGCGGGAACGAGGAGAGCGTGGCGCTCATCGCCAGCTTCGGGAGAAACGCCGGCCTCAATCCTGGCGATGCGCCCGGCTTCCAGTGTCAGCCGCACGTCCTTCTGCCAGCCTTGCGGCGTCAGCGCCGCCTCTGCGTAAAGTGTGGTCATGGCCTTTCCTTTCCTCCTGTTGCGCTGCCGACCTTTCTTTTCCGGAAGAGCGCGCAAAATTTCTCTTGTCACCTCTCGATTATGTATATACATGTTTTGGCATAAGGAAAGGCGCAAAGCTGATGACCGGGAACAATTTTTCAGAGGAAACCCCATCCGCCGATGTCAGGCCGGTGCTTTGGCGCAATGCGCGCCTGGCGACGCTTGCGCCTGATAAAGCGGGACTTGGCATCGTCGAAAAGGGCGCCCTGCTCACTGAAAACGGCCGCATTGCTTTTGCCGGCGCAGAAAGCGAGCTGCCTGCAGCCGCCATTGAACGGTCCGAGATCGTCGATCTCGAAGGCCGCTGGGTGACCCCCGGCCTCGTCGACTGCCACACTCATATCGTTCACGGCGGCAATCGCGCCCGTGAATTCGAAATGCGCCTTGAAGGCGCGACCTATGAAGAGATCGCCCGCGCCGGTGGCGGCATCGTCTCCTCGGTCAAGGCGACCAATGCGCTGTCGGTCGAGGAGCTTGTCGCAGAGGCTCTACCGCGCCTCGACACGCTGCTTGGCGAAGGCGTGACCACGATCGAGATCAAATCCGGCTACGGGCTGAGCAGGATGGGCGAAATGAAGATGCTGCAGGGCGCCCGCCTGCTCGGCCATATCAGACCGGTTCGCGTCGCCACCAGCTATCTCGGCGCGCATGCCACCCCGGTCGAATACAAGGGCCGCAACGGCGATTATCTCGACGATGTCGTTCTGCCCGGCCTGGACGATGTGCATAGTCTCGGCCTTGCCGATGCCGTCGACGGCTTCTGCGAAGGCATCGCCTTTTCCACGACCGAAATCGCCCGCGTCTTCGACAAGGCGAAGGCACTCGGCCTGCCGGTCAAGCTGCATGCCGAACAGCTCTCCAATCTCGGTGGGGCCAAGCTTGCCGCGTCCTACTGCGCGCTTTCGGCCGATCACCTCGAATATCTCGACGAGGATGGCGTTGCCGCGATGGCCGCGGCCGGCACTGTCGCCGTGCTCCTGCCCGGCGCCTTCTACGCCATCCATGAGAAGCAGAAGCCGCCGGTTGCGGCGCTGCGCCAGGCGGGCGTACCGATCGCGATCGCCACCGACTGCAATCCCGGCACCTCGCCGCTCACCTCCATGCTGCTCACCATGAATATGTCGGCCACACTCTTCGGTCTTACCGTCGAGGAATGCATCGCCGGCGCCACCCGCGAAGGCGCCCGTGCGCTCGGTCTGCTTGACAAGACCGGAACGCTCG
Organism: Rhizobium sp. Pop5; assembly: GCF_024721175.1. Taxonomy (NCBI): domain Bacteria; kingdom Pseudomonadati; phylum Pseudomonadota; class Alphaproteobacteria; order Hyphomicrobiales; family Rhizobiaceae; genus Rhizobium; species Rhizobium sp. Pop5. Next base: position 91,741 of record NZ_CP099400.1, on the reverse strand, counting down.
AAGCCGGAAAATCTGCCGATCTCGCGGTCTGGAATATCGAAAACCTTGCCGAGCTCGTCTACCGCATCGGCTTCAATCCGCTACACGCGCGCGTCTTCAAGGGCGAAAGGAACGGCCGATGACCATTACGCTCCACCCGGGCTCCGTCTCGCTCAGAGACCTCGAAATCATCTATTGGACGGGCGAACCGACTAGGCTCGATCCCTCCTTCGATACCGGCATTGCCAAGGCCGCCGCCCGCATTGCAGAGATTGCCGCCGGCAATGCGCCTGTTTACGGCATCAATACCGGCTTCGGCAAACTGGCCTCGATCACGATCGACAGCGCCGATGTCGCCACGCTGCAGCGCAATCTCATCCTGTCGCATTGCTGCGGCGTCGGCGCGCCGCTGCCGGAGAATATCGTCCGCCTGATCATGGCGCTGAAGCTCGTCTCGCTCGGGCGCGGCGCCTCCGGCGTCCGGCTGGAGCTGGTGCGTCTGATCGAAGGCATGCTGGAAAAGGGAGTCATCCCGCTGATCCCGGAAAAGGGTTCCGTCGGCGCTTCCGGCGATCTTGCGCCCCTCGCCCATATGGCGGCGGTGATGATGGGCGAGGCCGAGGCCTTCTTCGCCGGCGAACGCCTCTCCGGCGCCGAAGCCCTGGAACGGGCCGGACTGAAACCGGTCGTGCTCGCCGCCAAGGAGGGCCTGGCACTCATCAACGGCACGCAGACCTCGACGGCGCTGGCGCTTGCCGGCCTCTTCCGCGCCCATCGCGCCGCACAATCCGCCCTGATCACCGGCGCCATGTCGACCGACGCGGCCATGGGCTCTTCGGCGCCATTCCATGCCGATATCCACACACTGCGCGGCCACAAGGGCCAGATCGACACCGCCGCCGCGCTTCGCGCCCTGCTCGAACAGTCGGTCATCCGCCAGAGCCATATCGAAGGCGACGAGCGCGTGCAGGATCCCTATTGCATCCGCTGCCAGCCGCAGGTCGACGGCGCCTGTCTCGATCTGCTGCGTTCGGTCGCCCGTACGCTTGAGATCGAAGCCAATGCGGTCACCGACAATCCGCTGGTGCTCTCCGACAATTCCGTTGTGTCAGGCGGCAATTTCCACGCCGAACCCGTCGCCTTCGCCGCCGACCAGATCGCGCTCGCCGTCTGCGAGATCGGCGCGATCTCGCAGCGCCGCATCGCGCTACTGGTCGATCCCGCCCTTTCCTACGGACTGCCGGCCTTCCTCGCCAAGAAGCCCGGCTTGAATTCCGGCCTGATGATCGCCGAGGTCACTTCGGCAGCGCTGATGTCCGAGAACAAGCAGATGTCGCACCCGGCCTCGGTCGATTCGACGCCGACTTCGGCCAATCAGGAAGACCATGTCTCCATGGCCTGCCACGGCGCCCGCCGTCTGCTCGGCATGACCGAGAACCTCTTCGCCATCATCGGCATCGAGGCGCTGACGGCGGCCCAGGGCGTCGAACTGCGCGCGCCGCTTGCGACGAGCCCCGAACTTCTGAAGGCGATCGCCGCGATCCGCAGCAAGGTTCCGAGCCTCGATATCGACCGCTACATGGCGAAAGACCTCGCCGCTGCTGCCGAGCTGGTCGCGACCGGCACGCTGAATGCTTCGGTTCCATCAGGCATATTGCCGGTTCTGGAGGGTTGAGATGATCGCACCATACGAAATCCGCCAAGGCACCTCGCCCGTCATCCTCGGCTTCCCTCACACCGGCACGGACGTCCCGCCCGCGATCTACGACCGCCTCAACGACAACGGCCGGATTCTCGCCGATACCGACTGGCACATCCACCACCTCTATGACGGGCTGCTCGACAACATCACGACCGTGCGGGCCACCTTCCATCGCTACGTGATCGACGCCAACCGAGATCCGGCGGGTGTCAGCCTCTATCCCGGCCAGAACACTACCGGCCTCGTCCCCGAAACGGATTTCGACGGCAAGGCGATCTGGAAGGACGGACAGGCGCCAGATGAAGCGGACATTGCGGCACGGCTGCGGGATTTTCATGCGCCCTATCACGCGGCTCTTGCCGCCGAGATCGAGCGCGTCAGAGCAATCCATGGCGTGGCGATCCTTTACGATTGCCACTCGATCCGCTCCCACATTCCCTTCCTCTTCGAAGGCAAGCTGCCGGATTTCAATATCGGCACCGATATGGGCAAGACCTGCGACAGCGCCATCGAGCAGGCGACGCTGAGCGTCGTCGAGGCCGCCGAAGGGTATGACAGCGTCCTCAATGGCCGCTTCAAGGGCGGCTGGACGACACGCCACTACGGCCGGCCCGAGACCGGTGTGCATGCGATCCAGATGGAGCTTGCGCAATCCACGCATCTGCAGACCGAGGCAGTGCCCTTCGCCTACGACGCCGCCAAGGCGGACAGGCTTCGCGTCCACCTCAAAGACATTCTGGTGCGCATCGAACAGATCGCGCCAGGCCTGAAACGATAAAGATCACTCGACAGGGGAACCGTCATGAACAATCCACGCCATAACATCCGCGAAATCCGCGCGCCCCGCGGCAACGATCTCAATGCCAAGAGCTGGATGACCGAAGCGCCGCTACGCATGCTGATGAACAATCTCGACCCTGATGTTGCCGAAAATCCGAACGAGCTCGTCGTTTACGGCGGCATCGGCCGCGCCGCCCGCACCTGGGAAGATTTCGACCGTATCGTTGCGACGCTGAAGACGCTGACGGAAGAAGAAACGCTGCTCGTACAGTCCGGCAAGCCGGTCGGCGTTTTCCGCACCCACAAGGATGCGCCGCGCGTGCTGATCGCCAATTCCAACCTCGTACCGCATTGGGCAACTTGGGATCACTTCAACGAGCTGGATAAGAAGGGCCTTGCCATGTACGGCCAGATGACGGCCGGCTCGTGGATCTATATCGGCACGCAGGGCATCGTGCAGGGTACCTATGAGACCTTCGTCGAGGCCGGCCGCCAGCACTATGGCGGCAACCTCAAGGGCAAATGGATCCTGACCGGCGGTCTCGGCGGCATGGGCGGCGCCCAGCCGCTCGCCGCCGTCATGGCCGGCGCCTGCTGCCTCGCCGTCGAATGCAATCCCGACTCGATCGACTTCCGCCTGCGCACCCGCTATCTCGACGCCAAGGCCGAGACGCTCGACGAAGCGCTCGAGATGATCGACCGCTGGACCAAGGCTGGTGAAGCCAAATCCGTCGGCCTGCTCGGCAATGCCGCCGAAATCCTGCCGGAAATGGTCCGCCGCGGCATCCGCCCCGATATGGTCACCGACCAGACCTCGGCGCACGACCCGATCAACGGCTACCTGCCGAAGGGCTGGACGATGGCCGAGTGGAAGGCGAAGCGCGAGAGCGATCCGAAGGCTGTAGAAAAAGCCGCACGCGCCTCAATGCGCGAACATGTCGAAGCGATGATCGCTTTCTGGAACGCCGGCATCCCGACTCTCGACTACGGCAACAATATCCGCCAGGTCGCCAAGGAAGAAGGTTTGGAAAACGCCTTCGCTTTCCCCGGCTTCGTGCCGGCCTATATAAGACCGCTGTTCTGCCGCGGCATCGGCCCCTTCCGCTGGGCCGCCCTGTCAGGCGACCCAGCGGATATCTACAAGACCGATGCCAAGGTGAGAGAGCTGACCCCCGGCAATACCCACCTGCACAACTGGCTCGATATGGCCAGGGAGCGCATCGCCTTCCAGGGCCTGCCGGCGCGCATCTGCTGGGTCGGCCTCGGTGACCGTCACCGCCTGGCGCTGGCCTTCAATGAAATGGTCAGGAACGGCGAGCTTTCCGCACCGATCGTCATCGGCCGCGATCACCTCGACTCGGGCTCCGTCGCCTCGCCGAACCGCGAAACCGAAGCCATGAAGGACGGATCCGATGCCGTCTCCGACTGGCCGCTCCTGAACGCCCTGCTCAACACCGCGTCGGGCGCCACCTGGGTGTCGCTGCATCACGGCGGCGGCGTCGGCATGGGCTTCTCCCAGCACTCCGGCGTCGTCATCTGCGCGGATGGCACGGATGATGCGGCGAAGCGTCTTGAACGCGTGCTCTGGAACGACCCGGCGACGGGCGTCATGCGCCACGCCGATGCCGGCTACGAGATCGCTATCGATTGCGCCAAGGACAAGGGCCTGCGCCTGCCCGGCATTCTCGGGAACTGAGCCCGATGAAGATCCTGCGCGCTGGCGATCATAAGCGCATGCCGTGGAAAAACGGCGGCGGCGAAACGGTGGAGATCGCCGTTTCGCCTGAAGACGCCGGCCTTGCCGGCTTCGACTGGCGCGTCAGCATGGCGACCGTCGCGACGAATGGCCCGTTTTCGATCTTTCCGGGCATCGACCGTACGCTTGTGATTCTCGACGGCAACGGCATGGTGCTCGACATCGAAGGCAGCGCCCCGGTGTTGCTGACGACGGCAAGCGATCCCCTGGCCTTCCCGGCGGATATCCCCGTCTCGGCCAGACTCCAAGACGGTGCGATCACCGACCTCAACGTGATGACGCGCCGTGATGGGCTCGCCCATACGCTCAGCCGGATCGACGTCGCAGGTTACAGGATCGTGGCTCTCCCGTCGTCGACAAGCCTGTTCCTTTGCCATCGCGGCGCAGTGTCATTCCGGTGGAACGACGAGGCCGGCGTGCTTGCGGCCGGCGATACGCTGCTGATCGAGAATGCGGCCGGAACCGAACTAAAAATCGACGGCGACGCCAAATGTTATCTCGCCTCGATCACCACAGGCTAATCGTCTTACGACTTATTGAAAAATATGGATAATTCATGAATTGTCGAGGCCACGGCATCGGCCATTCTCATGTCAGACCATGGACGTCCTTCCTCCTTTCGGTCTAAACTTTGCCTTTGTGATGCAAAAGAAGACCTAGACTGCCCCGGCATTCGGGCAGCAGGGGAGAAGGCGTGACGGATCCATACGATATTCTCGGCGTTGAACGCGATGCGGACGAGGCGAAAGTGAAGGCCGCCTATCGGCGCCGTGCCAAGGTCGCCCATCCCGATTCGGGAGGCGATACGGAAGCCTTCGGCATTTTGCAGAAAGCCTATGCGCTACTTCTCGATCCGCTCCGCCGCAAGGTTTACGACGACACCGGCTATGACGTCGAATTCGCCGATGCTGCGGAGCTGCAGGCGCTCGTCATGATCGAGAAGCTCGTGACCGACGCGGTGCTCGACGAGCGGGCTCCCGGAAGCTTCGATCCCGTCGCCGTCATGCAGGACAGTCTCTCGGAGGAGTTGCGCAAGGCGCGGTTCAGCAAGAGCGAGCTGGAACGCCACGCCTCGCGCATCGGACTGCATCTGGAGCGGCTCGAAAAGCAGTCCGGCCGCGATGTGCTCGCCCACATGTTCCGCGCCCGCATTGAAGCGATCGCCAAGGCGGTCGCGGAAACCGAGGCGAAGATCGAGGCGACCGAACGCGCCGCCGACATGCTGAGCGGCTATGTCTACGATCTCGATCCATCGCTGCTGCCGGAGGCCTCGGTCGCCAACCTCGAATGGATCGAGACCTCCAGAAACCGCTCCACCGGCTGACGCCCTGCAATTATCAATAGGAGAGCTTCGGATACCAGTCCGGTGCCCGGCCTTCAGGCGTCGAATCGAGCACGGTCCAGAGCGGCATCAGATCGGGCGCACCTCGCGGATCTTCACCGGGATCGGCCGTGATGCCGCCCATCTCCTGGCTCCAGAAGTGGCGGATGGTGCCGTCGCGCCTCGTGAAGACATTGAAGGCGGCATCATCGCTGCCATCATTGCCGATGGCATGGTAATCGCGGCTATAATCGCCCGTCAGATCGGAATAGAGCGGCAGGTGATGCCAGCCGCGCTCCTTCTTGAAGGCGAGCAGCCTTTCAAGCGGCGAGCGGGCGACGATGGCAAGCGCGGCGCGCTGCTGGATATCGAGCGCTTCGCCGTCCCAGGCCGACAGCAGCGAGGTGCACATAGGGCACGGGCGCTCGCGTTGGGGGCCGAACATGTAGCTGTAGACGATCAGCGTCTCCTTGTCGGCGAAGAGTTCGCTGAAGCTTGTCGGCCCGTCGGCGCCTTCGAAGCGATAATCATTCTTCACTTCGCCGCCCGGCGGCAGCGCCCGGCGCTGCACCGCCACGCGCTCGATGTGCCGGCGCAGTTCGATCTCTTCCGCCAGCAGCGCGTCGCGGGCGCTGCGATAGGCCTCGCTCTCATTGGGGAAACGCACGCCGTTCTTCGCCGCAAGCGCGGCGGCAGGTACCAGATGCCGATTATCCATGACGATATTCTCCTTCTGTTTTGCCAGACGCGCTGAAGCGGCAAGTGCAATTCCAGCACATCGTTGGCATGACGAACGGCGGATGCGAAAATCGACAGTACGGATGCGAAAAATCAGCCCGCGCGAAGCCGGAAAGCAAAAAGGGCGCTCGACCCTTTCGGGGAGCGCCCTTATCCTGTCGGACAGCGGACCGTTCGACGACGTCGATACCGTACGCATCCATTTTTCAGGCAGGGCCGCTATATGTACCTTTTGCATCACGGTTTCAAGGGCGATTCCGCGCCATGGCCGTTTTCTTCGAGGAAAGTCGTGGTCACCCATATGGTTCCCGCGGCGATATATAGGATTTCGAATGCTTGACAGATTTCTGCTGCAAGGTCCTCAGGACGCGCGCTTCACGATCCTTCTTGCCCACGGCGCCGGCGCGCCGATGGATTCGGCATCGATGACGGGAGCGGCAGATGCGCTCGTCGGCGTCGGCTTCCGGGTCGCCCGTTTCGAATTCGCCTATATGGCCGCCCGCCGTACCTCCGAAGGCCGCAAGCCGCCGCCGCGGGCCGAAACGCTCAATCCCGAATACGAAGCGGCCATTGCCGAGCTTAACGCCGGCGGCCCCCTCATCATCGGCGGCAAGTCGATGGGCGGCAGGGTTGCCAGCATGATCGCCGACGATTTGTATGACAGGGGAAAGATCGCCGGACTGCTCTGCCTCGGCTATCCCTTCCATCCGCCGGGCCAGCCGGACAAGCTGCGCACCGGCCATCTCGCAGGACTGACGACGCCCGCGCTGATCTGCCAGGGGACGCGCGACGAATTCGGCACGAGCGACGAGGTGCCGGGTTACGATCTGTCCGACAAGATCGAGATCCTCTGGCTCGAGGACGGCGACCACGACCTCAAGCCGCGCAAGAAAATCTCCGGCTTCTCCAGCGCCGATCACCTCGCCACGATGGCGAATGCAGCAAAGGCATGGGCCGAGCGCCTGCCGGTTTAGAGCCGTCAGGCCGCCAGCTTTCTGACATCGATGCGGCGGTCGCTGGCGGAAACGGTGATCTCGAAGTGATCGGCCTGCACCACATCCCGAATGTTGCGCGGCCGGTGGGCGACGACGTTCACGCCGCCTCGCAGCCGGACACTGTCATAGAGGATGCCGGCCTGGCCTTTCGAGCGCACCTGCTCGCCGAACACCTGCGCCGCCGCATAGCTGGTGCCGTCATAGATATCGGGCCGCAGCGTCTGCTCTCCGCGAATGTCGAGGTAGTCGCCAAACAAGGTGGCCGAGTAGCATCTATAGGTGCGCGTCATCGTCGCCACCCCGCGCGCGACAGCCTCGCGCCGGAGGTGGTGGCCAACCTCGGCGGCGGCTGTCTTGAGATCATCGGCCGCATACCAGGCGCCGAGATCGGCACCGTTGAACCGCATGCCACCCGGTGCGACATGCAGGAAGGATGCCATCACGATACTGGCATTCGGAGTGCCGTAAACCCATTCCTTCTCAGGCAGCCGCTGAATGCGATCGGCAACAAGGCGGTCGTTGGTCCATCCGACGAGTTCCATCACTGCTTCGAGATCGGCTGCCCTCGTCACCGTCTCAAAAAGCCCGATCGGCGGGAATTGCGACGGGATCAGCCGGTACGAGGGACGCGGCGCCTGGGCGAAACGGTCGCTCACCGGAAGACGATGTCCGCATCTTCGTAGGGCGTGAAAGTTTCGTCGAGCACGTTCGGCTGCATGTAGACACCGCCTCGCGCGCCATCCAGGAACCGGCGTACGGTCATCAACCCATCCTGCGTACCGTTCGTTACGACATCGAGCGGGGGGTGCCCGCCGAAAACCGGAGCCTGATGCGGCATGCGCAGCCAGGCGACGCCCGCGCGCTCGTCGGCAAAAAGCACCCCGAACGCCTGATGAATGCCGAGGACGGCCGAGATCCGAGTGAGCGTATCGACATCAAGCGTGAAAGCGCCGTGTTCGCGCGCCTGCTTGGCCCAGTTGTGATAGGTCGACCGTGATGGATAGCCGAGCACAAGCAGACGCTGCTCTTCACTCAGCCCCCAGAGGTCGGCGATCGCCAGGAAGGTTCGCAAGGCTGGCGCACTCAGCCTTCTGCGGTTTGCCGGGGCGAAGCGTTCGGTGTCGAGCCGCTGTGGCCCCTGGCCTTCCCGATGCTCCTGATGTCGCGCATGCTGCATGAAAGCCGCTCCTATCCTGAATTAGACTTAGTCCAAATATGGGCATATATCAAGCAGATTTAAAGAATGGGTCCTGCCGGCGCCGCCACGATATCCTGCGAAAAGTAAATCGGACGATTGCGCGCCCGGTCATGGTTTCCCGGAAACCTCGCCTGCGGCCTCCCGGATCGTCTGCATCAGGATGGATTGTGGCGCCGACGGCACGGCGTCGGCGCGCATCGTCAGTCCAACCGGCCCCTTGGTTTCACCGGTATCAACAGGCAGGAGCGCCAGCCGTCCATCAGCTACATCGTCGGCTACGACCCCGTTGGAAATGATCCAGATCGCATCGTTTGTCCTGAGGAAAGCACGACCGAAGGAGTCCGACACCGTCTCGATCTGGTTCGGCAGGCTGGAGACACCGTTGGCGATAAGGAAATTTTCGACCACAGGGCGGATGATCGAGCCCCGCGTCGGCATCAGCACCGTATAATTCGCAAAACCGGCAAAGGGCGATTGACTGCCGTCGAGCAGCGGGTGGCCGGCACGTACGGCAAACACGACCTGCTCGGAATAGAGATGCTCGAAGGAGAAACCGGCCATCTTCTCCGCCCCGGCCAGACGTCCGACGACAATGTCGAGATCGCCAACGCGAAGCTGCTCCAGAAGCACGGCATTCTCGCCAGTGACGATCTTCACCCGGCTCCAGGTCCGCTCCTTGAGGAAAAGCTCCATCGCCCGCGGCATGATCCGTGACGAAACCGTCGGCAGCGCCCCGATCCGGATCGGCGGCGCATCGGCGAATTGCTCCTGCGAGACGGAATCGAGCCCCTGGCGCAGCGCCGTCAACGCCGCCCCGGCGTGGCGCAGGAAGACCTCGCCGTAGCGCGTGATTTTGATGCCCCGGCCGTCACGCTCGAAGACGCCGACACCGAGCGCCTGTTCCAGCTCGCGGATCGTCTTCGTCACCGCGGGTTGGCTGACATGCAGCAGTTCGGCTGCCTTCATGACGCTCTTCTGCCGCGCGACCTCGACGAAGGTTTGCAGATGACGAAACTTGACGCGGCTGTCGATCATCGCTCACATAACCCCTAGGTTATCGAAAAGCCAGGAAATATCATTTTACTTAACCGGATCAAATATTCAATTTCGCTAGCGGAGCATCCGCCTGTCCCATCGAATCGGCAAGAAGGCTTCGAAGTTTTGAATCCGCGCATCATTCTTTCCTCAGATCCCGTATGATCGAGGCCAGAATAGAGCGCGAGAGGAGATTTCAGTGCAGTTCGCCCGTATAAACGACGTGACGATCCACTATCAGATCATCGGCGCCCCTGCCGACAGACCTGTGATCGTCTTCGCCAATTCACTCGGAACGGATTTCCGCATCTGGCGCGACGTCGTGGTGCGGCTTGCAGGCGAATTCGCCATCGTGCTTTACGACAAGCGCGGCCACGGCCTTTCCGATGTCGGCCAGCTCCCCTCATCGATCGAGGATCATGCGACGGATCTCGCCGGCCTGCTCGATCTTCTGTCGGTGAAGAATGCCGTCATCTGTGGCCTCTCGGTTGGCGGCCTCATCGCACAGTCGCTCTATCAGCGCCGGCCGGACCTCGCCCGTGCCCTCATACTCTGCGATACCGCCCATAAGATCGGCACATCAGAGAGCTGGAACGCCCGCATCGCCGCCGTCGAGAAGAATGGTATCGGCAGCATCGTGGACACCGTCATGGAGCGCTGGTTCACGCCCGCCTTCCGCCGGCCGGAGAACACCGCTTATTCCGGCTATTGCAACATGCTGACGCGCCAGCCGGTCGAGGGGTACCTGGCTGCGTGCGCGGCGATCCGCGATGCCGACTTCACCGAGGCGGCCAAGACAATCACTGTCCCGACAATCTGCATCGTCGGCGACCAGGACGGCTCGACGCCGCCCGATCTCGTCCTCTCGACAGCGAAGCTTATTCCCGGCGCGCGCTACGAAGTCATCCCGGATTGCGCGCACATTCCCTGCGTCGAGCAGCCGGAAGCGCTGACGGCGATCATCCGCGCCTTCCTCACCTCCCTTCCGTCAGGAGAAATCCGCTCATGAATGAACACGCGCCCTCCTCCGAGCGCTACAGACAGGGCATGTCGACCCGCCGCGCCGTGCTCGGCGATGCCCATGTCGACCGCGCCACAGCAGCCGCGACGGAGTTCGACCGCCCATTCCAGGAACTGATCACCGAAGCCGCCTGGGGCCACGTCTGGTCGCGCCCGACGCTGACGAAGCGCGAGCGCTCGATCGTCACGATCGCCCTGCTCGCAGCCCTCGGCCAGGACGACGAGGTCGCCATGCATGTGCGCGCCACTGCCAACACGGGCGCCTCTCGCGAGGATATCTGCGAGGCGCTGCTGCATGTCGCGATCTATGCCGGCGTTCCCGCCGCCAACCACGCGATCAAGATCGCAAAGCAGGCTTTTGAACAAATGGACGCCGAACAGACGGTCTGAGGGGGATAGATGTCCGAACAACCGAACCGCAAGCCCGAAACCGGCGCTTTCTTCGCCAGGGACCGCGCCTGGCATGCGCCGGCGCTCACCCCGGGCTACAAGACCTCCGTGCTGCGCTCGCCGCAGCGCGCATTGCTTTCGCTCGATGGCACGATCTCCGAAATCACCGGGCCTGTCTTTGGCCATTCGACCATCGGCGAACTCGATAACGATCTGATCCTGAATTATGCGCGCCCTGGCGAAAGCGCCATCGGCGAGCGGATCATCGTTCATGGCCGCGTGCTTGACGAACGGGCCAAGCCCGTCGCCGGCGCTCTGGTCGAATTCTGGCAAGCCAACGCAGGCGGCCGCTACCGCCACAAGAAGGAAACCTATCTCGCGGCGATCGACCCGAATTTCGGCGGCTGCGGCCGCGCCATCACCGACGAGGAAGGCCGTTACCATTTCCGCACCATTCGCCCCGGGGCCTATCCCTGGCCGAACGGCGTCAACGACTGGCGCCCCGCCCATATCCACTTCTCGATCTTCGGTCACGGCTTTGCCCAGCGCCTGATCACCCAGATGTATTTCGAAGGCGACCCGATGATCTGGAAATGTCCGATCGTCGGTACGATTCCTGATAAAGCAGCGATCGAACAACTGATCGCGCCGCTCGACTGGGGCAACACCATTCCGATGGATTCGCGCGCCTATAAGTTCGATATCGTGTTGCGCGGCCGCCGCTCGACGATGTTCGAAAACAGACTGGAGGGCAACTGACCATGCAGCAGCTCGGCTACCTCAAGGAAACCCCGTCGCAGACGGCCGGCCCTTACGTCCATATCGGCCTGACGCCGAATTTCTGCGATATATCGGGCGTCTACGACGCCGATCTCGGCACGGTGATGATCAATGAGAAGACGCTCGGCGAACGCATCGCCGTCACCGGCCGCATCTTCGATGGCGCCGGCGCATTGGTGCGCGATGCCGTCGTCGAGATCTGGCAGGCCGACAGCGCCGGCCTCTACAACAGCCCGTCGGAGATGCGCGGCGCAGCCGATCCGAATTTCACCGGCTGGGGTCGCTGCCCGACCCGGGCCGAAGACGGCGTCTACAGTTTCGAGACCATCAAGCCCGGCTATGTTCCCTTCAAGGACGGCCGCAGACAAGCCCCACACATCACCGTCTGGATCGTCGCCCGCGGCATTAATATCGGCCTGCAGACACGCATGTATTTCCCGGAAGAGGCAGAGGCCAACGCCGCCGATCCGCTGCTTCTGCGCATCGAACACCGTGAGCGTATCGCAACGATGGTCGCCACCCGTGACGGTGCGACTTGTCATTTCGACATCTATCTGCAAGGTCCAAAGGAAACGGTGTTTCTGGATATCTGAGGGGCGCGCGGGCTAAGTTCGGAGGACTCGGCGCAAGCAGCCCCCTCACCCTACCCTCTCCCCGGGGGAGAGGGGAACAGTGCCATACGAGATCGACCGCTCATAAGCGTCGGCGCTGCCCTAAGTTCCTTCTCCCCTCGGGGGTCCGAAGGACGGGTCGAGACCAATGGCTCGGTCCCGGTTGGTGGCGGCAGCCGGATGAGGGGCCACCACCACAAACGAGCAGACCATGACCGCATCGCCCTTCGACCACCCCTTCCTCTCCGGCCTGCTCGGCGATGATGAAATCGCGCCCTATTTTTCCGCCGAGGCCGATATCCGCGCCATGCTCTTCTTCGAGGCCGCACTCGCGAAGGCCGAAGCCGCACACGGCGTCATTGCGGGCGAAGCTGCAAGGAGTATCGCCGAGACCTGCGCCAGTTTTTCTCCCGATCTCATCAGCCTTCGCTCGGCAACCGCGAGAGACGGCGTCGTCGTTCCCGACCTCGTCAAGCAGTTGCGCACGGCTGTCGGCGAGGAAGCAGCCAAAAGCCTGCATCTCGGCGCCACCAGCCAGGATGTCATCGACACCAGCCTGATGATCCGCCTGAAGGCCGTCACCTTCCTCTTTGCCGGCCGGCTTTCCACTATTATCGCAGGGCTCGATGCGCTCGGCCGTAAGTTTGGCAGCAGCCGCCTGATGGGTCACACCCGAATGCAGGCGGCGATCCCGATCACCGTCGCCGACCGTCTCGATGCGTGGCGCACGCCGCTGATGGTCTATCGCGACCGGCTGACCGAGCAGAGTTTCCCCGTCCAGTTCGGAGGCGCCGCAGGCACCCTCGACAAGCTCGGGGCGCAGGCAGCCGCCATCCGTGCCTCGCTCGCCCAGGAGCTCGGCCTCACCGACGCGCCGCAATGGCAGAGCGGGCGTCTGCCGATCGCCGATATTGCCGGCCTGTTCTCTTCGATTTCAGGCAGCCTTGGGAAGATGGGGCAGGATATTGCGCTGCTGACCCAGGCCGGCGGCGAGATCGAAATTGCAGGCGGCGGCGCTTCCTCGGCGATGGCGCACAAACAGAACCCCGTTTCCGCCGAAGTCCTCATCTCGCTTGCCCGCTTCAACGCCACGGCGCTGTCGGGCATCCACCAGTCGCTCGTCCACGAGCAGGAACGCTCGGGTGCTGCCTGGACGCTCGAATGGCTGCTTCTGCCGCAGATGACGATGGCGACCGCCGCCGCGCTGCGTCTTGGCGGGGAGCTTATCGGAAATATCAAGAGGCTTGGAAGCACCTGACGTCGCGCCTTCATGTGGCGCCGGAAACCGGCTATGCAGAAAGCGATAAAAATCAGGAGCCGCCTCGTGACCTTTCCCCTCTTCGATCTTTCCGGCCGCCGCGCCCTCGTCACCGGCTCCAGCCAGGGCATCGGTCATGCGCTGGCGCTCGGCCTTGCCGAACACGGTGCCTCGGTCATCATCAACGGGCGCGATGCGCAGAAAGCGGAAGCCGCCGCCGAGAATATTCGCAGTCATAACCGCCATGCCGTCAGCGCCGCCTTCGACGTCACCGATGCCGAGGCGAGCCGCAGCGCCATCGCCTATATCGAAGCGGAGATCGGTCCGATCGACATTCTGATCAACAATGCGGGCATGCAGTTCCGCACACCGCTGGAATCCTTCCCCGTCAACAAATGGGACGAGATCTTCAAGACCAATGTCTCCAGCCTGTTCTATGTCAGCCAGCCGGTCGCCCAGGCGATGATATCGCGCCGCCGCGGCAAGATCATCAACATCGCCTCCGTCCAGGCCGAACTCGCCCGTCCCGGCATCGCGCCCTATACCGCCACCAAAGGAGCGGTGAAGAACCTGACGCGCGGCATGGCGACCGACTGGGCGAAATATGGTCTGCAGGTCAATGCGATCGCGCCCGGCTATTTCCGCACACCGCTCAACCAGGCGCTCGTCGACGATCCGAAGTTTTCCGCCTGGTTGGAAACCCGCACGCCCGCCGGCCGCTGGGGTGAAGTGAAGGAACTGGTCGGCGCGGCCGTCTTCCTGGCCTCGGACGCTTCTTCTTTCGTCAACGGCCACATGCTGACCGTCGACGGCGGCATCACCGCCTCGCTGTAGTCCTTGTGATAGATGATACTACCGCGTTGCTTGGCCGTTCAGGGGCGGCAATTTGCTTTTTCGATCGCGCGCAACCATCTTATAGGCATGACCCACGGGAAAATGTCCCTTCCAACATCAGCCTGTTTACTGAAAACCAACCATACTGGGTTGCTTTCCGCGGCGAAAGCCGATTGCTTAGGAAAATCTACTTCTTCTTCCGCTAGCGGTTAGGAGAATGAAAGGGGGCATAGGCAAACCCGTGGAACTCTGCTGCTTCGCATCGGGATCAACTACGATTACGATGGCGATGCGGGAAGGCCGGTTTGAAGAACGATGACGACAGAACAGTTTCAAGTTAAATTTTGGGGTGTCCGCGGCAGTATTCCCGTATCAGGCCCCGAGTTCGACCGCTACGGCGGCAACACTTCCTGCATCGAAATCCGCTGCGGAAACCGCCGGATGATCTTCGATGCAGGTTCCGGTCTGCGCGAGGCCGGACTGTCGCTGATCGCTGAAGGCGTCAGTGACGTCGACCTGTTTTTCAGCCACTGCCATTACGACCACATCATCGGCCTGCCTTTCTTCAAGGCGATCTATTATCCCTCGATCAACGTCAACATCTGGTCCGGTCATCTCGACGGCAAGATGAGCACACGGGAAATGGTCGAACAGTTCATCAGCCCGCCCTGGTTTCCGGTCAAAACCGACATCTGCCAGGCGACGATGAACTTCCGCGATTTCCATCCCGGTCAGGTGCTCAATCCCCACGAAGGCATCGTGATCAAGACCTTCATGCTGAACCATCCGGGCGGCGCCATCGGCTACCGCATCGAATGGCAGGGCCGGTCGGTCGCTCTCATCTATGATATCGAGCATATTCCCGGCGCTTACGACCCGGTCTCGTTGGAGATGATGCAGGACGCCGATCTCGTCGTCTACGACTGTACCTACAATGAAGACGAGATGCAGCGCTTCAAGGGCTTCGGCCATTCGACCTGGCAGCACGGCACCGAGCTTGCCAAGATGGCGAACGCCAAGCGCTTCGCCCTGTTCCACCACGCGCCCTCCCGCACCGACGAACAGCTCGCCCAGATGGAAGCGCAGGCGCAGGCCGCCTTCCCCGAAACCTTCGCCGCCCGCGACAACCAGACCGTGGTGATCTAAAGCTTCAGAAGTGCTGCCGCCGATGACCACAGGACGGCGGGATGCCGGGCCGTCATCGCAAACAAGGCCGACAGGAAATTCCACGCCGCCGCGTCATGCACGAGATGGTGGGTGAGAACGCCGATTGGCTCGTCGTCGCCGGCAAACCGGGCGCGAAGTTCCGCCACCAGCTCCGCCACCAATTCCTCCTCGCTTCGTCCCCCACGCGTGCCGTGCCAGTCGATGATATCGACATCGGTATTGAGCAGCGGCATCGGGCCACCCTGCTTTGCCCGCCCATAGACCGAAAGCGCGGCAAATCCGAGCCCGGGCAGCGCCGGAATGAGCGCCGCGTCGATCCGGTTCCATGGCGGCACCAACACAGGCACGAAACGCGCCGGGTGTAGTCGCTTCAACAGCTGAAACCCTTCACCCAACTCACCGAGCACGATCTCCACCGGCCGCTCGCCGCCGAGTTCCTGCTTCTTCCCCTCCGGCCCTGCATGGTTCGTATGAGACCAGCCATGCACCGCGACCGCGATGTTTGCTTCCTCCGCCAGCCGCGCGGCCAGCGCTTCGCCGGTCAGGCCGGGAATGACCGCGAGCGTCAGCGGAACCTGACTTTCGCCGGTCAACGCCATCAGCATCTCCAGGTCAGGCGTCGGCTCGATGGCATCATCATCCCGCAGCCAGAGCCGCGCGACGCGGCCGGCCGCCTGCCAGCGGTCGAGTTCCCGGCGCAAAGGCTCCCATGCCATGCTGTCGCTCATCACGTCACTCCTGTTCCCGCACTGTCTCGCAATATCCCATCCAGGACGCGCGCCGCCGTCGCA
Organism: Rhizobium sp. Pop5; assembly: GCF_024721175.1. Lineage (NCBI taxonomy): Bacteria > Pseudomonadati > Pseudomonadota > Alphaproteobacteria > Hyphomicrobiales > Rhizobiaceae > Rhizobium > Rhizobium sp. Pop5. Next base: position 75,386 of record NZ_CP099400.1, on the reverse strand, counting down.
AGCGATCGCTCGTCGAGCACGAAGCGCCGCGCCGCCTGCCCCATGGCGTCACGTCTTTGCCGGTCGTCAAGCAGGGCAGTGACGGCGCCTGCATAGGCGGCGACGTCGCCATCCGGCGTCAGCAGACCGGTCATATCAGCCCTGACGACCGCGGGCACTCCCGCCGTTTCCTGCGCGATAACCGGCAGGCCGGCGGCTTGGGCCTCCAGATAGGCAAGGCCGTAAGCCTCGCCGCAGCCCGGCCAGACATAGATGCCGCCGCGCGCCAGCAATTGGGCAATCTCGACGGCGTTCCGCTCGCCAAGCCATTCGACACGGCCGGAAAGGCCGGCAAACAGCGCCCGCACCTCTTGCCGCATCGGTCCATCGCCGATGACCGCAAGTGTCCAAGGCCGGTCTTCGATCAACCGCAATGCCTTTGCGAGCATTGCATAGCTCTCCATCTTGTCCCCGGGCCGCATCATCGCGACCGTCATCAGCCGGTGCGGATCGGGTGCCGGCGACACCATCTCGAACAGCCCCGTATCGATGAAGGGTTTGAGGCCGGCAAGCCTTGCCCTGGGAAAGGCGGCAGCAAGACCGGCCTCGTCGCGTGTTGTGAAACTGATGTTGACCGCCGCCCGCATGATCGCCTCGCCGATCGGCTTTTGACGAGCCGCCCAGCCGGTTCTGTCGCGTTTTGCCGCATAGGAAGCTTCGGCGGTGATATAGGGAATGGCGAATTCGGCTGATACCGCCGGCCCGAAGGGATCGGGCGATTTGTAATAGGGGTGGTAGCAGAACCAGAGTTCAGGTCGCGGCTCCGAACTCCATTTCAACCGCAATCGCTCCAGCTCGGCGCGAATGGCCGGTTCGAGTTCGGCCGCCGCCTCCAGGCTGTCGGCGTAAGTACGAAATTCAGAGGCGACTTCGACCTCATGCCCGGCAAGCTCCAACGCCCGGATCAGCAGCCGCGCCATCAACCGGTCGCCTGACGGCACCGGGTGGTTCGGCGATTTCATCGGCGCGTAGAAAGCCACCCGCATTGACACCTCTCGTAAGACACACTGTTTACCCTGCTCACGCCCGTGGCGTAATTTCCGCTATTGTCCCTTTCCCGAAAACTTGCGCATAAGCATATGGAATGTGATCGCGATCGAAGCAATTCCGCCTCTTTCTCAATCTCTATGGGCCTGCGGTCATATCGACAAGAACGGGAATGAATGACGACTGTCTCGGCCACAGGGTTTTTTTCGGAACGTGCGATCAGAAGGGCGAGGCTCGGTTCCGGCCTCGTCATTTTCATCTTCGTGCTGCTGCATTTGTCGAACCATGCGATTGGCCTCGTTTCTGTCGCCGCCGCCGATAAAGCCGCCTACCTCTTCCTCGCGATTTGGCGCAATCCTCTAGGGACCGCCATCTTTTATTCGTCGGTACTTACCCATATCGCGCTGGTGCTGCGCGCCATTTACATGCGTCGCAGCCTCGTCATGCCAAAGGGGGAAATGGCGCAGATCGTGCTCGGCTTGATGATCCCGCTGCTTCTTCTCGATCATGTCATCGGCACACGCATCGCTCACGCGCTCTATGGCTACATCGATGACTACGATGCGGTCGTCAGCATGCTCTGGATCAGGAATCCGACAAATGGATTGCGGCAGGGGCTCGCCGTCGTCGCCGTCTGGATCCACGGCTGCATCGGCATCCATTTCTGGCTACGCTACCGCCCCTGGTATCCACGTTTCGCGCCCCTCCTGCTGGCGCTTGCGATCCTGGTGCCGGTGCTCTCGCTGCTCGGTTTCGTTGAAATGGGCCGCACGCTCGCCGACCCCTCCTACCGGGAGGCAATGACGATCAGCACCTATAAGGAGGGCATCAACACCCATTACACCTCTAACCCGGAAGTTCACCGTCAGGTCGCTATGATCCGCGCCGGGCTCTACGGCGCCTTTTCGGCCTCGCTGCTGATCGTCGTCATCGCCCGCGCCCGGCGCAAGCTGAAAGAGCGGCTCAACCAGGTTGCCGTGCATTATCCGGGTGGGGAGGTGATCCGTGTGCCTCGCGGCTTCTCGGTGCTGGAAGCAAGCCGGCTCGGCGGCCTTCCGCATTACTCCGTCTGTGGCGGCAAGGGCCAATGCTCGACCTGCCGGGTGCAGATCCTTGGCAATTACGACGACCTGCCAGCCCCCGACAAGATGGAGCAGACGACGCTGAGGCGCATCGACGCCGGCCCGGACGTCCGGCTTGCCTGTCAGCTTCGCCCGAACCGCGACGTTGCGGTCGCACCGCTTCTCGTGCCGGCCGTCGAGGCGGCACTTCCCGCCAACAGCCAGGAAACGAGCCCCGGCCGCGAGCGCGAGATCGCCGTGCTCTTCGTCGATATCCGCCATTTCACCACGCTGACGGAAACCCGCCTGCCCTTCGACGTCGTCTTCCTGCTGAACCGCTATTTCGCCATCATCGGCAAGGCAGTGGAACAGGCCGGCGGTCGACTCGACAAGTTCATCGGCGACGGCGCCATGGCGCTTTTCGGCCTCAACACCGCGCCGGAGGAAGCATGCCGCCAGGCGCTCAAAGCGGCAGCGGCGATCGTCGCCGAGATCGAAAAGCTCGCCGCCGAGCTCGCTGATGAACTGGCGCTGCCGTTGCGCATCGCGATCGGCATTCATACCGGCCCCGCCGTCGTCGGCACGATGGGATATGGCCGGGTGCGCAGCATGACGGCGATCGGCGATACTGTGAACGTCGCGAGCCGGCTCGAGAGTGCCGCCAAGGAATTCGAAGCGGCGATCGTCATTTCCGAGCCGGTGGCAAGTCTCTCCGGCGCTGATCTTTCCGGCATCGAAAGCCGTGAAATCAGCGTGCGCGGCCGGACCCTGCCCTTGAAAGTCTATGTCATTCCGAGAGAGAAAGCGGCAGAACCGCTCGAAGGAAAAGACTGATGCCCGGCAGGCCCTGGCTGACCGCCAAATACTGGAAGCGCCGCCTGCGCAAGGCGCGCAATAGAGCGGCCTCGCGCTTCTTTAACACCCGTTTCGGCCGCCGCCTGCTGATCGAGAATATCGGCCAGCGCGTCGTCTCCATGACGGTCGACGCCGGCGACCATCTGATGACCTTCTCGCCTTCGGATTACATCGGCCGCAAGGTCTTCCGAAAGGGTCATTTCGAGCGTGAGGCCGTCGACCGGCTGATCGTCATCCTGCGCGAGCGCGGCCTTCTCAGGAAAGATGCGACGCTGCTCGAGATCGGCGGCAATATCGGCACACAGACCGTCTACTTTGCGCTGAGCGGCGCTTACGCCGAGATCGTCAGCATCGAGCCCGACCCGCGCAATTTCCCGCTGCTTGCCCTCAACATCCGCCAGAACGGGCTGGAAGAAAAGGTCCGGCTCGTCAATTGCGCCGCAGGCGAGAGCGAAGGCGAGATCGACTTTTTCCTCAACCTCGACAATCACGGCAAGAGCAGCGCCATCCGCCAGAGCCCAAGGGACAGGAAGATCAGCGTCCCGGTAAAGCCGGTTTCCGCTATCCTTGCAGGCCTGTCGGTCGATCCGGCCTCGATCGGCCTCGTCTGGATGGATATCGAGGGCTACGAGCCGGTCGCCTGCCGGTCGATGCAGCCGCTGCTTGCCCACCGCGTGCCGCTCTACATGGAGTTCACTCCGCTCTTTTACGGACCGGAGGGAACGAAAGCCTTCATATCAACGCTTTCCGCCTTCTACGAGGATTGCCTCGTCATCTTCGAGGATCGCGAAGAGGAAATGAAAGTTCGCGACCTCCCGGGCGATCTCGATCAGTACAACGTGTTGTTCCTGCCTTAAGGCGCGCCATCATAGCTCTTGTTCGCGCCATGCCGACAAGAGGAGAGGACCACGACCGGACATTTTCTGCCGCAGCAACCGGTCAGGCTAGCCAGCCGAGTACGCACATCGACGCCTTGTGCAAGTCCGAAAAAAGCGGTTAGCTACCCCCGTTGGGGCGCTCATTCCTGCACAATTGGACGGGCATTGAACCAAAGGTGCGCTGAGGCGGTCCGCATTTCGAGGGAAAGCTCGTGCACTGGTCTAAGCCGCTCAGAGTGCATCTCGGCGTCCTGGTCGTCGCCTCGCTGCTCTGCACGTCGATGCCAATCATCTGGATGGCGTTTCGGCAGGGAAGCGATGCTGCGGTGAATGCCGGCGTGCGGCAGATGCGCGAGATGAGCCTGCGGCTGATCGAGGGATACCGCAATACGTTGCAAGATGGCACGGAGGCCGTGGCGCTGGCATCGACCCTGCCGCAGCTCGTTTCCCCACCGCCTGAGGATAGCGAAGCAAAACAGGAACTCTTTCTGGAAGTCCTGCGAACCATTCCCGAGGCGACGAGCATCTACACCGGTTATTCCGACGGTTCCTATCTGCAGGTCATCAACACCGCCAGGAGGGATGTCCGCCAGACCCTCTCGGCGCCGGATGGCGCGGCTTTTGCGATCAGGACGATCGCGGAGAGACAAAGCGCCGATGTCATATCCACGCTTCGCTTTCTCGACAGCCAGGCAAGACCGATCGGCGAGCGGAACATCGAATACGCGTCCTTCGATCCGCGGCAACGCCCGTGGTATCAATCCGTCGTTCAGGATGGCGTGCCTGTCTCCGTCGGACCCTATGTGACCGGGACGCTCAATGTTCCCACGCTGACCATTGCCGCTCCGATGAAGGGTGATCGCCAGGTGGTCGTCGGCATCAACATTCACCTGCAGACGATCGGCCAGCTGCTGGATGCGCAGGGGATTTCGCAGCATGCCCGCGCCTACATCATCGATGAAGGCGGCAATCTCGTCGCCCATTCCGACCCTCAGATCATGAGCAGGATCATCGGGTTGTGGGCCAGAACATCAGGCGCATTCGCGGCGACGGCAAACAGTTTCGACACGAGCCTTGAAACCGTGGCCAGGCTGCGGCGCGATCCCGCTTTCGCAAGCGGTGGCGCGGCACGGTTCGATCTCGATGGCGCAACTTATCTGGTGCAGATGGCCCCGGTCAGCGTGTCCGGCCTGTTCCGGGGAAGCACGGCCGCAATCGTCGTGCCGCTGGAGGACCTCGTGGCCGAGGCCAACCGGCTGCTCGTGCGCAATCTCCTGATTGCCAGCGTCCTCTTGATCGCGGGTGTCGCTGCATCGGTGCTGCTTTCCCGTATGGTCAGCCGCTCTCTCTATCGGCTCGCCGACGAGGCGCGCAGGATCGGTGATCTCGATGTCGACGAGAAGGCCTTGTCGCATTCCTGGATAACGGAGATCAACACGCTGGCGAGCGCGCTCTCGGCAAGCCGTCACGCCATCGGCCAGTTTGCCCTTTACGTGCCCCGAGAAGTGGTTCGGCGGATCGTCAGCCCAGAGGGGCGAACGGTCGTCAAGGCGAAGCGGCAGGACGTGACCGTGCTGTTCACCGATATCAGGGACTTCACCACCATATCCGAGCTCAATTCGCCCGAGGACGTGGTCGATACGCTGTCGGCCTATTTCGAACGGCTGAACACCATCGCCGAGCAGAATGGCGGGACCGTCGTCCAGTATCTCGGCGACTCCATTTTCGTGATGTGGAACGCTCCTGTCCCGGATATCCGGCATGTCGAACATGGCTGCCGATGTGCACTTGCGATGAAAGCGGCGATCGATGACTTGAACGAAGCGAACTGCCAGAACGGCCGCCCCGCGCTCATAACCCGATTTGGCTTGCACACCGGCCCGGCCGTCGTCGGCAGCTTCGGCGCGATTTCGCGGCAGCAGTACACGGCCATGGGTGACACGATCAATGTCGCGTCGCGGCTGGAAGGGTTGAATAAGGAGTTTGGGACGTCGATCCTGGTGAGTGCGACCGTTCACGACGCCGTGGGAGATCGGTTCGGGTTTCGGCCGCTGGGCCTCGTACAGGTCAAAGGACGCGCAGAGAAGGTCGATATATGGGAGTTGATTGGGGAGAGCGGTAGAGGGTAGCCGTCGCTTGCTTGGTTTTCCCGAGGTTATCGCGCGTTGTCATCTCCGCCAGGCCCTGCCGCCCTTATTATGCTTGCCACCACTTGGCTCTTTCAAGGATGACTTTCCGCAGCACTTTGTGGTTGTCGGGAACCCGGATCTCAATAGTTTTGCTGTTGTTTCCTTTCTTCACCTCTTCGCAAATTGCAGCCATCGCCGAAAACAATGGATCGCTGATAAGATTCGACATTCCAAGAGTGGTTGCAGCTTTCAATGCCGACTCTGGCGTCATGTTGAAACCGCATGCCGATTTCGTCACATCATGAAAAAAGATTGCTGCGGCGCTGTGATCGCCGGCCTGAGCGTGACCCGCAGCAGCAAGAACAAACGCGAAAGCGCCTAAAATACCTAGCTTCATTACATTGTCCCTCCAATATAATTTCCGAGCGCAAGACAGCCGGTAAGGCCCGCTCACTCCACCTCAAATGAGTCTCTTCGCCTCCGTCCGCGCATACTGGTGATACTTGTTCTCGCGCAGCGTTCCGAATAGCTTCAAACTCTCCAGATGCTCGCGCTGGGCGCGGTAGAATTCGTTGAGGAAGGTGAGTTCCTGGCCGGGTTTTACGGCATCCTCGTAGCGGATCCTGCGGGTGATGGTTCGGACGATCTGCTGGATTTCGGTGTGGTTGGCGGTTTTGGTGGAGTCGCGCAGCACGTCTTCCAGCGTCTGCAGCTCATATTTGCCGTAGACATCGAGATGCTCCGGCAGAAACTCGAAGGCCGGCTGCGCGGATGCGGCGGCTGGCGCAGACACGGCGAGGTCGGAGAGCAGCACGGAGCGCGGATTGTCGACCACAAGGGTGCCGGCGATGACGTCGCCGAGCCTTTGGCGGCGTCGGTTGGTGAAGGGAACAACCACGACCACCAGGAGCCAGAGGCTCGTCAAACCGTTTTCCCATGCCGATTGGTAGCCGACCGAAGCCAGAAGGCTCATCGGCGCGAAGATCTCGACCTCCTTCATCAGGTTGCGGGCGGTGACCTGGTGCGGCGTCAGCCGGCGTCCATCCACGTTGATGACGCGGATGCCGGTTATTCTCTTGCCGAGCGTGCGTCCGTTCCAGATCAGCTCCGAGAGAATGTAATAGGGGGTCTGCACCAGAAAACCGAGCAGCACCATTAGCATTCCCTGGGCGCTCTCCGGCAGCACGCCGGTGAAGACGATCACGACGGCAATGATGATGGTGGCGATCGTGGTGAAGAGGATGTCGAGGAATTGCGCGCCGAAACGCGTTCCGAGCGAGGCAATGGCGAAAGTGATCGGGACGCCTTCCGGCGGGATGAACTCGCCCGCGCGCTTGCCATCCCTGAGAGACTGGTTCATCGCACGGCCTCGCGTGGCGTTTTGCCTCCCCGGCCGCCAAGCGTCAGCCAGGCGATCCAGAAGAGGCCCACGCCCCAGCCGATGATCAGGCGCGAGGTCGGATCCTGTATCAGCTGGCGAAGGACGCCTTCGATGAAGGCCGCCACGACGAGCATGAGGGCTGCGAGGATCGCGAGCTTGACGGCATCATGGGCCTGATGGCGCAAAGCTTCCTTCCGCGTTCGCGTGCCCGGGAGGAGAACGGCAAGACCGAGCCTCGCGCCGCCCGCGCAGGCGATGGCGATCGCCGCAAGTTCGGTGACGCCGTGGATCGAGAGCCAGGCGAATACGTCGTAACCCAGCCCCTTGCGGGCGAACATCGCGAAAAACGCGCCGAGGATCAGACCGTTGTAGAAGGTCAGAATGAAGCTCGGCACCGAGACGAAAACGCCGAGCGTGAAGATCAGCACGACGATGCTGGTGTTGTGGGAGAAGAGGAACGCGGAAAACGCGGCCAGCCGATCGCTGTCTTGCTGCCCTTCATCGCCATAGATCGTCGATCTGAGATAATCGGCCGAGGCATCGGGCGTGCGCTGATCAGCCATTTCAGGGGGCACGAAGGTGTAGAACCAGCTCGGGTCGCTTTCATAGAGCCTGTATCCGGCCGCAGCCCCCAGGATGAGGGCCAGGAAGCCGATGAACAGAGGCAGGGCCGAACGGCGCACCGCCTGCGGAATGCCGTGCCTCAAGAGGCGGGAGGTGAGCCCACCGAGGCTTTCCTGCGGAGCGTAGACGACGAGATAGGCCCGGGCGCAGAGGCTCTCCAGATAGGCGATCAGGGCGCGATCAAGCGAGATGTCACGCGCTACGCTTAGCGAATTCATCGCCTGCCGGTAGCCGCTCGCGAGATTGCGGACCTCGTCATAACCGAGGGCTGCCGCCCCGCCTTGCTCGGCGCGCGTCACCAGCTCGTCCAGCTGACGCCAGTGCGTCTCGCGCTCCACCCGGAAGCGCGCCGAGCGAAGCATATCGTTCTGGGCGGCACCGGCGTTGACCGTCGAGCGCTGATCTATCCTGCCGTCGATACCGATATCCATCATATCATCTCACGGGATTTGATTTCGATGTAGCGTGCAATGAGATCCGAGGTCAGTGCTTCGGGCGTGCTGTCGAGGCAGAGTACGCCAAGACGGGCAAGCTTTTCCATGACGGCGCGCCGCTCGTTGAGGATCTGGCGGGCGGCGACGGAGCGGGCGACGGCGTCGAGCGTCGTCTCTTCAGGTTCCACGAATTTCGCCAGCATCGGATCACGCAGAGCGACGTAGACGATGAAGTGGTGCCGCGCGAGCACCTGTATGTTCTCGATCATCAGCTCCGCCGTGATCGTGTCGACGAAATCCGAGAATATCACGATCAGCGAACGCCGCTTCAGGCGCCCCGACAGATGCGTCAGTCCCAGCGTATGGTTGGTCTCCTGGGTTTCATAACGCAAGCCGGCGCAGACCGTCTGCAGTCGCGGAAAGGCTGCTCTACCGGGTAAGGCCGGCACAAACAGGCGCGGGCGGCTGTCGAAACTGTAGAAGCCGACGAGATCGCCGGCAAGCCCGGCCCCCCAGCACATGGCGAGCGCCGCATTGATGGCGCGGTCGAGCTTGGTGAAGCCGGCGAGCTTCTCGGCCATCAGCCGTCCGGAATCGATGCACAGGATGACCTGATGGTTTCGTTCGGCCCGCATCTCGCGCACGACGAGACTGCGCATCCGGGCGGAGCGCTTCCAATCGATGCTGCGCGGGTCCATGCCGCTGGCAAACTCCCTGAGCTGATGGAACTCCGATCCCTCACCGCGCAGCCACAGATCCTTCTGGCCGGCTTCGAGAGGCAGGATCTGGGTTCTTATTGCTCCCGACAGCACCGGCGATATATCGGGCTGAACGGCGATCTCTTTGCCAACGCGCATACGCGCGATGATCTCGAGCAGCTTCAATCGCGACGGCCATTTCAGCCACAGTTCGTTGACCGCGAATTGTCCACGTCGGGTCAGGTGAAGGTCGAGAGAGGCTCTGGCTTCACTTTCCCCGGCAGGCGGCTTCGGCCATCCGATTTCGCCGACAACGAGATCCGGCGCGCAATCGAGCCGGATGTCGATCTTCTCCGGCAGCGCGTTCTTCTGCGGCCGCATGCCGATGGTGAAGGCGGCGGTGTGGCCGACGAAACCGTGCGGCGGCAGATCGCATTCGACCGTCATCCGGCCCGACAGGCGGGAAATGACCAGATCGACGGCCGTCAGCGCTGCGAGCGCAAGCCACATGAGAAGCAGGACATAGCTCACGTCGCGCCACCACACGCTGACGAAGACCGTCACGGCAGCCGAAATCAGAACGAGCGCGATCAGATATGAGGATGGCCGCATTTAACGGGGCGCATCCACGCGGTTCTTGATGTTGCGAAGCACCTCGTCCGGCGTGCGCCCGTCGATTTCGGCCGAAGGCGAGAGAACGATGCGGTGGCGCAGGGCGGGCACCAGCATCGCTTGGACATCATCCGGCAAGCCGTAATCGCGACCCTCGAAGGCCGCGCGCACGCGCACCGCCGAGGCAAGGGCGTCGGCCGCGCGCGTCGAGGCGCCATAGAGAATGTCGGGATCGGAGCGCGTGGCGCGCACGAGATCGACGATATAGGTCAGGATCGTTTCATCAAGATGGATCGCATCGATCAAGGCGCGTCCCGCGGCAAGCGCGGCGCTGGTGACGAGCGGGCGGATACCGGCATTGCGGGCATCCGATTTCAGCGCCTGGCTCGCATGTCTGGACAAGATCGCAATTTCCGTATCGCGACCGGGAAAATCGACGACGAGCTTGAACAGGAAGCGGTCGAGCTGTGCTTCTGGCAAGGGATAGGTGCCCTGCTGCTCGATCGGGTTCTGCGTGGCGAGCACGAAGAAATCTGACCCAAGCGGATAATCGGTTCCGTCAAGCGTGACCATGCGCTCGTTCATCGCCTGAAGCAGGGCGGACTGGGTCTTCGGCGGCGCGCGATTGATCTCGTCGGCGAGAAGGATGTCGGTAAAGACCGGGCCTTTGGTCAGGTGGAACTGGTTCGTCTGGAAATTGAAGAGATTGACCCCGAGGACATCGCCGGGCATCAGGTCCGGCGTAAACTGGATGCGGCGGTATTCCAGCGCCATGGCGGCGGAGACCGACCGGGCAAGCAGGGTTTTGGCCGTGCCCGGCGGACCTTCGACGAGGCAGTGCCCGCCGGCAAAGATCGAGATCAGGACGAGATCGATGATCGCATCCTGCCCCTGCACCGCTTTTCCGATCTCGCCGCGAACCGCGGCGATAAGATTGCGAAATTCACCCAGATCCAAGGTCAATGCTCCCTGTAGCATGATATCTTCCGAAAAGCGTAAGCGGTTTCGGGCGACATCATGCTCTAACTCTTTAATTTAGAACGGGATTCAGATCCTGGGCCGACTGGCCTGAGATCATCCTGTTCCAGCGATTTTCTGAATATCTCGAGATTGCGGTGCAGATCCGCCCGCGTCATCAAATGCCCACGATCGATCAGCGCCTGCGCCGACGAATGCAATGCCTTCGCCGCCGCCTGATCGCGGCGCGCCAGGCGCTGAAACAGCCGCTCTATCCCTGCCTCGTTTCCGGCTCCGGGCCCGAAGAATTGCTGCGCCTTGTCCGCAAGCAGATGCAGCACGAACTGTCCGGTCATCCGGCCATCATTGCCTGACAGGCGCAGCAGCCGCGCCGTGGCTTCGATCGCGGCGGTCTTCGACATTTCGATGTTTGCGGATGCCTCGGGCAAAGGCGGGCCGAAGCGATAGGCGCCACGCCAGAAGCAGATCGCCGCGACGAGGATGAGCGTTGCCCAGATAACCGACAAGGGATAGGCGAAGAAGCGCTTGAGATCGGAGGCGGAGCGCTCATAGGTGCGACCCTCGTCAACCGGCTTCTTGCCAGCCAGAGGCCGGTCTGATGTATCCAGATAAACAGGCCGGGTTTCGCCCACCTTGCGCAACAACGTGACGAGCGACACGGCAAAGGAGGCGTTATCGGCGAGAGCCAGCCCATGATTGTTCAACAGGTCGGGATCCGACAGCAGATAGACGCTCTGGTAGTTCTCGCAACGCACGAGAAGCGCAGCCGTCAGCGTGCCCGCGAGTTCCTTGCAATTGGACGGCAGGCTCGCCAGATCGAAGGTTTGTGCATTATATAAGGCGATCCTGATTGGCTGGTCCGGGTTCAGGTGAGGATGCGCCTCTTCAAACCCATTCTCGCTTCGATTGAGACCCAGATCCGGATAACCGATTCTATCGAGTTCGCTGCGGATATCGAGGAGATCTGCCAGTCCCGATCTGCTGGCAACACCCTCCGTTGACACGCTGCTATGCCATTTCGGCAAAATGATCAGTGTCGGCAGCGCATAGCGATTTGACTCCCGGACCGGGCTTTCTGTCCTCGCAACATCCGCTTCCTCATTTGCCTGAGATGCGACAGCCTCCCCCTGGCGTATCGACAAGGGAATGATGCGCAGCGAGATTTCCGAACGCGCTCGGGCGACATGAGGGTCGGAACGGATGACCGGTACACCCTTGGCCTGCAGCCACAATTCCAACCCCTTGTTGCCAAGGGGCGAGCGATCGTAGTCGCTGCCGCGCGACAGCGCAAAGATTGCCAGCGCCGCCACCGCGAGCAACAGCCCCAGAACCAGAAGCGGGGCGGAATTACGCATTGGCCAATCTGCCTACAGACAGCACGCTACGCGCCGCGCCGAGAATGACGCCGAAATGGCTATCCGTCACCGTTCGGCCGCCGTAGTGAACGAGTTCTACCGCGGCCAGCAAATTTTCGAGGCGATCGCGGTCAGGCATAGTTTCCGGCAAGCGGGCGAAAACCGCGCGCTCCGTATCCGAGCGGAAAAGGCGCGTTCCCGTTATATCGGCGGCATGCAGCAGGCAGTGCCTCAGCAGCAAGACAAGCGCCTGTCTTCGATCCGCCATGGCGGCAATGCGCTGCAGGAAATCGCCGGGCTTCTCTTCGGCCTCGGCTACCGACGTGCGCCAGCTTTCCGGCGCCTCCCCGTGCCGCCGCTTGATGTCACGCGGAGCCGATGAGAGCAGCACACCACTGTTTCCGAAGTGCAGCCACGCTGCGACGGCCAGTATGAGGCCGCCAAATACGATGGCGACCGCCAGTGGACCTGAAATGACCGCTTCCTGCGGGATTGTCAGCGGCTCGCGTTGGGGCGGTGACGAAGACGTTGTATTCGATGTATTTGATGCCGGTTCGGCTTTTGCCGAGGCGTCGCCATAGACGAGCGTACAGCGCAATCCGTTCTGCCGGCATTGCGCGGAATAGTCGACCCCGGCGGCGCTCTTTTGATGCTCGCCGCTCTCGACCTGCCTGGTATCGCTGTCCTGCGCCTGCGCAGGCGGAACTGGAGCCGAGGCAGCAAGCAACAGAGCCGCCAGCAGGCCGAGATTGCGGACGATCATGCTCTAGGCAAAGACCTCTGCTCTTGCTTCAGGACGCAGCGGATCCGGCCCGAACTTGTTCGGACCTTCTGTGCCCCTCAGCACGGAAATAATGGTGATCGAGAGGCTTGTAAAGGGACCGATATAGGGAACCATGCCTAGGATGATCAGCGCGAGATACCACCAACCGGAAATGTTGCGATCATGAAAGCGGCGAACCTGAAGGGATAGGATCGGCAAAACGAGGGCAAGCGCCAACAATCCGCCGATGACCATAACGAGGACGACCCCCGATGAAACTTCACCCTGTTGACCGGAAAAGGCACCAACCACGAAGGCTAAAACTGCTATTGCGATAGCCAACAACATATAGAATAGAAAAAACCACCAATATTCTGAGCGGGATGCCCTGCCGGAGAAGGTTGCATATTTCTGCGTCAGAACTGTTCGAACAGCTTCAGTAAACCCCATTGAAATGCCCCCATTTCTGCTTGCTGCGGGCGCGGTGACGACTCACCATCGCCGTAGAATGATAGTAGTATCGGATGAAAAACAGCTACAATTCAAACGCAGGGATTGCAATAAGCCAGTTGCATCGGCTCAAGATTCAAAAAACGCTTTTACGTTGAGACTTTTTCATCGCCGCGCCCGGTTCGGTCGCGATTATTGTCATGGATAGCGGGCGAACGTGTGACTGAATGGTTGCGACAGAACGCCGCTTACGTCCTCCGATAGAGGAAATACCGCCCTTCCTTAATGCCCTCCGGCAGCGGCAGCGCCACCAATTCGGCATGCTCCAGCGGCAGGCCGCTGACGGCGATGGCGTTGTGGGCAAGCACGCCGGCCATCAGTTGCGGCAGCCAGGTCAGAGTCACAGCGTCGATCTCGTCATGACCGGTGCCGATATCGGCATGGGCGAGTGCGGCGCCGATGCCAAGGAAGGCCTGGCCGGATTCGCGGATGTTGCCGGTCACCATGTCCTGCGCTTCCGGCGTCGAGGCGGAATAGGAGCGAACCTCCCAGTCGAAAGCGACGATGCGTCGGTCGGGAAATTTCTCGCGCAAATGGTCGTAGGTGCGGCCGTTGCCGAGGCCGAATTCCAGCACCGGCCCTTCGATTTCTTCGACCAGATCGACGATCGAGTTCAGAATGTCGCGTTGGGCCGTCAACCGGCGAATGAAGCTGTCGAGGCGGCTCATCTAATCCGTATCCGTCATGAAAATCGTTGAGCGTGCTAACACTGAAACCTTGCCAAGTCGATTGCCGTAAATGGGAATTGGCGTTGCAGTGGCGCGGTGGGTCTGTGCTAAGCTGGATGACATGAAAACCGTGACTGACGAAGACTTTTTTGCCGACGTGCCGCTCTTCAGCGCGTTCGAAGGCGTGACCGATGCCGCCAACTACCGGCCGCTGCCGGACGGCTGGGTGCTGGCGCTCGCAGACATCGTCGGCTCGACGCAGGCGATTGCCGGCGGCCGCTACAAGGACGTCAACATGGCGGGGGCCAGCGTCATCTCCGCAGTCTTGAATGCCGTCGGCAAGGGCGACTATCCCTTCGTCTTCGGCGGCGACGGCGCGCTGATCGCACTTCCGGGTTCGCTGGAGCAGCCGGCACGCGCCGCACTCGCCGCTGTGCAGGTCTGGGTCGAGGAAGATCTGAACCTGATGCTGCGCATCGCCATCGTTCCCGTCGCAGACACCCGCGCCCAGGGCCTCGACGTGCGCGTCGCACGTTACTCGGCAAGCCCCCACGTTACCTATGCGATGTTCTGGGGCGGCGGTACCAGCTGGGCGGAAAAACAGATGAAGCTCGGCCGTTACGCCGTCGAGCGCGCTGCCGCAGGAACACGCCCCGATCTCACTGGCCTCTCCTGCCGCTGGAGCCCGATCGAGGCGCGCAACGGCGAGATCGTTTCGATCATCGCCGTGCCGGGCGAAGGCCGGCCGGGCCAGGAATTTCGTGACCTCGTCAATGGCATCGTCGCCATCACGACCGAGCAGAACCGGGGCAGTCATCCAGTGCCGGCGGACGGCCCGGACTTTGCCTTCTCTCTGCACGGCATCAACCGCGAGGCAAAGGCCACGGCGCCCGCCGGCCGGCGCCTACGCCAGAAGCTCTTCATCTTCCTGCAGGTCGCTCTTACCGTCCTGCTCCACAAGCTCGGCATTCCGCTCGGCAAGTTCGACGCCCGCCGCTACAAGCGCGACGTCGCCGACAATTCCGATTTCCGCAAGTTCGACGACGGGCTGAAGATGACGGTCGACGTCGACGCCGACCACCTGAAACGGATCGAGACGCTGTTGCAGGAGGCACAGGCGAAAGGCATTGCCCGCTACGGCCTGCATCGGCAGAACTCGGCGCTGATGACCTGCTTCGTGCCGACGCCGATTTCGCGCGACCACATGCATTTCATCGACGGCGCCGCCGGCGGTTATGCGGTGGCCGCAAGCCGGATGACCGGCAAGTCGCTCTCGGCTGTTTCCGTCACGCCTTGATGACGTGATCGGCCGAGAGGCCGAGCCGGTTGAAAACGTTGCGCGTGTCGACGATCAGGGAAGCGCTTTTTACGAGCGCAGCATAATCCACCTTGTCGTGGTCGGTCGCGACCAGTACCGCGTCATAGCCGCTAACGGCCTCCGGCGTCAGCGCAACCGATTTGCGGCCTTTCAGCGCCTGGTATTCGCGCGTCGGCGGAATCTCGGCGACAAAGGGATCGTGATAGTCGGCCCGGCCGCCGCGTTCCTCGATGATTTCGATCAGCCGCAGCGACGGGCTTTCTCTTATATCGGCGACGTTCTTCTTGTAGGCGAGCCCGAGTACGAGCACCCGGCTGCGGCTCAGCGCCTTGCCGGCGCGAATATCGAGCGCTTCGGCGAGCTTGCCGACGACATAACGCGGCATCGCCGAATTGATCTCGCCGGCCAGCTCGATGAAGCGGGTGGGCAACTCGTACTCGCGCGATTTCCAGGTCAGGTAGAAGGGATCGATCGGGATGCAATGGCCGCCGAGGCCGGGGCCGGGATAGAAGGGCATGTAGCCGAAGGGCTTGGTCTTGGCCGCGTCGATCACTTCCCAGACGTCGATGCCCATCGCCACATAGACGGTCTTCAGCTCGTTGACGAGCGCGATATTGACCGAACGAAAGATATTCTCGGTGAGCTTCACGGCCTCGGCCGTCGCATTGGAGGAAACCGGAACGACCGTCGAAACCGCCGCGCCATAGAAGGCCTTCATCAGCGACAGCGCCTCGGCGCCGTCGCCGGCGACGACCTTCGGGATCGTGGCGGTGTGATAGTGCTGGTTGCCGGGATCTTCGCGCTCCGGCGAGAAGCCGACGAAGAAATCCGACCCGGATTTCAGGCCGGTGCCTTCGAGAATGACCTTCACCACATCATCGGTCGTGCCGGGATAGGTAGTCGATTCCAGCACGACAAGCTGACCGGGGCGCAAGTGCGCGGCAATCGAGCGCGATGTCGCCTCGACAAAGGAAAGGTCGGGATCGCGATGCTTGGTGAGCGGGGTCGGTACGCAGATGATGATGACGTCGCAGTCGGCAAGGCCGGCGAAATCGGTCGTCGCCTTGAAGCGGCCCGCATCGATCTCGGCCGAAAGCGCCTCGTTGCTCACCGCATCGATATAGGAGCGGCGCGCATCGAGCGCCACCATCTTCCCGGGATCGATATCGAAGCCGGTGACCGCAAAGCCGCTGCGCGCCACCACGATCGCCAGCGGCAGGCCGACATAGCCGAGCCCGATGATGCCGGCACGCGCCGTGCGGGTTTCGATCTTCCGAGAGAGCGTATCGAAGGAGGGGCTGGCCAAGACGGGATCTTTCAAAACAGAACAGGAAAAGCTGATCTAATGCATGATCGCGTGGAATAAAACCCGATGCCCCTCTCCTCGGCGGCAAAGCTGTTCGGTTGGCTCCGAAGACCCCTCCCCAACCCCTCCCCGCAAGGGGGAGGGGGCTCAACTGCGATCCCGACGGCGATGAAGCGAAAAGGTAAAGCTGGCTGTTACCGTTCTCCGGATCGCCACTGTGCAGATTATGGGACACGGTACAGCACGATAGCCCCTCCCCCTTGTGGGGAGGGGTAAGCGGCAGCCAGATGACGACCTGGTTTTGCGGATTTCCCGGACATCAATGGACAAGGTCCTTAGCCGGGTGTGGCGGAAATGACTCGGGGCCGGCTTTTGCTGCAACTTCGCAGCACAAAAAGATGACGCTCCCATTGTTTCGCATTTGCAGCATCCCTATTTTGACTTTTGATAATGAACCATCATGAAAGGACTGCCCATCCGATCTCCGACCGGAGAGCTGGGGGCGCCGCTGCCGGGTTCTCGGCAGATCGTTGACACAATAATACCGCTCGTACATCCTGATTTCCTTGTGTCCTGCGCATGAAAATGTGCCGGCCGAGGGACTTTTGGCTCTTGGGGATGGCGTGCCTTATGAGGATCATACCGAGAATGAGCACGATCGAATCCAGCGTGTCCTCCATCCTGTTGGACCGGGTTGCTGAATGGCTGACGAACTCTTCGCTTGCGGGAGACGATCTTGAAAACATCGTGCGTGGCTTCTGCGAAAGGATCGCTGCCGCAGGCCTGCCGATCGCGCGCGTTCATCTCAGTTTTTCGATGCTGCATCCGCTCTACGATGCGCTCAGCTTCACCTGGCGGCGCGCCAGCGGCGTCACCATCGAAGGCTTCCGCATGCCCGCCGGCCAGAAGCCGGACCGCTTCCTGCAGAGCCCTTATTATTACCTCCTCGACAACAACCTGCAGCACATCCGCCGCCGGCTGATGCAGGACGGGCCAAACGAATTCCCGATCTTCGAGGATCTGCGCAAGGACAGCATCACCGACTACCTCGCCTTCGTGCAGCCCTTCGGCGACGGTTCCGTGCAGGGCATGATGGGATCCTGGTCGACCGACCATCACAACGGCTTTACCGACGACATGATCGATGCGCTGCTCAGGATGCAGGACCATCTGGCGGTCGCCGCCAAGATGGCGGTGCTCGGCAAGCTCGCCAACAACATGCTGACCACCTATCTCGGCGGAGATGCCGGCAAGCGGGTACTGAACGGCCAGATCCGCCGCGGCGATGGCGAAACGATCCGCGCCGCGCTCGTCATGGGCGACATGCGTGAATCCACAATGTATGCCGAAAAGGAAGGCCGACAGGCCTATATCGACACGCTGAACGAGTTTTTCGACGCGATCGCTGCCCCTTTCAACCGCAATGGTGGCGAGATCCTGAGTTTCCTCGGCGACGGCTTCCTTGCCGTCTATCCGTGCGGGCGTCACAAGGACCCGTCGAAGATCGCCTGCGAGGCCGCACTCTCGGCGGTGCATCAGGCGCGGGCGCGGGTCGCCGAGCTCAACAACGACCGCGAGCAGAAGGGCCTCAGCAAGATCGGCTACGGCATCGGCCTGCATGTCGGCAACGTCATGTTCGGCAATGTCGGCCTTAAGGACCGCCTGACCTTCTCCGCCTTCGGATCGGCGGTCAACGAGGTGCAGCGACTGCAGGTCCTGACCAAGAAATACGGTCGCGAGGTCGTCGCCAGCCAGGCCTTCGCCGGCTATTGCGGCGGCGAATGGACAACGCTCGGCGAAGAGAAGCTGCGCGGCATCCGCCAGAAAGTGACGGTGCTGCAGCCGCGCGCACCGGCGCCTGAGATCAATGTCGACGAAAGCTTCCGCGACGCCGAGCAGAACGGGCTCTCCGAAGCCGAACAGGTCATTCTTCTGCATCGCGACGCCAAGAAACAGGTCAAGCAGACAAGCATGGAGAAATTCATCCAGTAAAACCCCAAGCTTCCGCCATCGGTCCGCGTGTTTCGCCTGAGAATTTCGGGCGGGACGCGGGGAATTCCTCTGCTGTTGTCATCAACTGGACACCCCGTTTGCGGTACGATAGTGTGCCTTAACGGGAACATAGAAGACTGGGGAATTTCATTGGTATGGCGTCTGCGGCAGATCTGTTGCGTATTGAAAATCTCGACGTCTCCTTTTCGGTTTTCGGCGACCGGCTGCGCGTCGTAAAGGAAGCCAATCTTCGCATTCTTCCGGGTAAAGTCACCGCTCTCGTCGGTGAATCCGGCTCCGGCAAATCGGTGATCAGCCAGTCCGTCATGGGCATCCTGCCCAATCCGGCCAAGGCCTCCGGCCGCATCCTCTTCACCGATCCGCTCGACGGCAGCGCCACCGATATCCTGTCGCTGCCGCGCGACAGCGAGGAGATGCGCGATCTGCGCGGCAAGCGCATGGCGACGATCTTCCAGGAGCCGATGACCTCGCTCTCGCCGCTGCATACGGTCGGTAACCAGATCAGCGAAGTCCTGCTGATCCATACTGACGTCGACAAGCAGGAAGCACGAGCAAGGACCGAGGAGATGCTCGGGCTCGTCGGCTTCTCCAATCCGCGCCGCACTTACGACATGTACCCGTTCGAATTGTCAGGCGGCATGCGCCAGCGCGCGATGATCGCCATGGCGCTGATCTGCAAGCCGGCGCTCCTGATCGCCGACGAGCCGACGACCGCGCTCGACGTGACGATCCAGGCGCAGATCCTCGAATTGCTCCGCGACCTGCAGGCCAAGCTCGGCATGGCGATGCTGCTGATCACTCACGATCTCGGCATCGTCGCCAACATGGCCGACGAGGTGGTCGTCATCTATCACGGCGAGATCATGGAGGCGGGGCCGGTCGAGGCGATCTTCCGCAATCCGCAGCATCCCTATCTCAAGGCCCTGATGGCGGCCGTTCCGCATTTTGACATGAGGCCCGGCGAGCGGCTGAAGGCGCTGCGCGACGTGCCGGTCAATCTCGAAACGCTCGTCGGCAAGAAGAAGCCGGTGCAGGCGGAAGCGCCGGGCGTGCTGCTTTCGGTCGCCAATCTCTCGAAAACCTACAGAACGCGCAAGCGGAGCTTCCTCGGCAAGCAGGAAGCCGCCGTCGTGCACGCCGTCGACGACGTCAGCTTCGACATCCGCCGCGGCGAATGTCTCGGCCTGGTCGGCGAGTCCGGCTGCGGCAAGACCACGCTCAGCAAGATCCTGATGCGCGCCATCACGCCTGATAACGGCGCGGTCGTGTTCAACGACGGCAAGGACGTGATCGACGTGCTTTCCGTCAAAGGTGCCGAACTCCAGGAAATGCGCACCAAGATCCAGATGGTGTTCCAGGATCCCGTCTCCTCGCTTTCGCCGCGCATGACGGTGCGCAACATCCTCAGCGAACCCCTGGAGATCCACGACCGCGGCGACAGCGCCGAGCGCAAGCGCAAGGTCGAGGGCCTGATGGGTGCGATCGGCCTCGACAAGCGTTATCTCAGCCGCTATCCGCACAGCTTTTCCGGCGGCCAGCGCCAGCGCATCGGCATCGCGCGCGCTCTGGCGCTCGGGCCTAAGCTCGTCATTCTCGACGAACCGGTTTCGGCCCTCGATGTCTCCGTCCAGGCGCAGATCCTCAACCTGCTGAAGGACCTGCAGAAGGAGCTGGGGCTGACCTATCTCTTCATCTCGCACAATCTCGCCGTCGTCGATTACATGGCCGACCGCATCGCTGTGATGTGCAAGGGCCGGATCGTCGAAATCGCCCCGCGCGAGATCATCCTGCGCGACCCAGTGCACCCCTATACGAAATCGCTGCTCGCCGCCGTCCCCTTCCCCGATCTCGACCGGCCGCTCGATTTCAAGGCGCTCCGGAAAAATGGAGCCGCCGACAAGCAGAACTGGGGCAAGACCTTCACCGCCGAGCATGACGACGCCTCCGAGCTTGCCTATGCCGACTTAGGCGACGGCCATCTGGTGCGCGCCCGCAAAGGCGCCGATGCCAAGGAGTTGCGCTGATGGTGACGCGTCGCACTTTCCTCGGCGGCCTCGTGGGTGCTGCGATCGCGCCCACGGTGCTTCGGGCCCAACAGGCCGTCGAACCGGAATTCCTCAAGGAGCGGCTCGCCGCCGGCAGCCTGCCGCCGATGGCCGAGCGCATTCCCACCCGTCCGCGCATCGTCAACCTGAAGGAGATGGGGCTCGAGCCTGGCGCCTATGGCGGCACCGTGCGCACCATCATCGGTGGCCAGCGCGACATACGTTTCATGACGATTTACGGCTATGCCCGTCTCGTCGGCTATGACAAGCACCTGCAGTTCCAGCCCGATATCCTGGCCGATTTCCATTCCGAGGACGATACGGTCTTCACCTTCACGCTGCGCGACGGCCATAAATGGTCCGACGGCGAGCCGTTCACGGCCGACGATTTTCGCTATTGGTGGGAAGACGTCATCCTGAACGACAAGCTGACGCCCGGCGGCGGCGCGCTGGAGCTTCGCCCGCACGGCGCGCTCCCGCGCTTCGAAATGCTCGATCCGCTGACCGTGCGCTACACCTGGGAAAAACCCAACCCGATGTTCCTGCCGACCTTGGCAGGTCCCATACCGCTCGTCATCGTCGGGCCGGCGCATTATCTCAAGCAGTTCCACAAGAAGTTCCAGCCGGACCAGGCGAAAATGGAACAGATGATGCAGGCCAACCGCGTCAAAAAATGGCAGGACCTGCATATCAAGATGGCGCGGTCCTACCGCCCTGAGAATCCGAACCTGCCGACGCTCGATCCCTGGCGCAATACGACGCCGCTGCCGTCCGAGCAGTTCGTCTTCGATCGAAACCCGTTCTTCCATCGCGTCGACGAAACCGGCAGGCAGCTTCCCTATCTCGACCGATTCATTCTCAATGTCTCCTCCTCGTCGATCATTGCCGCCAAGGCGGGGGCCGGCGAAGCCGATCTGCAGGCGACCGGCATCGATTTCAACGACTACACCTTCCTGAAGGAGGCCGAGAAGCGTTTCCCCGTGAAGGTCAATCTTTGGAAGGTCGCGCGCGGCTCGCGCATCACGCTGCTGCCGAACCTCAACTGCGCCGACGAGGTGTGGCGCGGCCTGTTCCGCGACGTGCGCCTGCGCCGGGCGCTCTCGTTGGCGATCGATCGGCACGAGATCAACATGGTCGCTTTCTACGGCCTCGGCACGCCAAGCGCCGATACCGTTCTGCCCGACAGCCCCCTCTTTAGACAGGAGTATGCCGACGCCTACGTGAAATTCGATCCCGACGAGGCCAACCGCCTGCTCGACGAGCTTGGCCTGGCCAAGCGCGGCGATGACGGCATCCGGCTGCTGCCGGACGGGCGACGCGCCGAGATCACCGTCGAGACCGCAGGCGAGAGCAACCTCGATACCGACGTGCTGGAGCTGGTGCACGATCACTGGGCCAATATCGGCCTTGCGCTCTATACCCGCACCTCGCAGCGCGATGTCTTCCGCAACCGCGCCATGAGCGGCACGATCATGATGTCGATCTGGTACGGCCTCGACAACGGGGTGCCGACGGCCGACATGTCGCCCTCCGGACTTGCACCGACGCTCGACGATCAGCTGCAATGGCCGCTCTGGGGCATGCATTACCTCTCCGCCGGCCAGGAAGGTGCGGCGCCCGACCTGCCGGAAGCGGCCGAACTGGTCGATCTGCTCGGCCAATGGGGTTCGACGGCGAAATTCGAGGAACGTCAGGTGATCTGGCACAAGATGCTGTCGCTCTATACGCAGCAGGTCTTCTCGATCGGCCTCATCAACGCCACGCTGCAGCCGATCCTTCGATCTGCCAAGCTGCAGAATCTGCCCGAAAAAGCGCTCTACGGCTTCGATCCCACCTCCTATCTCGGCATCTACATGCCGGATACATTCTGGTACAAGGAGGCCTAGGCGTGCTCAGATATATTCTCTGGCGCATCGCCGCCATGGTGCCGACCCTCTTCGTCATTTCGGCGCTGGTCTTTACCATCATCGAACTGCCGCCGGGCGACTTCTTCGAGAGCCAGATCGCCGAGCTGCGCGCCTCCGGCGAGACGGCCAATCTCCAGGAAATCGAGGAGATGCGCCAGCAATACGGCTTCGACAAGCCGGAAATCGTGCGTTATTTCTACTGGGTCGGCGGCATGCTGCATGGCGACTTCGGCTATTCCTTCGAATATCAGCTGCCGGTTTCCGACGTGGTCGGCGACCGCCTGTGGCTGACGATCCTCGTCTCCTTCACGACGATTCTGCTCACCTGGCTGATCGCATTCCCCATCGGCATCTATTCGGCCACGCACCAGTACAGCTGGGGTGATTACGGGCTGACCTTCCTCGGCCTGCTCGGCATTGCCATTCCGAACTTCATGCTGGCGCTGATCCTGATGTATTTCGCCAATGTCTGGTTCGGGCTGTCGATCGGCCATCTGATGGATCAGCAATATCTCAACGAGCCGATGAGCTGGGCGAAGGCGAAGTCGATCCTGGCGCATCTCTGGATCCCGGTCATCATCGTCGGCACGGCGGGAACGGCGGGCATGATCCGGCGGCTGCGCGCCAATCTGCTCGACGAGATGCAGAAGCAGTATGTGACGACCGCCCGCGCCAAGGGCCTGCATCCGATGCGGGCGCTGGTCAAATATCCGCTGCGCATGGCGCTCAATTTCTTCATCGCCGATATCGGCTCGATCCTGCCATCGATCATCTCGGGCGCCGAAATCGTCGCGATCGTCCTGTCGCTCGAGACGACGGGACCGATGCTCATCAAGGCGCTGCAAAGCCAGGACATGTACCTCGCAGGCTCCTTCCTGATGTTCCTCGCCTTCCTCAACGTCATCGGCGTGCTTATCTCGGACATCGCGCTCGGCTTCCTCGATCCCCGCATCCGTCTGCAAGGCAGGAGCACCAAATAATGTCGCCCCTTCCCGCACCCGGCGCGCCGCTTCCCCACTACGTCTCGACCGCCCCTTTCGACCCGCACGCGACCGAGACCATGACGGCGGCGCAATCGCGCATCCATCTCGCCTCGCAGAAGCAGCTCATGTGGTGGAAGTTCAAGCAGCACCGGCTGGCCTTGACCTCCGGCATCTTTCTTGCCGCCGTCTACCTGATGATCCTGATCGTCGAGTTCCTGGCGCCCTACGGCCTGCACACGCGCAATGTCGATTACATCCATGCCCCGCCGCAGACTGTCCATTTCTTTGACAAGGGCAACTTCGTCGGTCCCTTCGTCTATGGCCGCAGCATGACGCTCGATATCGATACGCTGCGCCGCGTCTATGCCGACAAGCCGAATGATGTACAGCCGATCCGCTTCTTCTGCCGCGGCGATTCCTACAGGTTCTGGGGGCTCGTCGCCTCGAACTATCATCTCGTCTGCCCGGCGGTCGGCGGACAGATGTTCCTGCTCGGCACCGACCGGCTCGGCCGTGACGTGCTCTCGCGCATCCTCTATGGCGCGCGCATATCGCTGACGATCGGCCTCATCGGCATTTCGATCAGCTTCGTGCTCGGCATCGTCATCGGCGGCCTTGCCGGTTATTGGGGCGGCGTTTTCGATCTCATCGTCCAACGCCTGATCGAAGTGCTGCAATCGCTGCCGAGCCTGCCGCTGTGGATGGCGCTTGCTGCCATCATGCCGGTGACGTGGAGCCCGATCGTCATCTATTTCGGCATCACCGTCATCCTCGGCATCATCGACTGGACCGGGCTGGCGCGCGCCGTGCGCTCCAAACTGCTCGCGCTGCGCGAAGAGGATTACGTACAGGCGGCACAGCTGATGGGCGCCAGCACGCCGCGCATCATCGGGCGGCATCTGGTGCCGGGCTTCATGTCGCATCTCATTGCCTCGGCGACGATTTCGATCCCGGGCATGATCCTCGGCGAGACCGCGCTCTCCTTCCTCGGCCTCGGCCTTCGTCCGCCGATCACCAGCTGGGGCATTCTGCTGACCGAAGCCAAAAGCGTCAGCGTCATCGCCTTCTATCCATGGCTGCTCTATCCGATCATTCCTGTTGTTCTTGTCATTTTGGCGTTCAACTTTCTGGGAGACGGCTTGCGTGATGCGGCAGATCCCTACAAATAGCGGGAAGCTCGGCGGCGCCTCCCGGCATCGCCCCCGCCTCGTGGCCTCCGGACGGTGGGGGTGCTAACTATGTTCGTCACCCCAAAGGGAACGCCTATGGCCAGACGTCTCGAAGATGCACGCATCCTCATGTACAGCCACGACACTTTCGGTCTCGGCCACCTGCGCCGCTGTCGCGCCATCGCCCATGCGCTGGTCGAGGATTATCGCGGCCTCAACATCCTCATCATTTCGGGTGCGACGATCGCCGGCGCCTTCGACTACCGCGCCCGTGTCGACTTCGTGAAGATCCCGAGCGTCATCAAGCTCCGCAACGGCGAATATACGTCGCTCGCAAGCCACATCGACCTGCACGAGACGTTGAAGATGCGCGAATCGAGCATTCGCCACACGGCCGAGACCTTCCAGCCCGATATCTTCATCGTCGACAAGGAACCGATGGGGCTGAAGGGTGAGGTCGAGGATACGCTCGCCTACCTCAAGGCCCGCGGCACCGTGCTGGTGCTTGGCCTGCGCGAGATCATGGATGCGCCGCATCTGCTCGAAGCCGAGTGGAAGAAGAACAGCATCATGCAGAAGATCGACCAATATTATGACAGTGTCTGGGTCTACGGTCCGCCTGACTTCTACGATCCGCTTGTTGGTCTCGACGTACCGGCCAGCCTGCGCCGGAAGATGGATTTCGTCGGCTTCCTTCAGCGCAGCGTCTCCAAGGGCAAAAGTTCGATCAACGCCCGCAAGGACAATTACCTGCTCGTCACGACAGGCGGCGGCGGCGACGGCTCCGATCTCGTCCACGACGTCTTGAACGCCTACGAGGCCGATCCGACTCTGACGCAGAAAGCGCTCGTCGTGCTCGGGCCTTATATGCCGGCCGCCGAGCGCGCCAAGCTGGTGCAGAAGGGGGAAGCCATTCCCTATATCGAGGTGATCGAGTTCGACAATCATATGGAGGAGCTGATCGCCGGCGCTACCGGCGTCGTCGCCATGGGCGGCTACAACACCTATTGCGAGATCCTCTCCTTCGATAAACCCGCGCTTATCGTGCCGCGCGTCAAGCCGCGCGAGGAGCAGTTGCTGCGCGCCCAGCGCGCTAGCGAACTCGGCCTCGTCGACATGCTGCTGCCGGACCAGTCGGTCGATCCCACTGTTATGGCCGAGGCGCTGAAGCGCCTGCCCTCCCGCTTGCCGCCGTCGAAGACCGGCAGCAATATGCGCCTCGAGGGGCTCGACCATATTTCGCAGACCGTCGGCCGTTGGCTCGACAGCCGCGGCAGCCACCTTGCCGTCGTCGGCGCAGAATAGGGCAAAGCCTTGCCGCCACGCCGCAAGATCCTCGTCGTGCTGAAAGGCTATCCCCGCCTTTCGGAAACCTTCATCGCCCAGGAATTGCTCGGCCTCGAAAAGGCCGGCTTCGACCTGACCCTGATTTCGATGCGCCGGCCGACCGACAAGAAGCGTCATCCCGTGCATGACGAGATCAGGGCGCGCGTCGTCTATCTCCCGGAATATCTGCACGAGGAGCCGATCCGCGTGCTGAAAGGCCTGTTCGCCGGTTTTTCGAAAACCGGCTTCAAGGCGCTGATGAAACGCTTCTTCGCCGACCTCAAGCGCGATATTTCCCGCAATCGCTTCCGCCGGCTCGGCCAGGCGCTGGTGCTCGCGCGCGAATGGCCCGACGGGGGCGAATGGCTGCATGCCCATTTCATCCACACGCCGGCCTCGGTGACGGAATATGCGAGCATCCTGACCGGGACACCCTGGACATGTTCCGCGCACGCCAAGGACATTTGGACGTCGCCCGACTGGGAACTGCACGAGAAGCTCGGTAGCGCGCGCTGGACCGTCACCTGCACCAGGACCGGCTACGAGCACATGCGCACACTGACGCCACGCAAGGAGGCGGTGCACCTGAGTTACCACGGTCTCGACCTTGCACGATTCGGCCATTTTGCCGGCGAGCGCTCGAACCGGACCGGCAGCAATCCGGACGATCCCGCCTTCATCCTCAGCGTCGGCCGCGCCGTCGAGAAAAAAGGCTACGACGTGTTGCTGCGTGCGCTGGCACTTCTGCCGGCAGACCTCCATTGGCGCATGGGCCATATCGGCGGCGGCGAGGAGCTTTCGAAGCTGAAGGCGCTCGCCGCCGAACTCGGCCTCTCCGGCCGCATCGTCTGGAAGGGCGCCATGGCGCAGGAAGACGTGCTCGATCACTATCGCCGCGCCGACATCTTCGCGCTCGCGTGCCGGATTGCCGGCAATGGTGACCGCGACGGCCTGCCGAACGTGTTGGTCGAGGCATCGAGCCAGCGGCTCGTCTGCCTCTCGACCGCTGTATCCGGCGTGCCGGAACTGCTGAACAACGGCGAGAACGGTCTCGTCGTGCCGCCGGAGGATCCGGCGCTGCTCGCCCGGGCGCTGGAAGCGGCAATCCGCGATCCGGCGCTGCGCAAGCGCCTTGGCGACGCCGCCGAAAGGCGCGTGCGCGAAGAGTTCGACTATCACTCCAGCATCCGACAGCTCACCGGTCTGTTCGAGGCCGAATGGCAGAAGGCGTCATGACGGCACCGCGTATCTTCTTCTATGTCCAGCATCTGCTCGGCATCGGTCACATCGCCCGCGCCAGCCGCATCGCCAATGCGCTTGCCAAGAACGGTTTCGATGTGACCGTCGTGACCGGCGGCCTGCCGGTGCCGGGTTTCCCCGGCGAAGGCGTGAAGACCGTGGCTTTGCCGGCGGTCGTTGCCAGCAATGCGGGCTTTTCCGGCCTCGCTGATGCCGATGGCCGGCCGGCGGACGAGGCTTTCCTCAATGCCCGTCGCCAGCTGCTGCTCGACGCTTTCCATGCCGCAAGGCCCAATGTCGTCATCATAGAGGCCTTTCCCTTCGGCCGGCGTCAGATGCGCTTCGAACTGCTGCCGCTGCTCGAGGCGATCGGCAAGGCCGAACCGCGCCCGAAACTCCTAAGTTCGGTGCGTGACATCCTACAGGAAAACCGCAAGGCCGGCCGCGATGCCGAGACCGCCGCCCTTGTCAGGGATCATTTCGATGCCGTGCTCATCCATGGCGACCCCGGTTTCGTCAGGCTCGAAGATACTTTCCCGCTGACCTCGGAGATCGCCGACAGGCTGCGGTACACCGGCCTCGTCGCAGCGCCGCCGGCGCCGGAGCCGATCGAGACATTCGATATCATCGCCTCAGCGGGTGGCGGTGCGGTCGGCGCCGAACTGATCGGCGCGGCAAAGGAGGCGGCGGCGATGATGCCCGCCAATCTTCGGTGGCTGCTGATATCAGGACCGAATCTGCCCGAGGCCGATTTTGCCGCGCTATCGCGCGATGCGGCCCCGAACGTGACCCTGGTGCGCTTCCGCAAGGATTTTCCCTCGCTGCTGCGGGGCGCCAAGGTCTCGATCTCGCAAGCGGGCTACAATACAGTCGGCGACCTCTTGCGCACCAAATGCCGGGCGATCCTCATCCCCTTCGTCGCCGGTGGCGAGACGGAGCAGACAGTGCGCGCCGAGCGGCTGCAGGCGCTCGGCCTCGCCGACATCCTGCCGGAAAAAGGACTGACGCCCGACCACGTGAAAGAAGCTGTCGAAAAGGCGCTTGCAGCGCCCCGGCGGGGGCCGATGCAGCTCGATCTCGAAGGGGCGGAGAAAACGGCGGCCATCATTCGCTCCATGATTGCCGAATCGCTCGCCCAATCCAAAATTCCTGTGATATAAGCAATATTCCGGCGAGAATCGGCATTTTTTCGGCCGGTCGCTTCGCCTTGTTTTCATTGCGATATCGGCGGTCCGCTGCATGGTCCTGTTCTCGAGAACTCCTTCCATCCCGGCGCCCGGATCGCACCCCCGGAATTTCCCAGCAGCTGACGGTTAGCCATGGAAAAAAGCCTCGCCCGCTACATCTGGAAGAACACGCGGCTGCAGCAGCTGTGGATCCTGGCTGTCGTCGCCGCCTCGATGATTCCCTACTTCCTGTCCTTCGAC
This sequence comes from Rhizobium sp. Pop5, assembly GCF_024721175.1. Lineage (NCBI taxonomy): Bacteria > Pseudomonadati > Pseudomonadota > Alphaproteobacteria > Hyphomicrobiales > Rhizobiaceae > Rhizobium > Rhizobium sp. Pop5. The sequence goes on along the minus strand of NZ_CP099400.1, from coordinate 46,681 downwards.
CTGCCGAAGCAGATCGTCAACGGGCCGATTCAGGGCGATGGCTTCGAAGGTCCCGGCGCAACGCAGACCTTCATGCATATCGCCTACGACATTCCGCTGATCGGCCATGTGGAATTCTTTCAAGGTCTGCAGCTCAACCGCTTCCAGATGCTGATGGCTCTCAGCCTGGTGTTTCTGACGCTGGTCGTCCTGAACGGCCTCTTCAAATTCTACATCAACACCTATAAGGGCCGGCTCGGCGAACGCATGCTGCGCCGCATTCGCTTCGAGCTCATCGACCGCGTGCTGCGGTTCCCGCCCGCCCATTTCAAGCGGGTAAAATCGGCTGAGATCGCCACCATGATCAAGGACGAGGTGGAGCCGATGGGCGGCTTCACCGGCGACGCCTTCGTCTCGCCCGCCCTTCTCGGCGGCCAGGCGATCACAGCGCTCGCCTTCATCATCGTACAAAATTTCTGGCTCGGCATGATCGCCGCCGGCATCGTCGGCGTGCAGGCGGTCGTCATCCCCCGCATGCGCAAGCGCCTCTTGGATCTCGGCCGCCAGCGGCAGCTGACCGCGCGCGAGCTTTCCGGCCGCGTCGGCGAAATCGTCGACGGCATCGGCACGATACACGGCAACGACACATCAAACCTCGAACGGGCCGACATCGCCTCACGGCTCGGCCGCATCTTCTCGATCCGTTACGACCTGTATCAGTGGAAGTTCCTGGTGAAGTTCATCAACAACTTCCTCGCCCAGGTCACGCCTTTCCTGTTCTACGCGATCGGCGGTTATCTCGCGCTGCAGGGCAGACTCGACATCGGCCAGCTTGTCGCCGTCATATCGGCCTACAAGGACCTGCCCGGTCCGCTCAAGGAACTGATCGACTGGGACCAGATGCGCCAGGACGTGCAGGTAAAGTACCAGCAGGTCTACGAGCAGTTCAACGTCGAGCCGTTGATCGACAGCCGCATCCAGGAACTGGCGATCACCCCGGTCGGCGCGCTGACGAGCGCGCTTGTTGTCACCAACCTGACACTCTCCGACGACAGCGGCGCGCGTCTCGTCGACCACGTCTCGGTCGAAATCAAACCGAACGAGACGGTTGCGATCGTCGGCCCGAACGGCAGCGGCGCCGAAGCCTTCGCCGAAGCGCTCGGACGCATGGTCTGGCCGGATTCAGGCCGCATCACCATTGATGGGCGCGACCTCCTGGACCTGCCGGAATCGATCACTGGCCGCCGCATTTCCTATGCCTCGGCCGATACTTTCTTCTTCCATGGCTCGCTGGCGAGCAATCTGCTCTACGGCCTCAAGCACGCGCCGATGACCGACGCCGTCTACGACGAGAGGGAAGCGCAGGAATATAAATGGCATTCCATCGAAGCGGTGAAGGCTGGCAATCCGACACTCGACCTCAACAGCGACTGGGTGGACTACAAGGCCGCCGGCGCCAACGGGCCGGAAGATCTGCTGAAGGCCATCCGCCCGGTGCTCGACGCCGTCCTGATCTCGCAGGACATCCTCGACCTGGCGCTGCGCTCGAACGTCAATACCGACGTGCATGTCGCGGTCAGCGATCACGTCGTGGCGCTGCGCGCGTCGTTGCGAGACCGGCTGCGTGACGAGGGTCTCGACGGCATCGTCGTGCCTTTCGATTTCGACGCCTACAATGCCCAGGCGACCGTTGGCGAAAACCTGCTCTTCGGCACGATGAAGCGGCCTTTGATGACCAATCGCAGGCTTGCGGCTCACCCCTACTTCCAGCAGCTGTTCCGTGAGACCGGCCTCAGCACCGACCTCTATGCTATGGGCCTCGAAATCGCCGAGAACGCCGTGGAACTCTTCCACGACCTGCCGCCGGATCATCCCTTCTTCCAACAGCTGACCTTCATGACGGCGGACGACATTCCGACCTACCAGGCGCTGTTGCAGAAGCTGCAAAGCCGGCGCTTCGAGGACGCCACGCCGGAGGAGCGCTCGGCCATCATCCGGTTGAGCTTTGCCTATATCGAACCGCGCCACCGCTTCGGCTTGTTGACGAACGAGCTGATGGACAAGATCGTCAGTGCCCGCAAGCAGTTCCACGAGCATATTCCGGCCGATCTCGCCGAACTGATCGAGCGCTACGATGCCGAGCGTTTCACCCCTTCGGCAAGCCTGATGGACAATGTGCTCTTCGGCCGCATCGCCTATCAGCAGGCCGATGCCTCCGACCGCATCCGCGCGATCATGGGCGAGCTCTTCGACGCGCTCGACCTTTATGACGACGTACTTTCGATCGGCCTCGAATTCGATGTCGGTTCAGGCGGCAAGCGGCTGACCATGGTGCAACGGCAGAAGCTCAATCTTGCCCGCGCGCTCTTGAAGCGCTCGGACTATTTCATCTTCAACCGGCCGCTTTCGGCGCTCGATCAGCGTGTCCAGGATCAGATCACCCGCAACATCATCGAAGGCCTGCACGAGGAAGGCCACCGGCCGGCCATCATCTGGGTGCTCACCAACGCGCGCCTCGCCGAGATGTTCGACCGGATCCTGCTCTTCGACCGCGGCGGATTGGCGGAAGCCGGGAACTATCCGGAGCTTTCCGAGAAAAACGGTATGTTCAAGGAACTGTTATCGTAATATTCTATTAGGGCGGCGATGGCAGGCGTTCCGGCGGAACGCCACGGAATTTGAAGACGCCTGGTTCGAAGAACCATGCGGCAGGGGGTTAAAACGCTCATGCTGTTAAGAGACGAAGTCGAAATGCTGCGACGGGTGCCGATCTTTGCGAGGATTGCGCCGGCGAAACTCAAGCTTTTGGCCTTCACCTCCGACCGCATGACCTACAAGGCCGGTCAAGATCTCTTTCATCAGGGCGATGTCGGCGACGCCGCTTATGTCATCCTTTCGGGGAGCGCCGATATCATCGTTTCCTCTCCGGCCGGCGAGATCAAAGTCGCCGATGTCGAGCTCAACTCCATCGTCGGCGAGATCGCCATCCTCTGCGATGTCTCGCGCACGGCAACGGTGCGGGCCACCTCCCCACTCGAAGTGCTGCGCATCAGCAAGGAGCACTTCCTGAAGCTGCTGAGCGACTTCCCCGAAATGGCAGTCGAAATCATGCGCGTACTGGCCGACCGCCTGAACCACACCACCGCCGAACTGACAGCGGCAAGGGCGGCGAAACAGCCGCAGATGGCGCAGTAAAACGCTTTTCAGGATTTCGGCGGTCATTGCTGCGCGCCGTGAACGAGGCGCAAGATTTCCACTTGTTTGACTTCCTTGCGGACACGATAGATCACGATAAAAGATGTGCGTGAAATGACCAGTTCACGCGTCCCATCGATTCGCCCGGGCCGGCCAATCTCCGGCTGATCGATGAGCAGATCGGTCTGACGCTCGATCTCATCAAGCTGAATTAATGCGGCGCGGACATTCTGGTCGGCGATAAACTGAATTGCTCTTTTGCGATCGGACTCAGCTTTCGCACGCCAGACGAGCTTCACTTGGTCTCGCCCTTAAGCCGCGCCAGCAGCTCTGCCCGTTCGCGCGCCATCTCTTCCTTGACGACTTCGTGTGGAATCCAGACCGCATTCGGATCATCGGCTTCCCGGATCGCTTCCTCGACCTGTTCCCGAAACCACTTGTCGTATTCCGCAGCCTCATGGGTCCGACGCAGCGCGGCAGCCCGATCCGGCCGCGAAGCTGTCTCGGGAGCGTAATCGGCCGCATCGACATCGAACTGCGAAATGCCGACATCCTTGAGATAGGAAACCAAAGTATCCATGCGCTTGAACACACGCACCTGCCGGCTGCGCTGGGCAGCGAGCGGGCGCTCGGCCTTGCCGTAGCGGATGACGACGGACCAGCCGCCGGTTTTGCCGACGACATGAGCGGCATCGATCGCTCCTGCTTCGACAAGGCGGGAGAGGGTCGAATGATCGATGGTTTCCGGGGTCATGGGCATATCCTCGCTGATGGCGATCATATGCAATTAATTATAGATTGCAATGCATTCAATAGTTGGAATGGCGCAGGTCCGGAAACGAAACCTGCATGGTTTCCCATGCAGGCTGTGCGTTCAACTCCGCCTATTCGCGCTGCTCCAGCGCCTTGCTGAAGGCGAGCGCCGCCAGCGTGCAGATGGCGCCGGACAGCAGATAGTAGCCGACGAAGGTCAAGCCGAAGCGGCTGGAGAGGCTGAGGGCCACCAGCGGCGCAAAACCGGCGCCAACCAGCCAGGCAAGGTCCGAAGTGAAGGCAGCGCCCGTATAGCGATAGCCGCGGCCGAAACGGGACGAGATCGAACCCGTCGCCTGGCCGAAGGAAAGACCGAGAACGCCGAAGCCGATGATGACGAAAGCGTCATGGCCGTTGTTGCCCGACGCGATCAGGATCGGCCCGACGAAGCTGAAGACGGCGATGATGACCGCGCAGATGGCAAGCTGTGCGCGCCGGCCGATACGGTCGGCGATCAACCCCGAGGTGATGATCGCGACGATCCCGACCATAGCGCCGACCACCTGCACCACCATGAAGGCACCGATCGGCTGATTGCCGTAAAGGCTCATCCAGCCAAGCGGGAAGATGGTGACGAGGTGGAACATGGCAAAGCTCGCGAGCGGCACGAAGGCGCCGATCAGGATGTCGCGGCCGTGAACGCGCAGCACCTCCAGGATGGGCGCGGCTTCCAGCTCGTGCTGCTCCAAGAGCGTGCCGAATTCCTTGGTCATGACCAGGCGCAGACGCGCAAACAGCGCCACGACGTTGATCGCGAAGGCGACGAAGAAGGGATAGCGCCAACCCCAGGAAAGGAAATCCTCACTGGAAAGATTGGCGACGAAATAGCCGAACAGGATGCTTGCCAGCGCAAAACCGATCGGCGCGCCGAGCTGCGGGATCATCGCATACCAGCCGCGGTGATTGGCCGGCGCATTGAGCGCGAGCAGCGAGGCAAGGCCGTCCCAGGCGCCACCGAGCGCAAAGCCCTGTCCGAGACGGAAGAGCGCCAGCAACGCGATCGACCAGAAGCCGATCTCGTCATAACCCGGCAGAAACGCGATCGAGGCCGTGGAGCCGCCGAGCAGGAAGAGCGCGATCGTCAGCTTGGTGCCGCGGCCGTACATCCGGTCGATCGTCATGAAGACGACGGAGCCGACCGGGCGGGCCAGGAAGGCGAGCGAGAAGATAGCGAAGGAATAGAGCGTGGCCGTCAGCCGGTCCGGCGCGAAGGGAAAGACCAGCTGTGGAAAGACCAGGACCGAGGCGAGACCGTAGACGAAGAAATCAAAGAATTCCGACATGCGGCCGATCACCACGCCGACAGCGATGCTGCCCGGGGAAACCGGCTTGTCGTCGTGAATGCGTCGTGCGTCGCGTTCCAGCGATGACGACGACGGTCCGTAATGCGATGCTGTTGCCATGAAACGCCTCCTCCTTGAGGCGCTTCCGGCAAGGCGCCTCAGCTTGATCTTGATCAAACCTGCAGGCTTATCAAGCCCGTAAGACGTAAATAGTTCATCATCACGGCTCAAAATCAGGCAGGAGTGAAAAAATAGCGTGATGCCGCCCCTGATTTTTCCCGGGAATGCTGGCCTGGCAGGCTCTTACGGATATATTGGGGGAAACGGCATGCACGCGAAAATCCTTCTTGATTTCATCAGGATTTCAAAGCTGTAGTACATATGATTTCTGCCGCACTGCGGCATGCTTGCTGCACTGCGACCAAACACCTCATGTCGTTATCAGGTTCAGTGCTTTAGTCGCGGAATGAACGAAACAACAAGAGCTTAGAGACGTGCCAAAACTCGTGAAGTTTTCCCGCCTTCTATCCGTCTTGCCGCTGCTTTTCCTGGCAGGATGCAACATGGTGGTCATGGCGCCTTCCGGCGATATCGCCATGCAACAGCGCGATCTCATCGTCATCTCGACGGTGCTGATGCTGCTGATCATCGTTCCGGTGATCTTCCTGACGCTGTTTTTCGCCTGGCGCTACCGCCGCTCCAACACGGCCGCGACCTACGATCCGGAATGGCACCATTCGACCCGCCTTGAAATCGTCATCTGGGCAGCACCCCTTGCGATCATCATCGCGCTCGGCGCCGTCACCTGGATTTCCACGCATAAGCTCGATCCTTATCGCCCGCTCGATCGTCTCGATGCGCAGCGCACCATTCCCGCGGATACCAAGCCGCTGACCGTCGAGGTCGTGGCGCTCGACTGGAAATGGTTGTTCTTCTATCCCGAACTCGGCATTGCCACCGTCAACGAGCTCGCCGCTCCGGTCGACATGCCGATCAATTTCAAGATCACCTCTTCATCGGTGATGAACTCCTTCTATATCCCCGCCCTTGCCGGCCAGATCTATGCCATGCCCGGCATGGAGACGAAGCTGCATGCCGTGATCAACCGGGAAGGCGAGTATGAGGGCTTCTCCGCCAATTACAGCGGCGCCGGCTTCTCGCACATGCGCTTCAAATTCCATGGCCTCAACCGCGAAGGTTTCGATGCCTGGGTGGCGCAGGTCAAGCAGCAGGGCACGGCGCTCAACCGCGATGCCTATCTGAAGCTCGAAAAGCCGAGCGAGAAGGAGCCGGTGCGCTACTATGCCAGCGCCGATGCGGATCTTTACAACGCCATCCTCAATATGTGCGCCACACCGGGCAAGATGTGCATGAACGAGATGATGCACATCGACATGACGGGCGGCGGCGGCAAGGAAAGCGCTGAGAATCGCGAGAAGCTGCAATATGACCACCGTCACGCCGACGAAGGCACTGTAATGCCCGCCGCAACGGACGCTCCGGCGCAGACGGAGCCGCCGAAGAGCACCGATAACGTCAGCATGCAGCACGATATGCCCGGCATGCAGGGCATGCCCGGAATGGACATGCAGCATCAGGGTCATTCCATGCCCGGCATGAGCAATGGCGCCGATCCTGCGCCGGCGCAGCTCAACAATAACAATTAACCTGGCGCTTTGCGTCGCAAGACATAATGAACGGGTTGTTCCATGTTTTCCAATCCTGACCTCCTGAAGTTCATCTTCGGCCGGTTGACCCTCGATGCTATCCCCTATCACGAGCCGATCCTGGTCGTGACCTTCATCGGCGTCGTCATCGGCGGCCTCGCCGTGCTTGGCGCCATCACCTATTTCAAGTTCTGGGGTCCGCTCTGGCACGACTGGATCTGCAGCGTCGATCACAAGAAGATCGGCATCATGTATGTGATCCTCGCCGTCATCATGCTGTTGCGCGGCTTTTCCGATGCGATCCTGATGCGCATCCAGCAGGCGATCGCCTTCAACGGTTCGGAGGGCTACCTGCCGCCGCACCACTACGACCAGGTCTTCACCGCCCACGGCGTCATCATGATCTTCTTCGTGGCGATGCCCTTCGTCACCGGCCTCATGAACTTCGTGGTGCCGCTGCAGATCGGCGCGCGCGACGTCTCCTTCCCCTTCCTCAACAATTTCTCCTTCTGGATGACCACCGCCGGCGCGATCATCATCATGCTGTCGCTCTTCATCGGCGAATTCGCTCAGACGGGCTGGCTTGCCTACCCGCCGCTGTCGGGCGCTGCCTATAGTCCGGGTGTGGGCGTCGACTATTATATCTGGGGCCTGCAGGTGGCCGGTGTCGGAACGACGCTTTCGGGCATCAACCTGATCGCCACCATCGTCAAAATGCGCGCGCCGGGCATGACCTTCATGAAGATGCCGGTCTTCACCTGGACGGCGCTCTGCACCAACGTGCTGATCGTCGCCTCTTTCCCGATCCTGACGGCCACGCTCGCACTGCTGTCGCTCGACCGTTATGCGGGAACGAACTTCTTTACCAACGACCTCGGCGGCAATCCGATGATGTATATCAACCTCATCTGGATCTGGGGCCATCCGGAGGTTTACATTCTCGTGCTGCCGGCCTTCGGCATCTTCTCGGAAGTGGTCGCCACCTTCTCCGGCAAACGCCTCTTCGGCTACGCCTCCATGGTCTATGCGACCTGCGTGATCATGATCCTGTCCTACATCGTCTGGCTGCACCACTTCTTCACGATGGGCTCGGGCGCTAGCGTCAACTCCTTCTTCGGCATCACCACGATGATTATCTCCATCCCGACAGGGGCGAAGATATTCAACTGGCTCTTCACCATGTATCGCGGCCGCATCCGCTTCGAGGTGCCGATGCTGTGGACGGTCGGCTTTATGGTGACCTTCGTCATCGGCGGCATGACCGGCGTCATGCTGGCGGTGCCGCCGGCCGACTTCGTGCTGCACAATTCGTTGTTCCTCATCGCCCACTTCCACAACGTCATCATCGGCGGCGTTCTCTTCGGCATGTTCGCCGGCGTGAACTACTGGTTCCCGAAGGCCTTCGGCTTCAAGCTCGATCCCTTCTGGGGCAAAATGAGCTTCTGGTTCTGGCAGATCGGTTTCTGGTTCGCCTTCATGCCGCTCTATGTGCTGGGCCTGATGGGCGTCACCCGCCGCATGAGCCAGTTCGACGATCCCTCGCTGCAGATCTGGTTCATCGTCGCCGCCTTCGGTGTCGGCCTGATCGCGCTTGGCATTGCCAGCTTCCTGATCCAGATCGTCGTCAGCTTCATGAAGCGCGAGGAATTGCGCGACGACAGCGGCGATCCCTGGGACGGCCGTACGCTCGAATGGTCGACCTCCTCGCCGCCGCCGGAGTACAATTTCGCCCTGACGCCCGTCGTGCATGATCATGACAGCTGGTACGACATGAAGAACCGCGGCTACGAGCGCCCGCTCGGCGGCTTCAAGCCGATCCATATGCCGAAAAACACCGGCACCGGCGCGATCCTGTCCGCCATCAGCGTCGCGCTCGCCTTCGGCCTGATCTGGTACATGTGGTGGCTGGTCGTCGCCTCCTTCGTCGCCCTGCTCGTCGTCGCGATCGGCCATACCTTCAACTACAAACGCGATTTCTACATCCCCGCCGAAAACGTGACCGAAACGGAAGGCAAGCGCACTGCACTGCTTGCCGAGCAGGTGTAACGATCATGAGCGATCAAACTATCGACACGGCCGAAAAGCCTGAATTCTACCTGACGGAAGATCATCATCCCGAGGGGAGCACCAATCTCGGCTTCTGGCTCTACCTGATGAGCGACTGCCTTATCTTCGCGGTGCTGTTTGCGACGCACGGCGTGCTCGGCCGCAACTATGCCGCCGGTCCGTCGCCGGCCGATCTCTTCGATCTGTCGATCGTTGCCCTCAACACCTCGATGCTGCTCTTCTCCTCGATCACCTACGGCTTTGCCATGCTGCAGATGGAGCGGAACGCAAAAGCGGAAACGCTGTTCTGGCTCGCCGTCACCGGCCTGTTCGGTGCAGCCTTCATCGGGCTCGAACTCTACGAGTTCATCCATCTGATCCATGAAGGCGCCGGACCGACGCGCAGCGCCTTCCTCTCCTCCTTCTTCACGCTGGTCGGCACGCACGGGCTGCACGTCACCTTCGGCATTATCTGGCTCATCACGCTGATGGTGCAGGTGTCGATGCACGGGTTGGTCGAGGCCAACCGCCGGCGGCTGATGTGCCTTTCGATGTTCTGGCACTTCCTCGACGTCGTCTGGATCGGCGTCTTTTCCTTCGTCTATCTGCTCGGAGTTCTCGGATGAGTTCACAAGCACCCGCACATGAGGATGCCCACGAGGCTCATCACGGCCACAGCCACGGGCATCAGGCCGGCCACGGCACCTTCCGCAGCTATATGGTGGGCTTCGTGCTCTCCGTCATCCTGACCGCCATTCCCTTCTGGCTGGTCATGTCAGGCGTTTTCGATAGCCCGGCGGTGACGGCAATGCTGGTGATGGGCATAGGGGCGATCCAGATCGTCGTCCATATGGTCTTCTTCCTGCATATGAATCCCAGGAGCGAAGGCGGTTGGACGATGATGGCGCTGATCTTCACCATGGTCATTGTCGCAATCGCGTTGGCCGGCTCCCTCTGGGTCATGCATCATCTCAACACCAACATGATGCCGATGAGCCCCGAGATGATGAAGAACATGCCGTGACGGCATCGAGGGCGGCGGCAACGCCGTCCGCAGCGGTTTTCCCATGAGCAAGGCTCCCCCGGAAAAGATCGAGAGACGGCGCTCGCCGGCAAAACTTGCGATCTTCTGCCTGTGCCTGACATTGCTTGCCGCGGCCCTGGCAGCCCTCGGCACCTGGCAGGTGCAGCGCCTTGCCTGGAAACGCGATCTTATCACCCGCGTCGACCAGCGTGTGCATGCCGCGTCCGTACCGGCGCCGGGGCGTGCCGATTGGGATAAGGTCAATCCCGCAGACGACGAATATCGGCGGGTGACTGTTGCCGGAATGCTGGCGAACGACAAGGAGACGCTGGTCTATGCCTCGACGGCGGTCGGCCCGGGATATTGGGTGATGACGCCGCTGACGATTGCCGGCGGGACGTCGATCCTCATCAACCGCGGCTTCGTGCCGACCGAGAGACGCGATCCAGCCTCGCGCCGCGAGGGCGAACTGTCAGGCCCGATCGAGATTACCGGACTGATGCGGATGACGGAGCCGAAGGGATCGCTGCTGCAATCCAACGACATCGCCGCCGACCGGTGGTATTCACGCGATGTCGCGGCGATCGCTGAGAAGCGCGGCATCGGCGTGGTCGCACCCTATTTCATCGATGCGGACGCCACTCCCAATCCCGGCGGCCTGCCTGTCGGCGGTCTCACGGTTATACATTTTCCCAACAACCATCTCGTTTACGCGGTCACCTGGTACGGGCTGGCGGCGATGGTGCTCGGCCTGTTGGGTTTCATCCTGCGCGGCGAAATCGGAAGGCGAAGCCGGGGCCGGCATGGCACGCCCCCTCGCCCGCACTCATGAGGCGATCCGGTTGATCGCGTCGGCTAGCTGGGCCTGCGAGAACGGCTTGCCGAGCCGAGGCAGATTTATCATGCCGGCGCCTTCCGGAAGCTCGGCGTAACCGGTTGCGAGGATGATCGGCATTTCCGGCCATTCGTTGCGGATCGCCTGTGCAAGTTGAGCTCCCGTCATGCGCGGCATGGCGTGATCGCAGATGACCAGGTCGACCGGCTGCCTGTGGAGGATGTCGAGGGCCTCGGAGCCCGCCGTTGCCTCGAACACGGTATGGCCGAGATCCTCGAGCATTAGCGTCGTATTCATCAGCACCAGACCGTCGTCATCGACGGCGAGGATGCGCAGGCTGTCCCTCGCGCCTTGCTCACGCTGCGGCAGCTCGGCAGCCGTTTCCGTCGTCCGTTCGGCAACGGCGACCGGGAACCACAATTCGGCCGTCGTGCCTTCGCCGGGCTTGCTCTTCAGAAAAAGGTGGCCGCCGGACTGGCTTGTAAGGCCCTGCACCATGGAAAGGCCAAGGCCGGTGCCCTTGCCAACTCCCTTGGTGGTGAAGAATGGGGTGACCGCCTGCTCGAGCGTCTTTGCATCCATGCCCTCGCCTTCATCCGTCACCGCGATGCGGACGTAGCGGCCGGGCGACAGCCGGCTCTTGCTCGGCGGCGCCGGTTCCTCTGAAGCGCGCAGCACGATCCGCCCACCCGACGGCATGGCATCGCGCGCGTTGACGACGAGATTGAGGATAGCCATCTCCAGCTGATTCGGGTCGGTCAGGATCGTCGGCAGCCTGACCGGGAAAAACGTGTCGATCACAGTGAGTGGGCCGAGCGAACGGCTGAGCATATCCATCATGCCGCGGACTAGGCCGGAAACGTCGATCGGCTCCACATGCAGTTCCTGCCGGCGGGAAAAGGCAAGCATGCGCTGCGTCAGAGCCGCCCCGCGCTGGGCGCCCTGCATGGCATTGTCGACCAGCGACGTCAGCGAGAGATCCTGCGGCATGCGCTTCTTCAGGATTTCGAGACTGCCGATGACAGCCATCAGCAGATTGTTGAAGTCATGGGCGATGCCGCCAGTCAGCTGCCCGATCGCCTCCATCTTCTGCGACTGGAACAGCTCTTCGCGCGCCTGCTCCAGCGCCCGCTGCGTTTCCATTTTTTCGGTAATGTCACGGGTGATCTTGGCGAAACCGAGCACCTGGCCGTCGTCGTCCCGGATGACGTCGATGACGACGCTGGCCCAGAAACGTGTGCCGTCCTTGCGAACGCGCCAGCCTTCCCTCTCGAACCGGCCTTCGGCACGCGCGACGTTGAGCGCGGTTTCCGGCATGCCGGCTGCCCGGTCCTCCGGTGTATAGAAGGTCGAGAAATGCCGGCCGATGATTTCGCCCGGCCGATAACCCTTGATCCGCTCGGCGCCGAAATTCCAGCTGCTGACATTGCCCTCGGGATCGAGCATATAGATCGCATAATCCGAAACGCCCTGGATCAGCCGGCGGAACTGCTCCTCGCTCTGACGGATCGCGTTTTCCGCGGCCCTGCGTTCGGTCAGGTCGCGGGTGATCTTGGCAAAACCGATGAGTTCGCCGGAAGGACGGCGGATCGGGTCGATGATGACATGAGCCCAAAAGCGGCTGCCATTCTTGCGCAGGCGCCAACCCTCGCCCTCGTATCGGCCGATCTCCTTCGCGGTGGCGAGAGCCATCTCCGGAATTCCCGCGGCGCGGTCCTCTTCCAGATAAAAACGGGAAAAATGCTCTCCCAGAATTTCGGAGGGCTTGTAGCCCTTGAAACGCTGCGCGCCGGTGTTCCAGCTGGTTATGATGCCCTCGGGGCTCAGCATATAGATGGCGTAGTCGGTGATGGCATCGACCAGAAGGCGAAAGCGTCCCTCTTCGGTAAGAGACGTATCATGTCGATCCAGCACTTCCATCTGCCCCTCTGTGTTACCAGCGCACATAACGCGGCCGCAGGCGGATGGTTCCGGAGCGTTCCGAGATTTTCAGACGGCCCTGACCTGCGGATAAAACCGTTCGCCCACCCGCTCGGCGGCGGCATAGGCCTGCGAGACGATTTCGGGCACCAGATCGATATCGGGCAGGCTGCCAAGGCCGAGCGGGCCGACGGCGAAGAGCCCGGCGACGGTCGAACCGTCCTCCAGGAAGGGTTCGCCGCGCGCATTGACCGCAAGCCCGAGAGAGAGTTCGTCCGGCATGGCGAGGCCGGCGGAAATCAGGCTCTGCATCAGCGGTGCCGAAAGATCGGGCGCCTGACAGCGGCAATCGATAACGCGCTCTGCATGGATGACCTCCTCGACTGCGGAGCCGGCCGGCGTAAAGAACAGGCCGCTCAGGCCCCGGCGGCCCGCCCGGCCGCGGCGCAGCACCGTGCGGCCTTCGGCAAGCTCGCGTTTCAGCCGCAGATACATGGCCTCCGGCAGGCGGTTGCGATGGCTGTCGTAGATTGCCCTGAGGTGCCGGTTGAACTGATGCTTGTCGCGCGCCGGCAGCGAGCGCCAAAGCGAGCGAGCGTGTTTCCTCAGCCCGTTCATGACAGATTGCCAGTTTCGGCCTTCTTCCTCCGCCTCGCGACAGGCCTGGCGAATGAAGCGCACGATGTCGGGCAGGCCCTGCGGAAGCGCTTCGGCCGGGAAGACCGGATCGGCGGAATTCGGCGTATGGCTCTGGGGCAGGAAGCCGCGCCGGGATATGATCGTAATCTGGCCCGCATAACCGGAATCGCGCAATTGCAGCAACTGGTCAACAACGCGGATGCCGCTGCCGAGCAACACCGCATGCGGCCGGGCGACGAGGCGCTGAGCCCTGATGGGCGAAACGTCCTGCCCGCCGGCATCCGCCTCCGTCAGGCCGTAGCCCGTGGCGAGGACCACGATATCGAACAGGGGATTGGCGGGACTGGCGCTTTCGAGCAGGAAACGGTTGCCGTGGCTCCTGCGGATCGCCACCACGGGATCGTTGCAAACCTGAACGGTGATGTCCCGGCGGGCGGCGAGCGCTTCCGAAAAGCGCTGGTAGACATAATCGCTGAAGATTTCCTTCGGCACGAAGATCTGCCGAAAACCGGGGATGGCTGCCGGCACGGCGGCGCGGAAGGCGGCATTGCTGCAGAGCCAGTCGTTGAAATCGTCGTTGTCGCCAAGCGAGACCGAGAGATCGCGAACACGGGTATTGAGGATCGTCGAAGTGCGGGCCGAAGACAGCGCCTGCCCACCGCTGACCGACGAATTCGGATCGAACAGTTGCAGATGGAAGGGTGTGTGCACCGTTTTCATCAGCGCGATCGCCGTCATCATGCCGGAAAAGCCGCGTCCGACGATCGCGATGCGCGGCACGGCCGATATCTGCGCCGCCGCATTGGCCCTCCCGGAAAAAAGTCCCTGAACCGTCATCGCAACTCCTTTGCGGGTTCATCCGCACCGTGTGTCGATCGAGGTTTCAACGCATAAAAGCCGATCATGCGTTGCTGAGGTTCATGCGGCCGTTCACAAATACTGCCGCAGCATCGGGGTCCGTAACAACAGCCCCGCAAGGGAACTAGAGCGGGCGATCACGCCCGTCCATAGTCTATTAAACTAGTCGTGTATCAAAGCGCTAAAAGCCGAAAGTGGCAAGGGGTTTGTTGCTTCAGCTGGTAAGCTATTGGGAGAGCTACGGATTTTCCGCGAGAACACCCTCGGGCCGTGCCGCCGTTTGGGCGAATCCGCGCCGTCAACCGCCTTCGCAGGAATATTGCTTTGCCTTCGGCAGGCCAGCCAGATGCGACGTGTTGCGCGCAAGCATGTCGACCGCTTTCGTGACGACCCTCGGCACCTTGTCGAGATCGACGAAATTGGTGGAACCCATCGCCTCGCCGACCCAGTAGGCGACGGCGTTCGCCGGAATGGTGAAGCCGACATCGTTGCCGACGAAAGCAACGGCCGCGACCCTACCGAAGGAGACCATGCGGCCCTGATCGTCTGTCTCCTCAGGGAAGGCATCCATGCGCTCCAGCGCCCGCTTGCAGACACTGGACGGCTGGCCGAGCCAGATCGGCGTCGGCATAAGCAGGATGTCCGCGGCCAGCACTTTTGCGCGGATCTCAGGCCAGTCGTCACCGCCGCCCTCGTCCGAAGTGACGCCGGGCTTGATGTTGAAATCGGCAAGCCGGAGCACTTCGGTCGTGACGTCATAGGCAGACATCGCCTTGTCGATAAGGCCGATCATCCGCTCGGTCGAGGACGCTTCCCTGGCATTGCCGGTCTTCAGTGTGGCGTTGAGGGCGAGGGCTTTCAGCGGCATGAATCTCTCCGGTGGCGATCGGCTGTTGGCATCGCCTGCTGCAACCCGCTCACGCAGAAATTGTTCCCGGCTGGGCCGCGAGGCGACCTCACGTAAAAATAACCAACTGGTGAATTCTTTACTTGAACCCCTAGATGGAATCGGCAAAAGTGACGGGGCTATCAATCCCTTCATGGATTTGCCGTCTTTTCGGGCCAGCGTCCGAGCACCACATCTATTGGAAAAAATACCGTGAGCAGCGATGCGTTAACACGCGCGACGAAGCCTTCGGCTTCGATGGCGCTTGCAACTGCGGCAGGCTGGGGCCAAGGCCTCTACACACTGGTGCGCATCACCGTGATGGCCTTCCGACACCCTTGGCAAGCGGGGCTTGCGATCGGCGCTACCCTGATCGCCTCCACCTTCCAGCTTCTGATTCCCCGCCTTCTCGGCCAAGCCGTCGACCATACCCAGGGGGCGCTGCATGGCGGTACGATCGGGCAACAGGCGCAGGATGCGCTGCTGACGACGGCGCTGCTTCTGCTCGGCGCCAGCGTGCTGCGCGGCATCTTCACCATGGTGCAGAACTACTTCAGCGAGTCCGTCGGCCACCACATGGGCTATGAGCTGCGGCTTGCTTGCTACGAAAAGATCCAGCGCCTCTCCTTCAGCTTTCATGACACCGTGCATTCCGGCGACCTCATCACCATCGGCCTGCTCGACCTGGAAGGCGTGCGCATGTATTTCTCGACGGCTCTCGTGCGCGTCTTTCTGCTTTCCATGCTGATCGGCATCGGCGCCTACATGCTGCTTTCGACCGACGTCGTGCTCGGCTTGCTGGCGCTCTCCTTCGTACCTTTCGTCGGCTGGCGCTCGTCCGTCACCCAGCTTCGCCTGCGCGCCACCTGGCTCGACCTGCAGCAGCGGCTTTCGGTGCTCACCCGCATCATGGAAGAAAATCTCGGCGGCATCCGCGTCGTGCGCGCCTTCGCCGCACAGGACCATGAGCTTTCGAAGTTCGAGGAAGCGTCGAAGAATGCGCTTGAGCTTGCCCATCAGCGCGTCGGCATCCGCGTCGTCAATACCAGCGCCATGACCTTCTCCTTCTTCGCCGCCATGGGCCTGGTGCTGTGGGTCGGCGGCGGCAAGGTCATGTCCGGGGAGATCACCGTCGGCACTCTCGCCTCTTTCCTGACCTTCATGACCATCCTGCAGATGCCCGTGCGTCAGCTCGGCCTGATGGTCAACGCCTTTGCCCGCGCCTCGACCTGCGGCACGCGCCTGTTCGAACTGCTGGACCTCGAAATTGCCGTGCGCGATGCGCCAGATGCCAGGGAATTGAAAGTGACTGACGGCACGCTGCGCTTCGAGAATGTCAGCTTCGCCTATCCGAGCGCGCCGATGCAGGAGGTGCTGCACGATGTCAGTTTCGAGGCCAGGCGCGGCGAAACGATCGGCATCGTCGGCCCGCCCGGCAGCGGCAAGTCGACGCTCGCACATCTGATCCCGCGCTTCTATGATGCGACTGGCGGCAAGATCACCATCGACGGGCAGGACATTCGCAAGGCGACGCTGCAGTCGCTGCGGCGATCGGTTGCCGTCGTGCAGCAGGATTCCTTCCTCTTCACGACGACGATCGAAAACAACATTGCCTATGGCGACCCTTGGGCGAAGGAAGGCCGCATCGAGCGGGCCAGCGAAAGCGCGCAGCTCCATAATTACGTGCTTGGCCTTCCCACAGGCTACGGCACGGTGGTCGGCGAACGCGGCGTTTCGCTTTCCGGCGGTCAGCGCCAAAGGCTGTCCATCGCCCGCGCGCTGATGCTGAAGCCGGCGGTGATGGTGTTCGACGATTCGACGGCGGCAATCGACGCGGCGACCGAGCAGCGCATCCGCAGCGCCATGCGCCGCTACGCTGCTGACCGCGTGACGATCATCGTCGCCCATCGCCTGAGCTCGCTGATGCATGCCGACAAGATCCTGTTCATCGAAGACGGCCGCGTCGTCGAAAAGGGCACGCATGACGAGCTCTTGGCGCTCGGCGGACGATACAAGGCGCTTTACGATTTGCAGGTGCGACCGGGCGACGACGCTTTAAGCGCGTGAGAAACCGGCGCTGGAGGAAACGAGATGGCCGAGGAACTGGAAACCGAGCGTGCCGATGTTCGCGAGGATGGCAGGCGCCCGCCACGGGCGGTCGTTGGCTCGCAGCGCGTTGAAGAGGAGATCTTCGGCAAGGTCTTCGATTCCAATATCATCAAGCGCATCTGGGCCTTCGTCCATCCTTACCGGCGCGATGTCGTGCTGTCGGTCATTTCGGTGCTGGTTTTCACCGGCATGCAGCTCCTCATTCCGCTGATCATCCGCTATGCCATCGACCACGGAATGCAGGCGGGCGGCAGCCATTCGGCGCTGACGCTGGCAATCGTCGCCTTCCTGATCGCCATCCTCATCAACTACGGCGCCAGCTATTGGCAGGAAACGCTGGTCGGCGGCGTCGCCGAAAACGTGCTCTTCGATATCCGCAAGGCGATGTTCTCGCATCTCCAGCGTGTTTCGCTTTCCTTCATGGACAAGACCGAGGTCGGCCGGCTGATGTCGCGCCTGCAGGGCGACGTCAACTCCATGCAGGAATTTCTCGAAACCTGCGTATTGTCGGTCGGCGATATCTTCCTGCTCTTCGGCATCGTCTTCGTGATGCTCTATCTCGACTTCAAGCTAGGCCTGCTGACGCTGTCCGTTCTGCCGGTGCTCTTCGTCGTGCGCCTGTTCTGGCTGCCGCTGGCGCGCAAATCCTTCATGGCCGCGCATGAGACGAATTCGGTGGCAAACGGCGCACTCGCCGAAGCGATCCACGGCGTGCGCGCCGTCCAGAGCATGGATCGGCAGGAAGTCAACTTCACGCTCTATGACGACAAGGCGCATGCCAACCTGCTGACGCATCTGACGGCCGCACGTTATGCGCAGATCATGGTGCCGATCGTCGATTCGCTGACCGGCATCGCCATGGCGCTCGTCATCGTCGTCGGCGGCGCGCGCGTCCTCAACCAAGCGCTCGACGTTGGCGTGCTCGTCGCCTTCCTCTTCTACATCCAGCGCTTCTTCGACCCTATCCGCTCACTGACCCTGCAATATTCAGTCATGCAGCGCGCCAT
Organism: Rhizobium sp. Pop5; assembly: GCF_024721175.1. NCBI lineage: Bacteria > Pseudomonadati > Pseudomonadota > Alphaproteobacteria > Hyphomicrobiales > Rhizobiaceae > Rhizobium > Rhizobium sp. Pop5. The sequence continues at coordinate 28,420 of NZ_CP099400.1, read as the reverse complement.
GGCATCAGGCCAGCGCTTGACCGATGTGCTCGACGTGCCGGTCGAGATCAAGGACGCGCCTGACGCCAAGGTGCTGTCGGCCGAGATGGATGGCTCGGTCGAATTCCGCGATGTCGTTTTCGGCTACAATCCCAAACATCCCGTGCTGAAGCACGTCAGTTTCAAGGTAAACCCCGGGGAGACAGTCGCCCTCGTCGGCCCGACGGGATCGGGCAAGTCGAGCTGCATGTCGCTGATCCACCGCTTCTACGAGGTACAGCGGGGACAGGTGCTGGTCGGCGGGCATGACGTGCGCGAGCTGACGCAGGATCTGCTCGGCGCCCAGATCGCGATGGTGCTGCAGGAACCGTTTCTCTTCACCGGCACCGTTTTCGAGAATATCCGCTATCACAAGACGGAAGCCACCCGCGAGCAGGTCATCGAAGCCGCCAAGGCTGTCGGCGCGCATGACTTCATCATGCGCCTGCCGGCAGGCTATGACGGGATGCTCGGCGAGCGCGGCGGAAATCTTTCGCTCGGCCAGCGCCAGCTCCTCTCCTTCGCCCGTGCACTCGTGGCCGACGCCAAGATCCTCGTGCTCGACGAGGCGACGGCCAATATCGACAGCTACACTGAGATGCTGATCCAGAAGGCATTGGTAAAGCTGCTCGAAAATCGTACCGGCCTCGTCATCGCCCACCGTCTGGCGACGATCCGCGAAGCCGACCGCATCATCGTGCTGCAGAATGGGGAGATCGTTGAGAGCGGCAACCACCAGCGGCTGATGAAGAACGGCAAGCTCTATTCGAAACTCTATAACCTCAACTACGCATCCTTCGACGATATTCCCGAGGATGTGTTGGAAGAAACGACTGCGACCGAATCGGCCACCTGACCCCGGGCCTCGGCGCAGCGACGTCGCCTGGCCTTCGCAGCCAGGCGCAAAAACCGATGTCTGTCGCGTCGTTTTATGTATTTTTGGCAACAGCGGCGGTCGATTTGCCTTAAAAGGCGCAAAGTTTGAACGAACAAACACCGTGCTGCGGCATTTCTCCTCTATAGGGGGTGATGTGCCAGCCACTGAGGAGAATGTTATGAAGAGAATTATTAGCAGCCTGTTGATCGCGACGGCCCTTGTTGGATCGGCCATTCAGCCCGCTGCCGCGCGTGACCATCATCACCATAACAATACCGGCCGCATTATCGCCGGCGGTGTTGCCGCAGGTGTTGTCGGCGGCCTGATCGGAGGCGCACTCGCCAATAATGGCCCCCGCTATGTCGACGGCCCTCGTTACGTCGATGGTCCCCGCTATGTCGAACCCGCACCGAGATGCTGGTATGAGGACCGCGATGTCCGCAACCGCTATGATGGCGGTTATCATACCGAGACGGTACGGGTCTGCGAGTAGCGGTCAACAGACCACCTCGTCTCCCAGCTGATTTTCGCCCCTCAACCGAGGTTGCCTGTGGCAGCCTCGGTTCTTCCTCGCGATGAATATTGCCTGCACCGAGTGTCAACTTGCTGCCATCCCTCCTCTCCGCAGGTGGAGCCGGCGGAATTGCCAAATCGTGTCAATTGCAGTTCGTCCATGCTTGTTCCGGCGCGCTTTTCATGCTGATCGTCGAGCATTCCGGAAGACAGCTATTCTGTCGCGCGTGGAGCATTGAGGCCGATGAATGATGGTCCGGTGAAGGACGCCAAGCCTTCGAAAAGAGAGCGCATGCGCTTCGTCAGCGCCGAGCAGGTGGCGCAATTGGCGGGCGTTTCGCGCTCCGCCGTTTCGCGCACCTTCACGCCGGGCGCGAGCGTTGCCCCAGCGACACGCGAAAAGGTGCTGCAGGCGGCTCAAAAACTCGGCTACCACGTCAACGACCTGGCGCGCGGCGTGCTTGCCAATCAGAGCCGCCTCGTCGGCATCGTCGCGACGCGACCTGAAGTGGGTTTTCGCGCGCATCTGGCCGCCGCCCTTGCGAAATCCCTGATCCGGCGCGGCAGCATCCCAATCCTCATCAACACAGGCCAGACGGAAGACGAGCTGCTTGCCGCCCAGAAGATGCTGATCGGTCACCGCGCCGAGGCGATCATCATCCTGTCCGGCTCGCCGCCGGCGAGCTTCCTCGAACTTGCTCAGCGAAACGGCCAGCCGCTCGTCGTCATCGGCCGCTCGGAGCCCGACGCAGACCATGTGCGCGCCGGCAATTCCGAAGCTTCGCGCAAGGCGGCGACGGCCTTTTACGAAAGTGGCCGGCGTCGGCTGGCAGTGATCGGCTCCAACTCGGGAACGCCTGCGATCGTCGAGCGCGAAAGCGCCTTCCTTTCGACGGCCGAGTCCCTCGGCGCATCCGTTATCGTCGCACGCGGCGGAGATTCCGATTATGAGGGTGGGGTCACCGCCGGACGCGCGCTCCTCTCGGAGAAAATAAAGCCAGACGCCGTCTTCTGCGCCAACGACCTGATCGCCTTCGGATTGATGGACGTCTTGCGCCTGGAAGCGCGGCTGCGTATTCCGGAAGATGTCGCCGTCATCGGCTTTGACGACGTTCCGGAATCCTCCTGGCTGAGCTACCAGCTGACCACCTTCCGGCAGGATCCGCTGACCATGGCGCAACGCGCTGTCGAGCTGATGGAGCGCAGGCTTGAAAATCCGGACTCCCCGCCCGCTTACGAACGGGTCATTCCGGAACTCGTCATCCGCCGGAGCTTCAAGCCGTAACTTCTTTCCCCGGCTTTTCGCAGGCGAGAACCTGTGGCAAGAAAGGGCATAACGCGCTCTAGGGAGAAGATCGCTGCAGATGAAGGGAATTCGCCAGCTCGCCGAGCATCTCGACATTTCGATCGGGACGGTGTCCCGGGCGCTGAACGGTAAGCCTGACGTCAATGAAGAAACGCGCCGGCGCGTGCTCGCCGCCGCCGAAGAGCTCGGTTACGTCGCCAACCAGTCGGGCCGCAGCCTTCGCCAGGGCATGACCAATGTCATCGGATTGATGCTCGAGGTGAGCCGCGAGACGGTCGAAAACAGCGACGACTTCTTCCTCGGTGTAACAGACGGGCTGCAGAGCGTCTTTTCCCGCCACAAGCTCGATCTCGTCATGCTGCCCTGCCCCGACGACGAGGATCCGCATGAATATCTGAAGCGCATGGTGGCGCGACGGCTCGTCGATGCGATGATCATCTCGGCGACACGGCGCACCGACCGGCGCATCGAGCTTCTGGAGAAGGCCCGCATCCCCTTCGTGGCTCTTGGCCGCAGCGCGTCGGGCGGCAGCTACACTTGGATGGATCTCGACTTCGAGGGCGTGGCGGCGCGCGGTGTCGACCGGCTGGTGGCAAAAGGCCACCGGCGGATTGCGGTGGCCGCCCCCTCCTCCGACATCAACCTCGGCTACATCTTCCTCGACAGTTACCGCCAGGCGCTGAAACGCCACGGCATTCCCTTCGATCCGGCTCTTGTCATCCGCGTCAAGTCGAGCGAACAGGGCGGCTATCAGGCCGGCCACGAACTGCTGATGATCGAAGAGCGGCCGACCGCGATCATCCTGATCCACGAACTGATGGCGATCGGACTTTACCGGCGGCTGGCGGAAGCCGGCATCGTGCCGGGCCGCGACCTCGCCGTCGTCGGTTTCCGCGACGAGCCGCGCACGCATTTCCTGCAACCGACGCTGACATCCTTCCGCATGTCGCTGCGCGATCTCGGCGCCCAGCTCGGCGAAACCTTGCTCGCCACCATGCCGGCCTATGCCGATCACTACCCCCAGGGCGCCCGCAACAGGATCTGGCCGATGGAACTCGTTCCCGGCGAAAGCGACGCCTTTTCGATTAAAGACTAGACATTTAAACCCGGCTCGGGGCAACCGGCCGCAAGACAAGCGGCATGGCGCCGATGGCGACCGCACCCGGGAACCGGGTGCGGCCTGTCTCGATCATTCGGCGGCGGCGACGGCGGCACGGCGGCCGATCGTTGCCTGCGTTAGCACGAAGGCTGAGAAGGCGCAAAGCGCGATGCCCGCGGCCATCGGAACGGCTGTTCCGTCGAAGAAGATACTCGATATGACCATGGCGACGGCGGCGATCACGAAGTGAAGCGTGCCCATCAGCGACGAGGCGGTGCCGGCGATCTCGCCGTGGTCCTCAAGGGCGAGCACGGCGCTCGTCGGGATGACGAGACCGAGGCAGCCGTAGCCGATGAAGAGGAAACTTGCCATGACAGGCAACTGGTTGAAGCCCGCAGCCATGATCACCGCCATGACGACCATGGCGAGCGCAAAAGCGCTGACCGCGATCCGCATGACGCGCACGAGACCGAAACGCTCGCCGAGCCAGCCCGTCGCCTGCGATACCGCGAAGAAAGAGACGGCATTGATCGAGAAGGCGAAGCTGTATTGGGTTGGCGTCAGCCCGTAATGCTGGATCAGCACGAAGGGCGAGTTGGCGAGGTAGACGAGAAAGCTCGAAATGCCGAGGCCGCCGATGAAGGTCAGCGTCAGGAAATTGCGGTCGCCAAGCAGGCGCCGGTAAGCAGTCATGGCGCTTGCGAGCCCGCTGCCGTTGCGTTCCTTGGCGGGCCTGGTCTCTTCGAGCTGTGTGGTGAGCAGGATGAGCCCGATCAAGGCGGCGGTCGTCACTGCCCAGAACACGCCGCGCCAACCGTAAAACTCGATGACGGCGCTGCCCGTCAGCGGCGCAAGGATCGGCGAAATCGAGAAGACCAGCATCAGGAGCGACATCAGGCGGGCTGCCTGCACGCCGGTATGCATGTCGCGGACGATGGCGCGCGGAATGACCATGCCGGCTGCGCCGCCGATACCCTGGACAAAACGGAAGGCGATCAGCGTTTCGATATCGGTCGAGAGCGCGCAGCCGATCGACGCGACAGCAAAGAGGCCGATGCCGAGGTAGAGCGGCAGCTTGCGGCCCCACATATCCGACAACGGACCGTAGACGAGCTGGGCGAGCGCAAAGGAGATGAAGAAGGCAAGCAGGGTAAGCTGGGTGACGCTGTTATCGGCATGCAGATCCTGGCCGATGGACGGCAGCGCGGGAAGATACATATCGATGGCGAAGGGCCCAATGGCCGAGAGAAGGCCTAGAATGAGGGCAATGCGAAAGAAGGAAGCCGTCATAATGGTGATCTTTCGTAACAGCGCAGCGGAAGCGCCGGAATGGTCGCTCCGCCGCATAGCTCTCAGGGTTCAATGATGATCGTTCGCGCGAAGACGAAGTTGGGAGCTCATATCTTCAGCGGCGGAACCAAGAGTGTCAATAAATTTGGACACGTCTGTAAAACTAGACGCCATTGTCTAAAACGTCAAGACGACTTATCTTCGCTTTCATGAAAGATCGCATGATACCCGCACCCAGAATGACGGGGCATACGCAGCGCGGGCAATGCGCCAAGCGCATGTCAATCCTCGATGCCGCCGCCGACGTCTTCTGCAGCCAGGGTTTTGCCGGCGCCAGCATCGACGAGATTGCCGCCGTCGCCTGTGTTTCGCGCCAGACGATCTACAATCACTACCGCGAGAAAGAGACGCTGTTCATCGCAGTCGTCGAAGACGTCATGAACCGCGCCAACGCGATGCTCTTCTCCATGCTGTCGACCTTTCCTGACAGTGCCGACAATCTGGAGGACGACCTGACGGCCTTCGTCGTGCGCCTCAACAAGAACTGCATCTGCAACCACGATGGAAAATTTCTGCGCAAACTGGTTCAGACCGAAGGCGAGCGGTATCCGCACCTTTTCGAAAGCTGGCGTCAGCATGGACCAGGCAAGCTGACTACGGCGTTATCAGCACTTTTCGCGCGGCTCGCCCACAAGGGAGCACTCGTCATCGACGATTTCGATGTCGCCGCCCGGCAGTTCGTGGCGCTTGGCAATGCCGATCTGCAGATGACCGTTCTTTTCGGCGGCGTGCCAACCGACGAGGAACTGGAAAAGGCGGCGCGAAACGCGGTGCGCACCTTTCTCAAGGCCTATGGCAGGCCGGAGGCGGTAAAGGCCGGCCCTCGATCTGAGCTTGCCGCCGTTTCCGGCTGATTCAAACCCGTCAAATCAGGCAAAGACAGTCATCTGTTTGGGAACGACCGCGAACAGGCCGACGCGGCGCGCGGCAAGATAGGTCACCAACTGCTCGACGACCGAAGGCATGACCGGCTTCTGAACCACGCCAACGGCGCCCTTGACGCCCTGCGCGACGACCTCTGGATTGCCGGTCATGAAGACGACGGCAATGCCATGCTGTTCAGCCAATTGCCGGCCGATGTCAGGCCCGGTCGGACCGTCAGCGAGATTGACGTCGACGAAGGCGATATCGGCAAGTGGCGCCAGCCGGAGTGCCTGTTCGCGATCATGCGCAAGGCCGGCCACCTGCATGCCCATGCCTTCCACCGTCGCTTCGAGATCGAGCGCGATCAGGAATTCATCTTCGACGATCAATACTCTCTGTTTCATCAGATCATCTCGTTGCCAGCGTCGCACGACATTGGTGGCCATGACACGTCCCCTTGTTACGCACATACTTCGAAAGAGGGATCCGCTCCGGCAGCCGTCCCTGCTCGGTCGTAACGGGCAACTTGACGATATGTTCCGCGCTGAAACGCGATTTGTTCAAATTAAGATCTTGTTAACATTGACAAATTCTTAATCACCAAGAAGCCGAGCAAAAAGAGCGGCGCTATGGCCGCCCTAAAATATCAGGATCAATGGGTTAATCAGCCCTTGGCCTTCCTGACGAGAACCGGCTGGCTGCGGTAGTCGGCGGGAAACAGCGACTTCAGGTTCTCGATTTTCGGCAGATCGTTGTAGACGATATAGGGATAGTTCGGATTGAGCGTCAGGAAATCCTGATGATAGGCTTCGGCGGGATAGAAGCCGGTGGCATCGCTCACCCTTGTGACGATCGGCCGCGGGAAGACATGCGCCTGGTCGAGCTGGCGGATATAGCCTTCTGCAACCTTACGCTGCTCTGGATTGGAGACGAACAGCGCCGAACGGTACTGTGTTCCCTGATCCAGTCCCTGGAAATTCAGTTGCGTCGGATTGTGCGCCACGGAGAAAAAGATCTGCAGCAGCTTGCCGTAGCTCACCTGTTTCGGATCGAACCGTACCTGGACGGACTCGGCGTGACCTGTCGAGCCGGAACTGACGGTTTCGTATTGTGCCGTTCCGGCGTCGCCACCGGCGTAACCGGAGACGGCGCTCTCCACACCCTTCACATGCTGGAAGACGCCCTGGACACCCCAGAAACAGCCCCCGGCGAAAATGGCGGTTTCGCTGCCCGAGCGTGCGGCTTCGTCAACGGCCGGCGGCGGGATGACGACGGCATCCTCGGCGGCGTTTACGGTATGCGGGCCGAACGAGAGAACAGTGGCTGCAACGAGTGCGGCAAGGCTGCCGCGGCCGAAAGACATGGACATTGCGCTACCTCCTGCGATCGCCCAAATCCTTGCTCATCCTCGCAAAAGCCGCAAATCACAAGGCGATCACTCACGCCGATGTGACAACTATACGAAAGGTTTTGTACGGAGATGAAACAACGCCTGAGTTGAGTTGACAATCCCGCGAGGAGTGAGGAGAGTGCCCGCCGGTCAGAGCCAGCTTCCTTGGGGGGAACCTATGTCTGTGCGCTCGTTCTTTGCTTTTGCCGTCATCGCATTTTCCACGATCGCCGTCAGCTTTCCCGCAGCCGCTGCGGACACCAAGCGCGACATCCAGACGATAAAGGACGCCGATTTCTTCGGCTTCGATCTTCGCACCGAGCAGAATGTTTCGCTCGATCAGTGCAAGACCTCCTGCATCGGCGACAAGAGCTGCAAGGCTTTCACCTACAATCCCAAGGTGAAGTGGTGCTTCTTGAAATCCGATTTCAAGACGATGAACGCCTTCCCCGGTGCTATCGCCGGCAAGATCGTGGAAACATCAGCCCAGAAGGAGCCGGATATCGGCGCTGCGCCGCGCCTCACCTTCCTGACGAGCGACCTCATCCAGCAGGCGCATGATTTCAAGGACGGCCTTGCTCTCGCCGACGACCAGCAGGGCCAGGGCGTCGAAAGCCTTACCGCCAACGCCCGCCTCGATCTCACTGGCAACAACCTGTCTGATGCGCTGAAGGCCTTCCATGGCGCGCTGTCGATCACGCCGGACGATGCTGATCTCTGGATCGAAACCGCCCGCGCTGCGGCTTCGCTCGGCAGCACCGAAAGCAGCACGACAGGACAGGCCGTGCTCGACGCGCTGAACGGCTATGAGTTGACGCACACCACGGCCAAGCGCGCCGAGGCGCTGGCCGTTCTCGCCAACGCCCTGGAACGAAACGCCAATTACCGTCCGGCGCTCGACGCCTACAAGGCGAGCCTGGCGCTCGTCGGCGCCAAGGATGTGCAGGCGGCCTATCTGCAGCTGAAGTCGACGCAGGGCTTCCGCATCACCGAACACACGGTCGATGCCGACAGCGCCAACCCGCGCGCCTGCGTCACCTTCTCCGAGGCACTCATCAAGACCACCGACTACACGCCTTTCGTGACGCTGAACGGTGCAGCGCCCAAGGCGCTGGAAACCAAGGACAAGCAGATCTGCGTCGAGGGCCTGACACATGGCGAGGCCTACAAGATCGCCTTCCGCACCGGCTTGCCGTCATCAGTCGATGAAGTGCTCGAAGCGCCCGTCAGCATCGACGTCTACATCAAGGATCGCACCCAGATGGTGCGCTTCACCGGCGACAGCTTTGTGCTGCCTTCGACGGCGCGCCGCGGCATTCCCATCGTCTCGGTCAACCTGACGTCGGCCAATCTCAAGCTCTATCGCATCGGCGATCGCGGCATCGCGCCGCTGCTGACCAATTCCCAGTTCTTGAGCCAGCTCGACGGCTATAGCGCCCAGAACATCGAGGACCAGAGCGGCGAACTCGTCTGGCAGGGCTCGATCGAGATCGCCAACGAGCTCAACAAGGACGTCGTCACCAGCTTCCCCGTCGACGAGGCGCTGCCCGAACGCAAGCCCGGCATCTACGTGATGACCGCGACGGCAGGAACTGGCCCGGCGCAGGAATGGGATTCGCAGGCGACGCAATGGTTCCTCGTCTCCGATATCGGCATCACCACCTATGCCGGCACGGACGGTCTCAACGTCTTCACTCGTTCGCTCGCTTCGGCAAAGCCGATCGCAGGTGTCGAGCTTCAGCTGCTCGCCAAGAACAATGAAGTGCTCGGCACCGCGACGACCGACGAAAACGGCCGCGCTACCTTCACCGCCGGCCTGCTCCGCGGCACTGCGGCGCTCACGCCCGCGGTCATCGCCGCCAAGAACGGCACGTCGGACTATGTCTTCCTCGACATGACGCGCGCCGGCTTCGACCTCTCAGATCGCGGCGTGACCGGCCGCGCCGCGCCCGGCGCGATCGACGTATTGACCTTTACCGAACGCGGCATCTACCGCGCCGGCGAAACGGTCCATGCCCAGGCGCTCGCCCGCGATACCGATGGCAACGCCATCGAGAACCTGCCGCTCACCTTCATCTTCAGCCGTCCCGACGGCGTCGAAGACCGGCGGATCGTCAGCCAGACCAGCAATCTCGGAGGTTATACGGTCGATTTCCCGACCCAGGAAAATGCCATGCGCGGCACCTGGACGATGAACATCTATACCGATCCCAAGGGTACGGCGATTGCCACCAAGAGCTTCCTCGTCGATGATTTCGTGCCGGATCGCACCGACATGGAGATCAAGACCGAGGCCAAGGAAATCGGTCCGGATACGCCGGCGACGATCACCATTGCGGGCAAGTATCTCTACGGCGCTCCGGCTGCCGGCCTGACGCTCGAGGGCGACGTCGTCGTCAAGCCGACGCGCGAGAACGCTGCGTATAAGGGCTTCCTCTTCGGCCTTGCAGATGAGGAGGCGAGCGAGGATTCGCGCCTGTCGATCGACGGGCTGCCTGAACTCGACGAAAACGGTGAAGCCTCGACCGACCTCACCATCGGCGACCTGCCGGCAACGACCCAGCTGCTCAACGCCACCGTCTATATCAGAATGCAGGAGGCGGGCGGCCGCGCCATCGAACGGTCGCTAACGATCCCGGTGAAGAACCAGGGTCCTTCGATCGGCATCAAGCCGGAGTTTTCCGACGACCTGCCGGAGAATGCGATCGCTAACTTCACGGTGATCGGCGTTAATGCCGACGGACAGAAGCAGGAAACGAAGGGCCTGCGCTGGAAATTCTACAGCCTCAACCGCGAATACCAATGGTACCGCGAGGGGACGGCGTGGAAATACGAGCCGGTCTATACCGCCGAGCAGATCAGCAACGGCAGCGTCGACGCGACGGTCGATGGCGGCAAGATCTCCGTGCCGGTGACCTGGGGCCGCTACCGCCTCGAAGTGGAAAGCCCGGATGCCGACGGCCCGACCTCCAGCGTCGAATTCGATGCCGGCTGGTTCGTGACCTCAACCTCGACGGAGACACCCGACGGGCTGGAGATCGCCCTCGACAAGGACAGCTACAAGATCGGAGACACGGCAAAGCTGAAGGTAACCTCGCGCTATGGCGGCGAGTTGATGGTAACGGCCGGAACCGAGAAGCTGGTCGCCGTACAGAATGCCACGATCGGCGAGACCGGCGGCGAAGTCGATATTCCCGTCACCTCGGACTGGGGCGCCGGCGCCTATGTGACCGCCACGCTCTTCCGCCCCGGCGACGCGCAGGACAGCCACATGCCGATGCGCTCGATCGGCATCAAATGGCTGAAGGTTGATCCCGAGCAGCGGGCGCTGCAGGTAAAGCTCGATACCCCCGAAAAGATGCTGCCGCGCGGACCGCTTGATATCAGTCTGCAGGTAGCGGGCGCTGGCGCCAACGAAGATGCCTATGTGACGGTCGCCGCCGTCGACGTCGGCATTCTCAACCTGACGCGCTACGAGCCGCCGAATCCGGAAGACTGGTATTTCGGCCAGCGCCAGCTCGGCCTTGAAATCCGCGACCTCTACGGCCGCCTGATCGACGGCTCGCTGGGTGCGACCGGCAAGCTCAGGACTGGCGGTGATGGCGGCGCGGTGGCGCTGCAGGCAAGCCCTCCGACGCAGAAGCTCGTCGCCTTCTTCTCCGGTCCGGTGAAGCTCGACGCCGACGGCAGGGCTAAGGTCTCCTTCGACATTCCGCAGTTCAACGGCACGGCACGCGTGATGGCGGTCGCCTGGTCCAAGACCGGCGTCGGCCACGGCGTCAAGGACGTCATCATCCGAGACCCGGTCGTCGTGACCGCGAGCCTGCCGAAATTCCTCGCCCCCGGCGACAAGGCCAACCTGCGCCTTGACATCGCCAACACCGATGCACCGGCTGGCGACTACAAGCTGCAACTGACCGGCAACGACGCGGTCGGCATCGAGCAGGCCTCCGCCTCGCAGACCATCCGCCTCGAAGCCGGTGCGAAATCCGAGCTGACACTTTCGCTCGTCGGAAAGCAGCCAGGGGCCGGCAGCGTCTCTATCAACCTTTCCGGTGCGTCCGGCCTGTCGCTCGATCAGACGGTCGACATGCCGGTGCGCCCGTCGTCGCTGCCGATCACCGAACGGCGGGTGCTGGCGCTGAAGCCGGGGGCAAAGCTCACTGTCGACAAGAACCTGCTGGCCGACAGCGTGCTGCCCGGCGCCTCGATCAGCGTCAACGTCACGCGTTCGGCCGCTTTCGACATTCCCGCGCTGCTGATGACGCTCGACCGCTATCCCTTCGGCTGCGCCGAGCAGACCACCAGCCGGGCCCTACCGCTGCTCTACCTCGCCGAAGTGGCGAAACAGGCCGGCATGGAAAACGACGACGACGTGCACAGCCGCGTGCAGGACGCGATCTACCGCGTGCTCTCCTATCAGGCATCCGCCGGCAGCTTCGGCCTCTGGGGACCTGACTCGGGCGACGTCTGGCTCGATTCCTACGTCACCGATTTCCTGACGCGGGCCCGCGAGCAGAAATACGACGTGCCCGAAAGAGCCTTCGTGCAGGCCCTGGAAAACCTGCAGAACGTGCTCTCCTACACCACCGACATCAAAGGTCAGGGCGACCAGATCGCCTATGCCGTCTATGTCCTTGCCCGCAACAAGAAGGCCGCGATCAGCGATCTGCGCTACTACGCCGATACGATGATCAACGACTTCCCGACGCCGCTCGCCAAGGCGCATATCGCGGCGGCACTCGCGCTCTACGGCGATGCGCAGCGTTCGAAGAACATCTTCCTCGACGCACTGCAGATGTCGGAGCAGTCGATGGTATCCCGCGTGAACTTCTCCCGCACCGACTACGGCACGATCCTGCGCGACGGCGCGGCGATCCTGGCGCTCGCCGCCGAAAGCCGGCCCGTCCCGCCGGTCATTCCCGAACTCTCCAAGGCCGTCGCCAAGGAATGGGCGCGCAGCAAGTACAAGAGCACCCAGGAAGAAACCTGGATGCTGCTTGCCGCACGCGCTATCCAGGGCGGCGATGACGGCCTGAAGATCGATGTCAACGGCGCCGCACACACAGGTTCCTATATGGCACGCATGAGCGGCGACGCCTTGACCGATCATCCGCTGACGCTCACCAACCAGACGAATGACGCCGTCTCGGCAACCGTCACCACCGTTGCTGCCCCGACGGTGCCACTGCCGGCCGGTGGCGACGGCTTCACCATCGAACGCAGCTATTACACGCTCGACGGCGAGGAGGCGAATGTCAGCGAGGCGCAGCAGAACGAGCGCTACGTCGTCGTCATCCATGTGCGCGAAAACAACGACTGGCCGTCGCGCATCGTCATCACCGATCTGCTGCCGGCCGGCTTCGAGATCGACAATCCGAACCTCGTCGACAGCGCTCAGATGACGAATTTCGATTGGATCGGCGAAATATCCGCTGCCCATACGGAATTCCGCTACGACCGCTTCGTCGCCGCCTTCAACCGCTCCGGAGGTGACGAGCGGGAATTCAACGTCGCCTATGTCGTGCGTGCCGTCACTCCCGGCACCTATGATCATCCCGCCGCAAGCGTCGAAGACATGTACAGGCCTGAGCTTTCGGCCCGCACGGCGACCGGCAAGATGGAGGTCGTGACGGCACAATAATGAGGCTGTGGCGTAAGTTTGCGATCGGATCCGCCGCCGGCGTCGTTCTCGCCGGCGCGGTTCTCTTCGCGCTTGACGCCGCCGACAAGGCCTTTCCCCCGCCGCTCGATAAAGCGGACGTGGTGTCCGCGGAGGTGCTCGATGCCGACGGGCAATTGCTGCGGGCCTTCGCGACGTCGGAAGGCCGCTGGCGACTGAAGACTGTTGTCGCTGATGTCGATCCGCAGTTCCTGCGCATGCTGATCGCCTATGAGGACCAGCGCTTCTATGACCATGGCGGCGTCGACCCCTGGGCGCTCGGGCGCGCAAGCCTGCAATTCATCAGCAACGGTCATATCGTCTCCGGCGCGTCGACGCTTTCGATGCAGGTGGCGCGGCTGATCGAGCCACGCCCGGAACGCACGCTTTCGGCAAAGCTGCTGCAGCTTGCTCGCGCCGTACAGATCGAGCAGCGGCTGTCGAAGGAGCAAATCCTCGACCTCTATCTCACGCATGCGCCCTATGGCGGCAATCTGGAAGGCGTGCGCGCCGCAAGCCTTGCCTATTTCGGAAAGGAACCGCGGCGCCTGACGGTCGCAGAAGCCGCTCTGCTGGTCGCCCTGCCGCAATTGCCGGAACGGCGACGGCCGGACCGTAACCTCAAGGCCGCGCAAGACGCGCGTAAGCGGGTGCTCGATCGCGTCGCGGTGGCTGAAGCCGTCGGCGACGGCGAGGCGCAGCGGGCCGAGACTATTCCGGTTCCGCCGCGGCGCATGCAATTGCCCGCACTTGCTGCCCATGTCGCCGAAGCCGCACTTCGGAAGGAACCGGCGGTCCCAAAGCACCAGACGACGCTGAAAAAGCAGGTGCAGCAAGGGCTGGAATCGGTCGCGCGGGCAGCGGCCATGAAGCTCGGGCCGAAGCTTTCGCTCGCCATGGTGATGGCCGATGCGCAAACGGGCGCGATCGTCGGTGAGGTCGGCTCGGCCGATTATTTCGACGCAAGCCGCTCCGGCTGGATCGATATGACGCGCGTCAACCGCTCGCCGGGCTCGACGCTGAAGCCCTTCATCTACGGGCTCGCCTTCGAGCAGGGTCTTGTCTCCCAGGAGACGATCATCGAGGACCGCCCCGCCGATTTCTTCGGCTACCGCCCGCGCAATTTCGACATGAGCTACCAGGGCGACGTCACCGTGCGCGAGGCGCTGCAGCTTTCGCTGAACGTGCCGGCCGTCAAACTGCTCGACGCCGTCGGACCGTCACGGCTGCTGGTGCGCTTCCGCCGCGCCGAGGTGCGCCCGGTCTTGCCGCCGAATGAAACGCCGGGGCTGGCGATCGGTCTCGGCGGCGTCGGCTTAACACTGAAGGATCTGGTGCAGCTCTATACGGCGCTTGCCAATCGCGGCCAGCCGGCAAGGCTCGGCGACGGCATCACTGGCACACCCGGCAAAATCGACGGAGAACCATTGCTGGAGCCGGTCGCGGTCTGGAATGTCGCCGACATTCTCTCCGGCGTCATTCCGCCCGCCGGCGCGCCGCAACGTGGCATCGCCTACAAAACCGGCACGAGCTACGGCTACCGCGACGCCTGGTCGGTCGGCTATGACGGGCGATATGTGCTCGGCGTCTGGGTTGGACGGCCCGATAACAGCGCCGTGCCCGGCCTGACCGGCTACGGCACCGCAGCGCCCATCCTCTTCGAGGGTTTTGCCAAGTCAGGCATCGCGACGACGCCACTGCCCCGCCCTCCTGCAGGGGCCGTCCGCATCGCCCAGTCCGAGCTGCCGATCAGTCAGCGGCGTTTCGCTCTCAATGCCAGCGGGTTGCTCGTCGCTTCCGGCCGCGAGACGGCGCCTGCGATCGTCTATCCGCCCGAGGGCGCACATATCGATCTCGGCGCCAGAGATGGCGATCTGTCGCCGCTGATGCTAAAGCTCCAGGGCGGCCGCGCGCCCTTCCGCTGGCTTGCCAACGGCAAGCCGTTGCCCGACCTCTCCCGCCGGCGGACGCAGCAATGGCTGCCAGATGGGGGCGGCTATTCGAAACTGACGGTTATCGATTCGGCCGGACGCGCCGCGAGCATGGGCGTATTCATCGACTAGCGCATCTCGTCAGAGGAACAAAAAACCGGCCACAACCGTTGAGAGGAGTCTCCCTCGAACCTCCGACGGCCTCATGACACTTCCGACAGCGACCTACCGGATCCAATTCCGCAACGGCATGACCTTCGATCGCGCCCGCGGCCTCCTCCCCTATCTTAAAACACTCGGCATCAGCCATCTCTATGCCTCGCCAATCTTTACCGCCGTTTCCGGTTCCACTCATGGTTATGATGTCACCGACGCCAACGAAATCGACCCGGCGCTCGGCGGCCGGGCGGGATTCGACCGGCTGGCGGAAAGCTTGACTGCGGCAGGCATGGGGCTCATCCTCGACATCGTTCCGAACCACATGGCCGCCTCGCCGGAAAACGCGTGGTGGCGGGACGTGCTGGCCTTCGGCCGGCAAAGCCCCTATGCCCGCCATTTCGATATCGACTGGAGCGAGCCGCTGACCCTGCCGCAGCTCGGCCAGGATTTCGATGGGGCGCTCGGCGGCGGCGAGTTGAGAATCACGCTAGACGAAACGCACGGCAACTTCGCGCTCGGTTATTTCGAGACGCTGTTGCCGCTGAACCCCAAAAGTTACGGGGCGATCGCAAACCGCCTTGACGATCCTCTTGCCACGAGAATGGCAGAGGCTGCAGCCGTGACATTAGGCGAGGATTTCCACCGCGCGATGCGCGACATCCTCTTCGAAGGCGGCGATCGGGCCATCCTCCAACAGAAACTCATCGATGTCTCGGCCGATCGCGATTTCATGAAAAATCTGCATGAGGGGCAGCATTGGCGGCTGACCCATTGGAAGGAGGCGGCGCGGCATCTGAGCTACCGCCGCTTTTTCGAGGTGACGGGGCTGGTCGGCACTCGCGTCGAAGATCCTGACGTGTTCGAGGATATGCACCGACTGGTGATCGAACTGGTGCGCCACGGCAAGGTGCAGGGCTTGCGCATCGACCATGTCGACGGGCTTGCCGAACCGAGGGCCTATCTCGACAGCTTGCGGGCGGCGGTGGGACCGGACACCTATATCGTAGTGGAAAAAATTCTTGCGGACGGTGAGGTTCTGCCGGGAAACTGGCCTGTCCCGGGAACGACGGGATATGAATTCATCTCTGCGCTGAGTGAACTCTTCATCGACGGCAGCGGGCTGCGCATACTGGACGAAGCCTATCGCAGCATCGCCGGCAAAGCGGCTGACCTCGATGAGGGCCGGCGGATTGCCAAGCGACAGATGGTGGAACACAATTTCGCCGGCGAAACCGACAGGTTGTCGGCGATCGCAGCCGGCATCTTCCCGCAGATCAAAAAAGAAGAAATCGCCGCTGCGCTGCGCGAACTGCTGATCGCTTTTCCCGTCTACCGCACCTATGGCGATGGCCGCCCGCTTGCCTGGCAGGATTCCGCAGTGCTTGCCGTCTCCGCATCGCAAGCCATGGCGCGGCTCGACGATCGGCATGCGCTTGACCATGTGCTGAAGCTTCTCGAAGGCAAGATCGACGGCGATGCGGCCCACGAATTTCATATCCGCTTCCAGCAGTTGAGCGGGCCGGTGATGGCCAAAGCGACGGAGGATACTCTCTTTTACCGCTATAACAGGCTGCTTGCCGCAAATGAGGTGGGCGGCGAACCGGGCAAGGCGCCGGACGGTCCGGAAGGGTTTCATCGCCGGATGGCCGAGCGGGCACGGCTGCAGCCGCATGGCCTGTCGGCAAGCGCCACGCACGACACCAAACGCGGCGAGGATGCTCGCGCGAGGCTCTACACACTGAGCGAGGGAGCAGATGTTTTCGTGCAGGCGATAGCGCGCTGGCGTGAGATGAACCGGTCACGGCTGAAGGAGCTGCCGGAAGGTGTAGCGCCGGAGCCGAATGTCGAATGGATGCTCTATCAGGCGCTGGCAGGGGTCTGGCCGGAGGATTTCGACAGAGGGGAGACGGAGGCGCTTCGCGAGCGCTTTACCGCCTACGCGCTGAAGGCGGTACGCGAGGCGAAACTGCGCAGCGGCTGGATCGACCAGAATGCCGCTTATGAGGAAGCGGTCACGGCCTATGCGACGGCGCTGGTCTCGCCTGACAATGACGCCTTCCTCGAGGATTTCGAAAGGGTGTTGCAGCCCTTCATCGCGGCGGGCTACCTCAACAGCCTGTCGCAGACGCTCCTCAAACTGACGGCCCCCGGCATTCCCGACATCTACCAGGGTACGGAGGCTTTCGATTTCAGCCTTGTCGATCCCGACAACCGCCGACCGGTCGATCATGAACAGCTGACGGCTTGGCTTTCTGAAGCGGGCCCGATCGCGAAGCTACAGGCCGCGGCATTGAAGCAGCGCATCGTCGGAATCGGCCTCCGATTGCGTCAGCGGAACCCCGCCCTCTTTGCCAAAGGCGATTATCTGCCGCTGAAGGCGACCGGAAGCCGGCGCGATCATGTCCTCGCCTTTGCCCGCGTGCATCATGGTGATTTCGCCCTCGTCGCCACGCCCCGGATGATGTTCGGCTGGCTCGATCCGGGCGTGCTTTTTGCCGGCCCGGAATTCTGGGAGGATACGGCAATCACCATCCCCTCCCCTCTTCACGGGCTGAAGGCGGATCTCGTGACTGGCAAGACGATCGAGCCCGGAGGCAGCATTTCGGTCGCCGCTCTCCTCGGCAGCCAGCCGGTCGGATTGATCAGTCCGATCTGAAATTCGGGTTTCGGCGATCTCCGGCCCCAACATCGCGTGCAGCATCGGCCTCGTCAAAATAGTGCTTGACCTTCCAGTTGCTGGAAGGTGGATAAGACTATCCAACTGCCCTCCCGGGCACAGGAGATAGTCATGGATACCAAGCACGAACACGATCATCATCACAATCATGGCCAGGGCGGGGATCACTGCCATTGCGGCCATGATCACCAGGAGAAGGCCGCCGACGCCGTGGTTCGTGATCCTGTCTGCGGAATGGTCGTCGATCCTAACGCCGGCAAGCCATCGATCGATCATGCAGGCCGGACCTATCATTTCTGCTCGGAAGGCTGCCGGACGAAGTTTGCGGCCGCGCCGCAGGATTACCTGACCGCCAAGGATCCCGTTTGCGGCATGAACGTCGACCGCTCGACTGCGAAACATTTCCTGAAGTTCGAAGGCGAGAAATTCTACTTCTGCTCGGCTGGCTGCCGGGCAAAGTTCGAAGCCGACCCATCGGCCTATCGCGACGGCAAGCGTCCGCCGGTAAAGCCTGCGCCAAAAGGCACGCTCTACACCTGTCCGATGCACCCGGAGGTGGTCAGCTACCGTCCCGGCGACTGCCCGAAATGCGGCATGGCGCTGGAGCCGATGGGCATTCCTCCTGCCGACGAAGGCCCGAATCCGGAACTCATCGATTTTGTGAGGCGGCTCTGGGTGAGCGCCATCCTTGCGCTGCCGCTGCTCGCACTCGGCATGGGGCCGATGCTCGGCCTGCCGCTTCGGGAAGCAATCGGCGAGCCGCTGGCGACCTATATGGAACTCCTGCTGGCGAGCCCCGTGGTGCTTTGGGCGGCCCTGCCCTTCTTCCGCCGCGCTGGGGCGTCCGTCGTCAATCGCAGCCCCAATATGTGGACGCTGATCGGTCTCGGCGTCGGCACTGCCTATGTCTACAGCGTCGTCGCCACGCTTGCGCCTGGCATCTTCCCGATGAGCTTTCGTGGCCATGGCGCGGCCGTGCCCGTCTATTTCGAGGCGGCCGCCGTCATCGTCGCGCTCGTCTTCGTCGGCCAGGTACTGGAATTGAAGGCGCGAGAGCGCACCGGCTCGGCAATCCGCGCTTTGCTTGATCTTGCGCCGAAGACGGCGCGGCGCATCGATGCCGATGGAAGCGAAAGCGACGTGCCGGTGGATGAGATCCAGGCCGGAGACCGGCTGCGCGTGCGCCCCGGCGAACGGGTGCCGGTGGACGGCTCGGTGCTCGAAGGCCAGTCGACGCTCGATGAATCGATGATATCGGGCGAACCCCTGCCCATCGAGAAGTCGAAAGGCGATGCACTCACCGGCGGCACGATCAACAAGAACGGCACACTCGTCATGTCAGCCGAGAAGGTCGGCGCAGATACGGTGCTGTCGCGTATCGTCGACATGGTCGCCAAGGCGCAGCGCTCGCGGGCGCCGATCCAGGGCGCCGTCGACCGAGTGTCCGCTGTCTTCGTGCCTGCCGTCGTGGCTGCGGCCATCCTTGCCTTCCTCGTCTGGGCCGCAGTCGGGCCGGAGCCGCGCATGGCGAATGCGCTGCTTGCCGCTGTTGCTGTCCTGATCATCGCCTGCCCGTGCGCGCTCGGCCTTGCAACGCCGATGTCGATCATGATCGCGACGGGACGCGGCGCCGGGGAAGGCGTGCTGATCAAGGATGCCGAGGCGCTGGAGCGCTTTTCCAAGGTCGACACGCTGATCGTCGACAAGACGGGCACGCTGACCGAGGGGAAGCCTAAGCTGACCGATGTCGTCGCCTTCGGCGGCGTCGAGGAAGGTCGGCTGCTGTCGCTGGCGGCAAGCCTGGAGCGCGGCTCCGAACATCCGCTGGCCGAAGCGATCGTTTCCGGCGCCGAGGAGCGCGGTGTCGCCTTCGTCGAAGTCACCGGCTTCGAGGCCAAAACAGGCAAAGGCGTCAAGGGTCTTGCGGGCGGCACTGAGGTGGCGCTTGGTAACGCGGCGATGCTCGCCGATCTTGGCATCGACCCGGCAGCGCTTGCCGAAAAGACGGAAACCCTGCGCGGCGACGGCAAGACGGTCATGTTCGTAACGCTCGACGGCGCACTTGCCGGCCTCGTCGCGGTCGCCGACCGGATCAAGCCGACGACATCAGCCGCCATCAAGGCGCTGCACGAAAGCGGACTGAAGATCATCATGGCGACGGGCGACAATGAGCGCACGGCGCGGGCGGTGGCCAAAAGCCTGGGTATCGATGAGGTGCGGGCCGACGTGCTGCCGGAAGGCAAGAAGGCATTGATCGACGAATTGCGCGCCAAAGGTTCGGTCATCGCCATGGCCGGCGACGGAGTCAACGATGCGCCGGCACTTGCGGCAGCCGATGTCGGCATCGCCATGGGTACCGGCGCCGATGTTGCGATGGAGAGCGCAGGCATTACATTGGTGAAAGGCGATCTCACCGGCATCGTCAGGGCGCGGCGTCTAGCGGAGGCAACGATGCGCAACATCCGCCAGAACCTCGGTTTCGCCTTCGGCTATAATGCGCTTGGCGTTCCGGTCGCGGCCGGCGTGCTTTACCCCATCTTCGGCCTGCTGCTTTCGCCGATGATCGCCGCGGCGGCAATGAGCCTCTCGTCCGTTTCGGTGATCGCGAATGCACTCAGATTGCGCTTTGCGAAACTATAGGAGACGATGATGAATATCGGGCAAGCATCCGAACGATCTGGCCTCCCCCGAAGACCATCCGCTACTACGAGGATATCGGCCTCATCCGCCCCGAAAGGGGCGGAAACGGCTATCGCGACTATGGCGCGACCGACGTCCACAAGCTGCGCTTCCTGCAGCGCTCGCGCGGCCTCGGCTTTTCCGTCGAGGAATGCCGGCAATTGCTGGCGCTCTATGAGGATAAGAGCCGGGCGAGCGCCGACGTCAAGGATATCGCCCAAACCAAGCTTGTGGAGATCGACCGCAAGATCCGCGACCTCAGTGAACTGCGACGTACCCTGGAGCACCTGGTACATGCCTGCCACGGCAACGACAGACCGGACTGCCCGATTCTCGAAGAGCTTTCAGACGGCGGCTGAACGTTTCAGGAGAGCCGGCGTATGTTCTGGTTGGCTGCCTGCGAGGAGGAGACCGGCTCGTCGGGCTCCTCGTCATCACCGTCATCCAGTACACCTTCGTCCAGCCGATGCTTGATCGCAAGCGCATAGATCACGTCGAGAATGTTGCGGTCCCTGAGATGAGGATCGGTCAGGGCAAGAAGCGAGGCCCGGACGATCTTCTTGCTGGTGGCCTTCGGGCAACGCGTCTTGACGAAATCATAGAGCGCCTGACCCGTCAACCCTTCCATTGCGCCGTCTACGAGAGCTTCGTAGACTCGCTTCTTTTCCTTCATTCTTCGCTTTCCCCTTCAAATCAGCGCGCCATGATCTGTCATGTAATTGTCATAAACAACCGCCGATTTAAGGCGCATATCCGCTGGAGAAGGATATTTTGATCATTTTTCAGGCAGCGATCTCCCGCCTCTATGATTTTTTTGCCTTCACTGGAATAAAATCCACCGCACTTTCGTATACTCAATCATGGAACGCAAAGAACGCCCCTTCGACGTCATCGGACAGCTTGCAGCGCTGAGGCGCTACGCTCGCTCGCTGGTGCGCCATTCGGACGAGGCGGAGGATCTGGTACACGACGCGCTGGTCCGAGCCTTCGAGAAGCGCAAGAGTTTCCGCAGCGGCGGCAACCTGCGCACCTGGCTGCTTTCTATCCTGCACAATGCCCATATCGACCGCCTTCGCCGGAACCGATCGCTGACGCGCCGCCACGACGATGCGGCCGTCGAAGCAGAGCAGTCGCTGCCGGCCGGCCAAGAACATGCCGTGCGCCTGCAGCAGGTGCGCGAAGCCTTCTTCGATCTGCCGGAGGAGCAGCGCGAAGCGTTGCATCTGGTGGCGATCGAGGATTTTTCCTACCAGGAAGCCGCCAATGCTCTTGGTATTCCGGTGGGCACGCTGATGTCGCGCATTTCCCGCGCCCGCGCCCAGTTGCGCCAATTCGAGGAGACGACGCCCCGCACTTCGCATCTGAGATTAATCGGAGGGAACGGCAATGAAAGCAGTTGATCCGATCATCGATGCCGATCTCGACGCCTATGTGGACGGCGAGCTCGATGTCGCCCGCCGAATCCAGGTGGAGTCCTATCTTTCGGAAAATCCGGCGACTGCCGCCAAGGTCATGGCCGATCTCAGCATGAAGGGCGAGCTGCGCCTGGCGCTCGCCGGCGAACGCGCCTTCGGCCGTCCTGAAACCCGCGACGCCGCCCGCCGGCTGGAGCGTGGCCTTTCCTACGGCCGCATCTTCCATACCATGCAGCGCATTGCCGCCGTCGGCGTCCTGATCGCCGCCGGCTGGGTGGCGCACAATTCTTTCGGCGCCTTCTCGGCGACCGAGGTCGCGGCTTCCGTTCCCGCACCCACCTATGTCGAGGATGCGGTGCGGGCCTATCAGACCGCGGCGCTGCGCCAATCCATGCCCTCGCAGACATCGACCGCCTACAGCGCTGACGATATTCGCGCCGCCACCGCGATCGTGATGCCCGAGCTGCCCAAGGACTGGAAAGTCGCCGACGTTCAGATCTTTCCTTCCGACTTCGGCCCCAGCGTCGAGATGGCGATCGAGGAAACAAATGGAAAGCGACTTTCGCTTTTCGCCGTCCGGCCGGGCGCCTTCGAAGTCCAGCCGGTCCGCCATGTCGCACTCGAAAAAACGGAAGCCGCCTATTGGCAGATCGGCGAGGTCGCCTATGCGCTGATCGCCGCCGATAGGGGCATCGACCTCGACCAGGCGGCCGAACAGCTCGCCCGCTCGCTCTACTAGTTCAAACCGAGGAGATCAGTATGAACCCGATCAATCCCCGCTACGGCGCTGCCGCCAGCTCCCAGGTCCTCTTCGACGAAGGCCTGCGTCAACATATGCTGCGCGTCTACAACTATATGGCCCTCGGCCTTGTCATAACAGGCATCGTCGCCTTCATGGTCGGCTCGACGCCGGCGCTCTACGTGCCGCTCTTCGGCACGCAGCTGAAGTGGGTGGTGATGCTGGCGCCGCTCGCCTTCGTCTTCTTCTTCTCGTTCCGCATCCAGTCGATGTCGGCCAGCACCGCGCAAATCACCTTCTGGGCCTTCTGCGCCGTGATGGGCCTGTCGCTCGCCTCCGTCTTCCTGGTCTTCACCAAGACGAGCATCGCGCAGACCTTCTTCATCACCTCTGCCATGTTCGGCGCGATCAGCCTCTACGGCTACACGACGAAGCGTGACCTTTCCAAGATGGGTTCGTTCCTGATGATGGGCCTGTTCGGCATTATCATCGCCGGCATCGTCAACATCTTCCTCGGCTCGTCCGCACTGCAGTTCGCCATCTCGGTGATCGGCATCGTCGTCTTCGTCGGCCTCACCGCCTACGACACGCAGAACATCAAGGAACAATATTCGGAAAACTACGATCAGGAATCGAATCAGAAGCTCGCCGTCTTCGGTGCGCTCTCGCTCTACCTGAACTTCGTCAACATCTTCCAGCTTCTGCTCAACTTCACCGGCGAGCGGGAATAAGACTGCGCTTCTGGGGGCAAAGGAAGCGCAAGAGCGCCTGGTCTGCAGTCTGTGACAGGATGGCGGATCGGGTGCTCACTTAACGGAGACGGCTGGGCCAACGTCCGGCCGTTTTTGTTTTATGCATGTCGTTGTCCCAAAACCGCATGTACACTTTTGGGCGACATGCATCAGATGATGCCCCAGGCGCGGTAGCGGCCCCGGCCGGTGATTTCACGAATGCCGATGTCGTTGACGAGGTTCAGCGCGCCGCGCGGGGTGATCCGCAGATGGCGGGCGATCATCGCCGCCGAAACCATCGGCCGCGACAGGATGAAGTCGGCAAGCTCCGGCAGGCTGCTGTTCGAGCGGCGACCGCGAAAGCGCAGCTCCATTTGCGTGCGCGCCAGCGTCAATCGGTCGATCTCCTTCAGGCCGGCCGCGGCACCCAGATGCATCGCCTCCAGAAAAGCCTGCAGCCGCGTGGCGCGGTCGCGAGCCCGACGGCGCTCATGCCGCACCAGCTTCAGCCCGCCGAAAAAAGAAAACAGATGCGAGGTGACCTTGCCGCGAGCGCGCAGATGGCTTGCGACCAGGAGACCACCGAGCCAGTGCTGACGCCGCAACGGCTCGATCTTCTCCCAGGCTTCGAAGAGAATGGCGGCGCCGAGAACCGGTGGCAATGCCTCTGCCAGCGGCAAGACGCTCCGCCACTCCGCAAGCCGCTGTTCCTCGTCCCATTCGTCGTCGCCGAGCAAGCCGAGCGGATCGTCGTTTCGCCGCGTCGCGGGAACAGCCGCCGTCTCGCCTGCGGAGGCCTTTCCCGTGTGGATATCGAGAAGCTTCTGCGAGCGTGCAAGAAGCGCGTCGATTTCCGCCAGTTCGGCAGCGAGCGGCCCATCCTCATCCTCGCCATCTTCGACAGTCTCGATTTCAGCGTCGGGACGCTTCGTTTCCTGTGTGCTCCCCTCCCCTACCCCGAGCGTTGCCGTCAGCGTCGCGAGTCCCGAGGCGCCAAGGGCCCAGGCGGGTTCGCCGGTCCAGATGCGACGGCGCGTCCGCAACACCGAATGAGCGATGGTCAATTCGTGGCTCGGCGCTCGGCTATCCATATGCGCATCGTGCAGAACGAGATCCTCGACATGCACGAGTTCGCCAGCCACCCAAAGCGCACCGGCGGCATCGAAGAAATGGCTGCGTTCGGCGAAACCCTCACCGACCGACGAGCGCAGCACACGCTCGTCCAGCCGCGCCATCGCATCCTCCGCCGCCGTGATGAACGGAAGCAGGCTTTGCAGCATCGAACCGTCAATATCGTAGCGCATTGTTAACCTTTACGGTTTTTCACAAATGGAAGCAAAGCTGCAGTTCTGTTCCGTCATCTATGACATGAACAACGGCGATTCTCAACGAAGTGCGGGAGAAGCTGTTAACGATGGTGGATCGCCTGCCTGCATTTCCCGTTAGCCACCGCAGCTGGCGCGAAGCTTTTTGGCGCCAGTTCATCCGGTTTTCCTCGCTGCTGGACCATTTGCGCGCATCAGCGCCATCAGCATCGGCCCGAGCGAGAACTCACCGCGCTCCGCCCGCCGCGTCAGGTCACGCAGGTAGCCGCCTGCCGAGTTGATATGTCCGCCCCTTTCCAGGATACAGGCGATCACCGTAGCGGCATTTTCAGGCCCCATAATGTCGCAGGCTTCCTGATAGGCACTGGGGCTGACGCCAAGAGTCGAACGTATGATCACGGCCGCCGTCATCAGATCCCGCCAATTGCCGATCCTACCGCCCGGCCCATACGCCACGACCTCGGGGCAGGCCTGTAGCACCATGGCAAGGGGGAAGGATTTCGGCGGCTCACGCCACCGCTGCGGTTCTTCCTCCGGCTTTGCGCCCTGCTTCGTTTCGAAGCCTGGTTCAAGTTCAGATAAGGGGTGTGGGTTTGAATTATGTATGTGCTGACCGTTTTGGCTGTCATTGGCGTCTGTTTTTTGTGTTTTCGTCTTCAATTCCAGCGTCTTGACGATCATTTCCCGAAATGCTTCGAGATCCGCCAGCAGGCTTTCCATTTCAGCGGCCGACGGGCGGCGCGGCAGGCTTGCCGAAAGAAGATTGAAATGCTTCTGCATCTCGATCCATTCGCCGGCAATTTCCTCTTCCAGCGCGATTTCGATGAGCTTGGCTATGTCGCGCCGGCAAAGCGTCAGGCGCTCTCTCAGGCGCTTCCATTCGAGCTTGCCGGCAATCACCTGGGCCGCCTGTGCCTCGATCTCCTGGGCGCGCGCAAGAAGCGGCGCCAGGCTGAAGCCAAAGGCCTCTCCAAGTCCGCCCTCGCCATTCCGGCGGGCAAAACGTTTCCCATTCGGACTATCCCGTCGGATGATCAGCCCGGCCTCCACCAGCATCGCCAGGTTCCGTCGCAGCGTCGTGCCGGCCATACCGTGCGTGCGCAGCGACAGCTGTTCATTCGAGGGAAAGACGACGAAGCCGTTGGCCTCGGCAATCTCGTTCTTCGGGTAGAAGGTCAAAAGCGCATTGAGAACAGCCAAGGCGCGGTCGGATACGCCGACCATCTCCTTTGCTTCGCAGAGCGCGCGAAAGATCTTCCACTTGTCGACCGATGCATCCGGATTGACCTTGCTGGCGTTTTCCTGACTTGCCAGCATGCCAAGCGTCATCGATCGCCGCCCAAATGGCGTCGATACATATTGAGGCTCCATGTCCCTCACCTTTTTTCAAGGCAAAAGAAATCTGACCACCCAAAAGGATGCCGAAGAAGCTTGACAGCGATTCGAGGAAGTGCGATTCTCAGATTGTCCAGATATGAGAAAGGCTTCCGCGACGGCAACGTTCGGAGGCTTTTTTCTTTTGCGGCCTACTCTCCTGCTTGCAACTTGCCGGCCCGATAGGCTTCGTAAAGCTCATCGAGACGGCGTGAAATGTAAGCGCCGAAATCCGGCGCATCGCCGGTCTTCAGCGCGATCGTGAAGGAATTGCCGGCGCTTTTGATTCGGCCGGCAATCTTGCCGCCGCTCTTCGGCTTCCAGTCATATTCCGTGGCTTCGGGCTTCGCCTCTTTCCTGGCGAGTTCCGCGACCAGAAGTTCGAACCGGCTGTCACTCTCTTCCGCCATGAAACGTTCAGAGGCGACGAGCTTTGCAAGGCGCGTGGCCGTCCCCCCGTTCCAGTCTTGGGCGAGCGCCATCCATTTGCGTCGCCCGATCCCGGGCGCGGCTCCGACCGTGCTGACGATATCTGCCGGGATGGCTTTGGCGACAGATATCAGCTTCGACAGCTCCGTCTTGTCGGTCGACAGCGCCTTCATGATAACGGGCCGCTCAAAACCCTTGAGTTCCAGATTGAGTGCAAAGACGGCTCGTTCGATATAGGAAAGGTTCCGACGCGCCGAGTTTTCGATGCCCTGGGCGATGACGACGTCGGTATCGTCGAGCTTGCGGACAATCGCCTGCACCTTGCGCCCGAGCAGCCGGACGGCCTGCAAGCGTCGATGGCCGTAAGCGATCTGATACCGGTTCTCGTCATCGGGATGGCGACGGACGAGGACCGGCACTTCCTGACCATTTTCGGCAATCGACTGCACCAACTCGTCTTCCATATCGAGCGGTTGATCGGAAAGGCGGTCGCGGACGAAGGAGGAATCGATCAGATCGGGATCGAGTTCGACGATGCGTTCGCCGGAGAGCAAGGCCTCCTGCATCGCCCTGCTCTCTTCCTCCATGCGGCCAAGGGTCAGCGCCATCGTCCGAACCGGACCGGCGGCCCCCCGAGAAGAAGGTTCCTCATAGTTGGCCGCGGCCAACTCCTGTGCCGTATCGTCGAAGAGACCTTTCAGGCGATCGCGTCTGCTCATGTCCGGCCCCAGGCTTTGTGAATGCCGGCAAGAACTTCGCCGTTGGCGGCATTGACCGATTCCAGCGCCCGGTCATAGGTCGAGCGGCGCACCTGCCCCTTCTCGATCTCATAGAGCGTCTGCTTGGTCAGACCGGCATCGGCGATTGCCGTCGATTTCAGAATGGTCGCCGTCAACACGTCGTCACCGAACAAGCTGCGCAGCAGCGCGACGATCTGCGATTGCGGCGCATCGAAGGGTTCATGACGCGTGACGATATATTTGATGAAGTCATGCTGGAGATCGCCGCCGGCCTTGCGCACGACGGAGAGCAGATCCGAGGTCATCAGCAAAAATTGCGACATGGAGGCGACGTCAACCATCTGCGGATGGACGGTGATCAGCAACGATGTTGCGGCACAGACGGCACCGAGCGTGAGGTAGCCGAGCTGCGGCGGGCAGTCGATCACCACGACGTCGTAGTTGGCCTCGACTTCTGCAATGGCGACGCCGACGCGGCGGAAGAACAGCTCAGCCGGCTTCTGGCGATCATTGAGCGCTCGCGGCGTCTCATGCTCGAATTCCATCAGTTCAAGATTGCCCGGCACCAGATCGAGCCCGTCGAAATAGGTCTTGCGGACGATGTCCTTCAGCGGCTTGCGGCCTGCATCATAGCGGATGGCGCCATAGAGCGTATCACCGTCGGAGAGATCGAATTCGGGCTGAACGCCGAGCATCGAGGAGAGCGAGGCCTGCGGATCGAGATCGATGGCGAGCACCCGGTACCCCTCCAGCGCCAGATGCTGCGCCAGATAAAGTGTCGTCGTGGTCTTGGCCGAACCGCCCTTGAAGTTGGTGACGGCAACCGTCTGCAGCTTTTCGCCGGGGCGCCGCCAAGGAAGATAGGAGAGAGCATCCTTCGGCTTGAGCTTCGCCATGTAATGCCGCAATTCATTGATCTGACCAAGCGTGTAGGAGCGCCGGCCATTTTGAGAAAGTTCCGGCTGCGGACCCTTGCCATCCAGCGAAAGCTGACGAAGATAGCCATCGGATACGCCGATCATCTGGGCGGCTTCGCCGGAAGAGAAGGTACGCAGCGTCTTCTGTGAAAGCGGCGGAAACAGCTTGTCGCGGAGGAGCTTCAGTTGCCGCGAAAGCTGGTTCGCATGCCGCTCGATCCGCAC